>CALIMV010000329.1 GCA_938045275.1 uncultured Granulosicoccaceae bacterium
GCCGGTGTGAGAACACCTAACTAGCGATTGTTCTTCTATACGCGGTCATTTATTGTGATGGCCGTTGTTGGATAGCTTAAAAGTCCTGTCTGGGGTAAGTGTTAATTTGTCAGTTATAACGTGCGCGGCGTAATAGCGTGAGCTTGACGAATTAACATTATCCCTGCCGGGTTCAGGTTTTATTGTCAAAGCTCTCTAACATGCTGTTGGAAAATATACCAGTGAAAATATCCCAGTGGCGTTGTCTTGTCTTTCGGCGCATCACAATCATTTAGTGGACAGCTCAATCCCAAGTCTGAGAAAATCCCCATGAGAATACAGTGGTTGGTATTACCTACAGAACCTATTTGCCGTCATGGGGTAGTTGTTCGGGGTAAACAACGGATTGAAATACTGGCCCACCTGTTGTATGACTCTATTAAAGCGAAGTGGTATACGCATTTAACACTCCCTCGCTATGCACCGTTTCTGGATGGATACTAATTTGCGGCCTGCATATGCCGCCAGAACAACACACTGGTTCAAGATGACGTCAGATAGTACAGGTAATCTTGATACAAAAAGCGACGAGCTAGTAGCTATATTAGTTGATCAACGTCGCAGTCGCGTTGAACGAACAAGAGCCACGCAACAACTGTATCAGCGACATGCCTCCTGGGTGATACAGCAAGTAGGCAGAAAAATATACAACCCCGATGATGTTCAGGATATTGCCCAGACGGTTTGGATGCAGGTTTTACAACCTGACAAGCTGGGCAGCGAGTACAAAAAATTAAACGGTAAATTCAGAGCGTATCTGCGTGCACCGATTCGATGGGCAATACTGAAACATATCGATAAGCTGCCGTTTACAATCAATGACGCAGGTGAAAAAACACCAGCAAATTTTACTGACATAAGTGTTGCCGACATAAGCGAATCCATGCTGGAGGAATGTCTTGATAAATGTATGCTTGACGACGTCATTGAAAATATCATTAAACCGCATCTGAAGTTCATTGATATCAAATCCAGAAATGTTTATGTGGTTAACGAGTACGACGTCATATTTGCTATGGCTCCTTCATTGACAGAAGTCGCTGTTATTAACGGCATAGATAATACCGAGGCTATCAGATTATTTAACAATGCAAGCAGTAAAGCGACTGAAACATGCTCTGACGAAGAAATATCAGTCTATTTGCCTGTTAAATATAAAACATTGGTCGACCCTGTCTTGTTAAGTAAATCGAGTGGCCGCTATCTTGCCAACCTGATTGGCATCAGTGAATCACTTTTCAGAAAGCGTTTACACAGTGCCCGTAAATATTTACTGGAAACCGTTCGACAAAATCTGTTTACATTAACAGAGGGGTCGAAACATGGATAAAGACAACTTTTGGCAAGAAATTGTGGATTTAGCCAAACACCACAAGCAGCGTTCAAAACCCGTTGAACAGTTGCCTGATGAAAAAATGGATCAACTTGAGTCGAATGTGTATACGCACATAGATCAGCTATTTTCCGATAGCGAAGTCTTATCTGCGACAGCCAATTCTGACCTTGCCACAACGGCGGACACACAACCTAAGCGTTCGCTTAAACAAAGTTCCCTACTGTGGCTACAGCGGTTCAAAGCCAGCATCACACCTGTTTTTGCAATTGCAATGATTGCATTGCTTTCTGTGGGTGTATTGGCATACCTGCTTTCAAACAATCGCCTATCCGAACCGCTATTCGATATTCCAGAGTCAGTCGCAGCAGCAGATCTGCAGCGTTATATACAAATTCCGCAGGAGAGTTCACGGGCATTGGCAGAGACGCTACCATCGAAACGACGCAGTGCTTTTTTGGCGGGTGTTACACAAGCAGATCTTGATTTAATCGGCAATATCGAACAACCCGCAGCCCATCAAATAGCGCGTTGGTATCACCATACAACGACCAACACCGCGGCGGCTGATGCTCTTGATGCACTGAAAACAGTGCAATCAAGCGTTAGTCGTTTTTCTGCCGACGAACAGACTGGTTTTTGGCTAAAACAAGGCTATGCGGTAGAAATGGTGAACCTTGCTGCCAGGCGATCGATGGTTGATTTGAATGCAGGCGTGTTAATAGACGCATTGCATTTCTATCGGACACAAGTATCTATGCGCGCACAAGGTAGTAATGAATCAACAAGTCTTGAGTTAAAAAGCAGCAGTAGCGATGTAGCCAGACAATACATTCAGAATCATGAAAAATTGGTGGCTGCTACTCCAGCTACCTTGTCCACACCTGAGCAACTGCAGGAGATCGCTGACATGACTCACGACATGAAAGTGCTTATTCAGTAGTTATGGCTATCTTTAAAATCGTCAGTTTTTGTCTTGTGGCCATAGTCCTTATGCATCCATCGATTGGGCTGGGAAGTGAGTGCGCCACCAGCAAGTGTTATATCGATGCGTATAAAAGTGTTGATCGGTCTGAACTACCAGTATTAGATCGAGTCAACGACATCTACAAGAAATTATGTAGAACAATTGGCTCTCAGCAAGCCAATAGATCAAAGTTGCAGGTAATCGATAGTGATGGTTACCCCTGGGCAGTTGCGTTGAGCGACAATTCAGTTGTGATTACTAAAGGTGCTATTGAACTTATGTACCGAGAGAACGACCTGGAATTAGGTGATGCACGAGCGGCGTTTGTACTCGGACACGAGTTATCTCATTTAGGCACTGAAGATCTCTTTCACCATCGCGCTTTTATAAACAGTCAAACTCTCTCGCAGGGGAAACCAACGTTGCAGCAAACGCATCCTGAGGAAGAGTTGCGCGCTGATCTGCGTGGCTATACTTTCGCCACCGTGGCAGGTTACCGAACTGATCGGCTTGTTGGTGGCGAAGATGATTTTTTTCGTCATTGGCTTGCGCAAATTCATAATGCAGACAATACCGATACAAACGATGGTACTCACCCGGCTAACGAAACACGCAGGCGATATTTACAGGAAGGCTTTAAGAACATATTGCAAGACGTGCCGTATTATCGTTATGCCGTTGCGCTTGCACACTTTGGTCATTATAAAGATGCACAATCGCTGTTTGAGGATTATTTGAATCGTGTAGAAACAATGGAAGCCTACAGTAACCTTGGTTACGTACATTTGCAGCTTGCCAGAGAAAAAATGCCAGTTCAATTGGCTTATAAATTTTGGATTCCGACCTTGCTGGAACCTAACAGCGGATTGAAAATAACCAGAGAGCGAAGTCTGTTTGAGCAACAGTTACCTCAGCAGGCGATGATCCATTTAGAAAAAGCAGAGCAGCGGCTGAAACACGCAATCAACATGGATGATCAACAATTAACGAGCTACATCAATCTGGCGGCTGTTTACCTGTACATGCCGGGTAAGATGCACAGAGCCTATGCCGCAATTGAAGATGCCAGGCAAACCTCACTTGGAAAGAACCCAGCAGTTGCAGGCCAGCTTGAAAGTATTTATCAATTGATTCGGGTCAATGATGATCTGGATAATGCAGACCGATGGCCGAAGGCGCGCGACATAATGGCCGAGTTGTCGCGTAAGCAATCGGTGCCAGACAATCTACTGTTTAATTTCGCTCGCATGCTAGACAACCGGGGCAGGGATGACACAGCGACTCAATACTGGCAAAGGCTGTACCGTAGGTTAGACAGTTTGCCGCAGGCATACCAGGCGCAGGTTTGTTTCAGGTTGCGGAAAAACAGTTGTCTGGAGAAAAGCCAAAAAGACTCGCCCTGGTTAACAAGTGAGATTCCACTCGGAAAAGACATCAGGTACCCGGAAGTGCAAAGTTATCTCAAAAAGAAATGGAATTCTGGTTCACTTCCAGCTAAAACACTGGTTGGTTTGCAAGCGCAGGTGTTCTTCAACGAACAGGGGGACAGTCTTCTTGCGCTGGATAATCATATTGAGATGATGATTGTGCGCAACATGCCTCCAAAGTACAGTAGCTTGGCAAGCCTGCAAAAAGAATTTGGCATTCCACAAGTCTCTTTACCGGTACCTGGAGGTCAGTTGCATTCATTCAACTCCGGCTGGTCTGCACTTGTGCAGAATGAAAAGGTCGTTGAGATATGGGTTGCTGAATTATCTCATAGCCCTTAGCCAAACCACATACTGACAATACCGTGCCTTGTATTGGCTGGCTTTTCCATCTGCCAGAATGGCAATTAAGTCATGTGGGCCAGTAACTTATAAAGTGAAATGGAACATTGTCAGTCAGTATGACTATCGATAGACCACTGGCTGCACGTGATATAGTGTGTCAAGGAGAAATTAGCGCGAAGTCACCTTGTTTTATAAATGTAATCATCATCAAATGGATTGCTGATCGGGCACTCTTGTTGCTGAGCAGGCAATCTTGATGTTGCCAGGTTTAGCCGAGAGTTGTACAGATCACTGCATTGAATACATATGACATACATTGCTCAATCCAAACGTAATCAAGCCCCCTGTAATGTAAACAGTGTGGTGTGTTTGATATTACTGGTGCTGTGCCTGCTTGGTGTTTCTATTAACGTAAAGGCAGAAACCCGACATGCCTTGATTATCGGTAACAGCAATTATGGATCTGGATTCAGTTTGTCTAATCCACTCAATGACTCTACAGCCATTGCAGAAAAATTATCGTCCATCGGCTACAGCGTTCACAAAGATCGTGCCCTGGTTGATCTGAACATAGATGATTTCAACAACGAAATAGATTCTTTCCTCAGTTCTATTGAGGATGGTTCATCCACATTAATTTATTATGCTGGCCACGGTTCAGCCAGTGCCGGGGAAAACTTCCTGATTCCCATTCTGCCAGACGGGGTCAGGCTCAGTACTGAAAGTGACATTAGAAATCGCTCCATCTCATTGTCGAGTATATTGGAACGAATCCAACGTTATAACCCCTCCGGAGTTAACGTACTTTTGATTGATGCATGTCGCGATGCCCCGGTCGACAATTTTTCCCGTTCAATCAACCTGACCGGTTTAACTTCACTTGACACTCGCTGGCAGCCGCAGGGGTCGTTCGTGGGTTTTTCAACGGAGTACGGTAAAATTGCAGTAGATGGTGTCGACTCGGCATACAGCCCGTTCGCCTCTGCCATTCTGAATAATTTGGATAACCGTGCCGATGAACCGATTGAGCTTTTTTACAAGAGTGTAAGCAACGAGGTATATCAAACGACATCCGGAAAACAGTTTCCGATTCAGGAGCCCAAAATTCGAGGTGACTATTGCTTAATTCCATGCAAGGCTGATGTGACCAACAGTGTTACAGGTCAGGAGTTCGGATACCTAACGGTCGTTACTAAGCCTGAGAGCGCTGAAGTCTGTTATCTGGTTGAAGGTGAATGGGAAGATTGGAACTGTGGTCAACAGATGGCCTTGCCGATGGGCAAACTGGTTAATATAAGAGTGACCGCAAAGCACCACAAAGTGCATATGACTACAGCCACACTTCAAGATGCAAAGCAGCAGATGGTAGTCAACCTTACGCGCAAAGATCGTCGCGGTTACAAAATAGCTGGGGCGATTGCAGCAATCGTTGTAACCGGGATACTGATGTCCAAAAAAAGTGATTCGGCTTCTGAGGATGGATATCAAATTACGCTAACTACGCCAACCCCGTAGTGCGCTTAACGATTGATACGGTAATAAAATTGTTACAACAACATTAGTGGTAATCCGGGGTTTTATGAAAATATATCGTGCCACGCTTTTACTGATGTTGTCTCTGTTGATCTCATGTGTGGGTGAGAACAGTAACAACAGCACACTCATTGAGCTTCACAGCCCTGCATCCGATCGCCAAATAACAGCATTGAATGACACTGAGTGGCGGGCACTGGTTCAGATAAATTCCGGCAGCACAGAAACCTTTTTTTTCACAGGTTCCTCGTCGCCAGTGTCAGTAGCTATTGCTGGTGTTCAAAGAGGTGAAATCAACGATATTTTCATTAAATGGTACGAAGTACTTCATGGGCACACAGTGGAAATGTCAACACAATCGCAGAAATTTTTAGCAGACGGCAATACCCTAATCGACACATCACACGTTCACGATATATTTGACTATGATAAAGATGGCGTAAGCAACCTTGTCGAACGCTTTAATGGAACCTGTGTATGGTCTTCCACTGAAAATTGCCTTAATGTAGGGCAAACAGATATCCCAACAGACAATGCCGTGTTGAATGGGGATTTCTCCGAAGACGACCGCTATTGGCTGACCGACCTGACTGTCGTGTCAGACATGAGTGGTGAATATTGTGTAATGTCCCCGGCTACGGCGGTAGAACAATGGGATGCGCGAACTGATTACTCCCCACACTGGCTTTTTATTGACGCAAATTCCAGCTACACCATAGAATTCGATGTTCGGGCGCAAACAAGTGCAGAAATATTGTTTCTAATGACAGCAAGAACTGAGGATATTTATAATACCTTGGATCGGGAGCTTGTAGCGGTATCCACCACGTATAACAGAACATCTATAAGTTATGAAAGTGGAGAAAACGCTTACAGTGTGGTCTCGATAGGGTTCGTTTTGGGGAATGGTACAGATAACACTTATTGTTTTGACAACATTAAATTAATCAAAGAAGCATCGTTATAAGTTAGCCAGATGTGTCTTTGCAAACCTAGGCCATTATTTTGTCAGTAAACAAAGAAGCCCTGCAGCGCTACTGTGAAAGCTATCGAACTGCTAACAGCGGCTTAGTTCAACAGGCTGTCAATCTCTTTTTTGCGACAGACGCCATTATCAACGTTGTCCATCCATTCAATCAGCTATCGGGTCCTGAAGCCTATATAGAACAGTTCGTCAAACCACTTGATAGAAGCTTCAGGCAACTACGAAGAACTGAATACATTGCCATTGGTGGTGATTACAACGATGGTGACTGGGTAGCATGTACCGGTTATTACAATGGCAACTACACGAACTCGTGGATAGGTATTAAAGAGACTGGCGCATTGGCTTACCTGCGTTTTGCAGAGTTCCACCGAATGGAACAAGGAAAAGCCATTGAATCGTATGTGTTCCTCGACATTCCTGCTTTAATGATGGCAGCGGGTGTTTGGCCGATCAACCAAACCATAGCATCGCATGGAGGCTACACCGGTTATCTGCCAGGGCCTGCAACCGGAGACGGTCTGGTATGGAGCAAGACTGATTCAGACTATTCAAAAACAACTTTGCAGATAACAGAATCCATGCTGCAGAATCTCGCTACCGAAGATGAAGCATGGCGACCGTATTGGCATGACCATATGACTTGGTACGGGCCTGCCATTTTTGGTGCATTTCAGGGTATTGAAGAATTTGCGGGGTTTCAAACACCGTTTGAGCAAACATTCAGTGAATGGATAAGTGGAATCAAACCGGGCAGCGTTACCAAGCACTTCGTGCGGTTTGCAGATGGCAATTATAGTTGTCTGGGAGGGTGGCCGTCGTTGAACATGATTCAGGTAAAACCATTTCTTGGACAGCCGCAAACTGATAAACGTGTCTATATGCGAGTGTGTGATTTTTGGCGTCGAGACGGAGACCAATTAGCCGAGAACTGGGTGTTTGTTGACGGCTTACACTTTCTACTGCA
>CALIMV010000330.1 GCA_938045275.1 uncultured Granulosicoccaceae bacterium
AATTAATCTTTTAGATACTGAACAAAGTGAGCAACAGTGTTCAGTAGTGGTAGGGAAAGTGATGGATAAGCGAATTGAGAATACATATACTTTATTGCAAAACAGCATGAGAGAGCTGTTAGGAAAATGCACATGGGACGACATTACCATTCAAGCGCTTTGCGAACATGCTGGGGTATCAAGAACCACTTTTTACAATCACTTTAAGGACAAAGATGAATTGCTTGACTCTCTGTTACAGATGTTTGAACAAGCTATGCTCGCCGATAAAAACGCCAGGTCACTTTCCACAACGAAAACGTTTAGATTCTTACCGATACTGCTTAATCATGTGAATGGAAATCGTCAATTGTTCTCAAAAACCAATACTGAATTGAATGGTTATGCAGTAGCAAAACGATTCTCACAGCTGATTGCCAGATTGGTCGAAGCCGAGGTGAAAGAAGCACATGATCATCTTTCGCTGAATAGCGTGGCTCGGCAATTCATAGCTGGTGGTATTTATACTTCTCTAGTGCAATGGAGTGCGAGCACAAGCGACGATACGCATCTAAAAATCTTGAATGAGCTGGATTCGCACATTATGAAACTACTATAGAAAATTATCGTAGCAAAGTCATGCTGGGTTTTAGCCGGATGCTAACTCAGCTAATCAGGAGCTTCATCAGATAAAGGTCATGTCAGCATATAACCGATACTCAAGCAAAATACTCGTCATGCTCATTGTACTGCCGCTATGTCATGGCTGCGCAGGTATGTCGACAAACCCTGTGTTTTCAAGCAACCCGAACCTGCCTTCGGTTAAGCCTGAGTATCCGGGCAACCCCTATAAAAACGGGCGTTTTGTGGGCCCCTATCGCTCAGTAGATAATGGCAGAGAGTCGACTTGGAACTATGCAACGTGGAAACTGAACCCTTATCGCAAACGAGTACCAACAGAAACATCCTCCGATACACCAGTGGTTACCTACGATCAAAAAGCGCATGATCATAAACCACATATAGTTTGGCTGGGACACGCAACAATCCTGTTACGTCTCAATGACCGGTCTATTTTGGTTGACCCGATACTCAATACACCCAGACTCTTTCATGGGTCCCGTTTGGGTCGGCTTCCAGTATCACCAAACAGGCTATCAATTGACTTTCTGTTGGCCACGCATGCCCATCGCGACCACCTCGACAAGCAAACGGTCAAGCAATTATCAGGCTCTTCGATAAAGGCGTTTACCCCTTTGAAAATGGGAAAACTATTGCGTCACTGGCGACCGGATATTAGCGTACAAGAAGCTGGCTGGTATCAAACGTTTAATACAGAATCGGATATCAGTATCACCTTGCTTCCCGCGTATCATTGGAGCAGAAGAAACTTGTTCGACACCAATGCTGTTCTGTGGGGTAGCTACATGATTCGCACAAACGAAGTAACCATTTTCATTGCTGGTGACACCGGTTATGCCGATCACTTTAAGGAGATAGGTAAACTATTTGACAACATAGATTACGCCATACTCCCTATTGGATCGTACGAACCAGATCATATTCATAGAAATAGCCATATGACACCTGAAGAAGCTTTGCAGGCATTCGAAGACCTTCAGGCTACTACCATGATTCCTGTGCACTACGGTACTTTCGACCTTTCTGACGAGCCAATTGACGAGCCCTTACAACGGCTTGCGAGGGAGATCGACAGAAAAGCAATACCCGCAAGTTCGGTGGCCACACTTGCTATTGGAGAGGCGCACTATTTACGGTAACGCTAAAACTGTGCACTGATTGACATAGACGCAGAATTAAACTGTGCGAAGTTGTATACATTCACGTCTGCACCACCCTCCAGCACACGAAAATCTGCGCCAATACGCCATCGTGGCGTCACTGCGAAATCAATGGTAGCACCGACATCGAACGCACGACCCGGACCACCGGCAAGTCCATCAAGGTCTGCTCCAATGGTCCACCTTTTACCCAAGTGTCGCCTGGCCGAAAGGTACAACAGTGGCACAAATCCAACGTTGTCATTGAACGCAACCGTACTACCCTGCTCTAATCGAATCTCCGCGTCACGTACTTTTAGAGTACCCCCTACGCGTATGTGACTTGTGCTACTGCGCCTCAACGTATAGTGGTAGCCAACACGCCACGAATTAAATAAGTAGCTAGCATCGAGCGGTTGGTTTGCCGAAAAACTTTGCCCTTCGAACTGCACCGGCACGTTAAATTCCGCTGTTTCTGTGTAGGACAAGGGGGCTAATAAAAACCTGACCCCGTGCTTTTCGTTTAGTTGCCAATTGACTTCCAGCCGAGCGGCTGCAACAGGGCCTTCACCCACGGCATCGAATAACGAAAAGCGGGTACCAGCCTCGGTATTCGGGATTTGCACATCGTTTTTCGATTGAAAACTACTGCCAACCGATAACCGGACATCAAATGTTGTTTCTGCACTCACCGTTTGCGACATACCAAATAAAACGCTGGATACCAATATGGTATTAATAAAACGTCTGGTGGAAGGAGCTGTCAGTTCACGTGTTTTTTCTTTTTCAAGCGCCATGGTGTTTATGCTACTAATCAAGGATTATTGTTTTCGATGTCAATCAACACTTCGTTACGCCGAAAAGGCGGTAAGGTCCACGGTGCGTTATAACCCGCCCAACGAATAGCTGATTGTGCTTTCAGACCTTGTGCTTCAATCCACTGTAACAACAGCTGTGCATTTCTAGTTTGAGCCTTCTCTGTTGCACGACCCGAATACCGCAATGTTGCCACCTGGCGAGCTGCTATTGCAGACAAAGACACATCGGGGTTGAGAGGCTTTGGCGCTGTTTCAATTGTCATGTTGGCGGGAAGAACAAATTGGTACCGCCAAAAGTTCTCGATTTTTTCCGATACTACCGGAGCCGTCATTGCTATTTTCTCGCCGGTATCTTTCACCGATTCTGCGTCATCATTGGTGTTAGAGTCGAAAATGACTGGCGCTGTCATGGCGATTTTCTGGCTCGCCTCGTTGTCGCCTGAGATATACCGAAACAAGCTTCTGAACGCAACATTACCAGGATTTTTCACTTCTGCAGGCACCATGGTTTGCGCCACCACCAGTGGTGCATAGTCGCGAATTTCGAATTGCCTGTCTGTTCGAACCACGTCGTAAGGTGCTTCTTCAACAGACTCAACCCCAAATACAGAGCAGCCTGCGGAGGCCAACATGCCCAGAGCCCCCACAATGCGCACTAAAACTGACTGCGAACTATTGCTCTTCAAACTTGCAGTAGCCTGATTTTCATAAGTTGACGCATCGCTCTCTGATGATAAGCGATTTTTAAAATTCATGACATAACTCCGGAACGATGCTGACAAGTGAGATGACTGATTCCGCTGCCTAACTAACACGATCTGTACCGTTACTTACGCAATGGTCGAGCGGTTTGGATCAGATTTATGCACGCTGGATTGTTAAATAGTATAGAAGTACTTTTGAATAATTTTCGAGGTGCAGGTAATTGGTGCAATTGAACTAATTTCCAGATTCGGAATTGCATTAATTTGCGTTCTAATTAGCCTGCAGTTGCTACTAACGCGCTACTGGCATTAACTCTGTAGACATTTCCTTTTCAACATTGAAATGCCATTATCCAAAAGCGTTATAACCCGATAAGTAAGCACAGCGCCGCTTGAACCATATTCTTCACAATATTGTTGGTCAATTGAGTTTTGCCTGTTCAAATTCAATTGTCTGCTAGTATATTCCAGCCGGTAATGTCGAGGCTTTGCCTCTAATACAATTAACGCAATCATGGTATGTACTGATCTCATATTGTTTCATACCATTGTCGGGGCTACGATCACGTCAAACCATCCTTCAAAAACGGATACCCCTTTTCAAATATGAAAATGCCCTCGCTAGATGATCTTCGTATATTCCTCGCAGTGGCTTGTGAAGGGAGCTTGAATGCGGCTGCAAAACACCTTTCTGCAAGTCCTGCAACAATTTCGCGGCGTGTTAATCAATTGGAAAAGGAAACAGGTAAAACACTGTTCCATCGCAGTGCAACCGGTTACCAGTTAACAATGGATGGCGAATCGTTGCGCGAACGGGTTTTAGTGCTAGACGCGGTACGAATGGAATTGGAGCA
>CALIMV010000331.1 GCA_938045275.1 uncultured Granulosicoccaceae bacterium
GGCCATGCCCAGGGTATGTTGCGGGAACGCCGTTCCCTGTACAGCTTAATTTCTTCGGTGCGGCTCAGCGTCAGATCTATATCGTCCCAGCCATTAATCAGTTTTGTTTTCCAGGCCGCATCAATATCAAAGTCAATCAGAAAATCGCCAATAGTGATTTTCTGTGCGGGTAGGTCAAGCTTACATTCAATAGCCTTGCTGCCAACGTATTCAATTAGCTTATCAACTACCGCTGCACTCACTTTAGCTGGCAACAACCCGTTGTTTACAGCATTGGACGAGAAAATGTCGCCAAAGCTAACAGACACCATAGCGCGAATACCTGCATCATGCAGTGCGTAAGCCGCTGCCTCCCTGGATGAACCTGATCCAAAGTTTTTTCCGCATAATAGTACAGTCGCATGGGTATGAAAATTTAACGGGAAAGCTGGCGCCATTTCACCTTGCGCATTTCTGCGAATATCGTGGAACAGAAAATCTTGATACCCATCTTTACGCGGCTGCGACATAAAGCGAGCAGGAATAATTTGATCGGTATCGACATTATCCATGGGTAAGCAAACAGCAGAACCAACGTGTTTAACCAGAACACTCATAGCGCACGGACATCCACTATTTTGCCATGTACCGCCGCTGCCGCTACCATGGCAGGAGACATTAAATGCGTTCTAGCACCCTGCCCTTGCCGGCCCTTAAAATTTCGGTTAGTCGTTGATGCACACCGTTTTCCAGCATCGACCGTATCGCCATTCATGCCAACACAGGAAGAACATCCGGACTCCACCCAGGATAATCCGGCAGCTGTAAAAATTTGATCAAGCCCCAGTTTTTCTGCTTCACGCTTGATGGCACTCGAGCCAGGTGACACCAATCCTGGCACCTTTGAACGCTTGCCTTGGAGCACAGCAGCAGCAAGTTGTAAATCTTCCATACGACCGTTGGTGCATGAACCGATAAACACCTGGTCTATAGCCAGGCCTTCCAGCGCCTGGCCTGCTTTTAATCCCATGTACGCAAGCGATGTTTCCACATCCTTTCTATTACTATCAACGGGCTCAGGTATATTGTCGGTAACAGATACCGACTGATCAGGACTGGTCCCCCAAGTTACGATCGGCGCGATGTCTTTTGCCTCAATGTTGAGTTCTTTATCAAACACGGACTCAGCGTCAGTATGTAATTGCAGCCAATCCTGTTCGCAACGCTGCCAATCAGTTGGTGCATAAGTTCGACCTTTAACATAATTAACAGTGGTTGCATCAGGTGCGATCAGGCCAAAGCGCGCCCCACCCTCAATGGAAAGATTGCACAGCGTCATGCGAGCTTCCATTGACAGTGCGCTAATTGTAGAACCACAATACTCCACCGCATGCTGCGCCGCCGCACCTGGCCCAAGCAAACCTATCCAATACAATGCGATGTCTTTTGCACTAACACCGCTACCAAGATCTCCATCAATGGTAATTCGCATCGACTTCGGCTTTTTTTGCCAAATGGTTTGTGTTGCCAGTACATGGGCAACTTCGGTTGCGCCGATACCAAATGCAAGTGAACCAAATGCACCGTGGGTGGAAGTATGACTATCACCACAATTTATAAGTAACCCAGGCGTTGTAAGCCCAAGCTCCGGACCAACGACATGCACTATGCCCTGTCGCGGATCGTTAAGCCCTATAAGCATAAGTTCATGCTCTTTAGCATTGGCCGCCAATGTGTTGATCATGCGGGCGATCGTTGCATCTTGAATTTGCAGTCGATCACTGGTTGGTGCGTAGTGATCGGTAACGGCATAGTTAAGTGATGGCTCTGCTACTTTTAGTCCGCGATTTTTAAGCTGAGCAAACGCATGGTGCGACCCTTCGTGCACAAAATGTCGGTCTACCCACAATAAAGATGACCCGTCGTCCTGTTTGAGTATTTCGTGGGAATGCCACAATTTGTCCAGCAAGGTTGTACGAGGGGAATTCATCTACCAATCCAATTTCGAAAAATGCCGCTTGTTTATCAGGCTACAGACAATGTAGCATGTACATAAACGCAAATCCGCATTACCGACAATAGCATGTGTCAGAAACAGAATACAAATTGGCAGGTGTCTCAATGCCTGTAATTGAAGTGCATCTGCTTGAAGGCTACTCAGCGCAAGACAAACAGCGTTTAAGTGAGGCGTTAACAGACGCTACGCGACTGGTTGTGCCAGCACCGGCCGAACTAATCACCATTATGACGCACGAAATGCCGGCAAGTAATTATTGTCGCGGCAGAACCATGCGTACCCCAGCACCCGCCCTACCCGATCCGTGTGCAGTAGTCGAGCATTTTTTAAATTATCTTGGACGACGTGAACTGGATAAGGCACGTGAATGTTGCGATTCTGATTTTCAAATGGTATTTCCAGACACCGCCCCAATGCACTCTTTGCACGAATTAATAGAATGGTCCAAACAGCGCTACACAAAAATCGAAAAGCACAATATGGCATTTGAAGCACTGCATGCACCAGGCGATGAAACGATTGTGTATTGCACCGGCACATTGTCTGGTGAATTTCTTGATGCCACCGAGTTCAATAATGTCAGGTTTATCGATCGCTTTGAACTTATTAACGGCAAAATAACTCGACAACAGGTTTGGAACGATCTGGGTGAAGTCATGAGAAAGCGCTAAGTGCATGTCCCAATCTAAAATCGACCCAACTACGTTGGCCGTACTCGCTGGCCGCATGGAACAAATTGCAGACGAAATGGATGCCACACTGTTTCGTGCGGCGTTTAACCCGATTATCGCTGAAGCTCACGACGCCAGTCATGGTATCTATCATGCGCAATCCGGTGACACACTCATTCAAGGTAAATCCGGACTACCCATTTTTGTCGGTGTTATGGCGCTTGGTGTAAAGGCCGTAATCGAAAAAGCCAAGAAAGACGACGATCTTGCCGACGGTGATATCTTTATTTTTAATGATGCACATATTGGTGGTACTCACCTATCCGATATGCGTTTGATACAACCGTATTACTACAACGAAGAACTATTTTGTTTTCTGGCCTCAGTTGGGCATTGGCACGACGTTGGCGGTGCGGTACCCGGCAATTATAATCCAGCGGCAACAGACGTATTTCAGGAAGCGGTTGTGATACCACCTGTCAGGCTTGCCCGCGCCGGTAAGCTTAATCAGGACATCATCGATATCTTAATGCGCAATACCCGCTTACCACAATCGGCACAGGGAGACCTCAACGGACAGTTAAGCGCGCTCGACCTCGGTGTGCAGCGTATGGACGAACTATTGAATGAATATGGAGCTGTAACAGTTAAAAACGCATTGGTTGCGTTAAGTGATAGCGCTGAAAGCCTGATGCGATCTGAAATTGAAGCTTTGCCAAATGGTCGCTGGGAAGCCGAAGACTTTCTTGACAACGATGGCATAGTCGATGAACCACTGGCAATAAAAGTCGCATTGGAAATCAGCAACGATGAATTAACTATCGACTTTGCAGGCACTGCCATGCAGTGCGCTGGTCCGGTTAATATTGCATTACCGACTACTTTGGCCACCGCTTATGTTGCGTTAAAGCACTTATTCCCTAATTTACCTGCCAACGCAGGTGTCATGCGACCAGTGAACGTGCTGGTACCTGAAGGCTCAATACTTTCGGCAGAATTCCCGGCACCGACTGGCGGCTATACTGAAACAATTCTACGCATGATAGACACTATCTTCTGCGCCGCAGCACAAGCATCACAAACACTGTCAGTAGCAAACGCATACGGCACCATTAACGCACTGTGCATTGCAGGCAAGCGCGATAATGGTAAACCCTGGGTCATGTTCAGCTTTTACGGTGGCGGCCATGGCGCCAATTGCGACGGTGATGGATTGAACCATGGCAACGCGCCCATCTCTACAGCCACCATTCCACCCATGGAAATTCTGGAAGCAGCTTATCCAGTCATGTTCAGGCAATGGGCATTGCGGCCCGACAGTGCCGGTGCTGGTAAATTTCAGGGCGGCATGGGCGCAATTTATGAAATTGAAGTATTAGAAGACAATGGAGCTGAAGCTTTTCTATTTGGCGAACGCGGCAAATTTCCACCACAAGGCATTGCTGGCGGTTCAACAGCTGCGTTGAATCGTTGCCACTATGAAAATGATGGCCAATGGCATTCGCCACCCATGGTTTCCAAAATGCGGCAAGTGACTCTCAAACAAGGTGAAGCCGTACGTCTTGAAACACCAGGCGGAGGTGGATTCGGCAAGGCATCGGAGCGAGACCCTGACAGTATCGCAACCGATGTTCACGCTGGTCTGATATCAGAAGATTACGCCGACTCGGTTTATGGCACTCTCTGGCGTAAAAGTAAACATGACTGAAAAACGTGATACGTCTTCGAGCTGCATGGCTGGTGTGGATGTTGGAGGCACCTTTACAGACGTTTTTATACTGAACGAACACACAGGCACAGCAAAAGTAGCCAAGGTCCCAACATCCAGACCAGATCAATCGGCAAGTTTTTTAACAGGTCTTGCACAGCACATAAACAACCTATCCGAACTGTCTGTTGTGGTTCATGGTACAACCGCCGGCACGAATGCTTTGCTTGAACGCAAAGGTGCAAAAACAGGCGTTATCACCACACAGGGTTTGCGCGATGTGCTGGAAATGCGGCGTCGTGACAGGCCTCGCACCTGGGGACTGCGTGGTAATTTCGTCCCCATAGTTGAAAGACAATGCCGGCTGGAGGTGCCAGAACGAACGCTGGCCGACGGCACAATAAAAACACCGGTTGATCTTCAGGCCGTTAAGTTAGCTGCTGAACAATTGCAGAAAGCTGGCTGCGAATCTATTGCAATTTTATTTGCTAACGCTTACGCCAATCCTGCTAATGAAGAACAAGCAGTCAAAGTGGTTCGAGACATTTGGCCCAATAATCATGTAGCCACCTCATCCGAAATACTGCCAGAAATTCGAGAGTTTGAACGATTCTCCACAACAGCGCTAAACGCCTACCTGCAACCTGAAGTTTCTGGCTATATAAACCGACTTGAAAATGCACTGAGCAAAGACGGGTTTGCTGGTGAATTTATGATTGTGCAATCCAATGGTGGCGTGATGAACGCCGACGTTGCCTGCAAATTCCCTGTGCGAACCGCATTGTCTGGCCCGGCAGCCGGTGTTATAGCAGCAGGCCATATAGCCGGTAGCGCAGGTTTTGACAATGTTATTACCGGAGATGTCGGCGGCACCAGCTTCGATGTATCGTTGATCGCTAATGGTGAATCCATGCTGAGTGCTCAAACCGCTGTCGACTTTGGCATGGTAGTGAGAACACCGATGATAGAAATCACGACTATCGGTGCCGGTGGTGGCTCCATTGCCTGGGTAGACAAAGGCGGCTTGTTAAACATTGGACCCGAAAGTGCAGGCTCTAACCCAGGCCCTGCGGCTTATGGTCTCGGCAACGACAGACCAACCGTCACTGATGCCAACATTGTGCTTGGTCGCATTAACATCGATCAGCCGATTGGCAAGCTATCCAATCGGCTGGACAATAGCGCGGCAGCGGCGGCCATCGACAAACACATTGGTGCGCCACTGGGCATGGGCACCGAAGCCGCAGCAGAAGCAATTTTACGGGTTGCCAATTCGCGAATGGCCGGCGCTGTGCGACTGGTCAGTATAGAGCGCGGTTTCAATCCCAAGCAGTTTGTGTTTATGCCGTTTGGTGGCGGCGGTGGATTACATGCCTGTGCAATGCTTCATGATGTTGGCATAGCTGCTGCGATTGTTCCACGTTACCCCGGCGTAACCAGTGCCATGGGATGTGTTATTGCTGATGTGAGACAGGATTTCGTGCAAACCATTAACGCGAACCTGTCAGACCTTAACAGCGATAAACTACTCGCTTTTATGCAGGCCCATGTAAAACAGGGATTGCAGCTTCTGGACAATGCCAACACCAAAATTGATGCCACAGAAATTACCTTTGAACTGGACATGGCTTATATTGGCCAGACACACACGGTGTCGGTTGCTATTCCTGTTGAAGTTAAACAATCAACCGTTCAACCAATAGATCAAACAAGCATTAATGATGCATTTGACTTAGCCTATCGCCACAGCTTTGGCCGACTTTTAGACAACGGTGTGAAGCGCATTATTAACTTAAGAAGTGCTGTGATCGGCAAGCGCCCTAAGTTCGATTTAAGAACGCTCGCCCCTACACATACCAATAAAGATGAAAACAACAAAGACGATTGCACACCTCAATGCGCACGAAGGGTTCATTTTGCGAACCAATGGCACAAAACAGTCATTTACGATCGGCTAAGTTTACCTGTCGGTACAACAATAGATGGCCCCGCTATACTTGAACAGCCCGACACAACCGTATTGATTGAGCCTGGATTTCAGGGCCGCGTCGATGAATTTGGCAATACGATAATTAAGGCACAGGAGTCCTAGTTGAATACGTTTGAACAGTGGGATTTTTCTCGTACTGCGCTTTTAACCATCGACCTGCAGAACGACTTCTTACACCCTGATGGGGCATACGGACGCGCCGAACAAAGCTGTGAAGCCATTAGCCGTTTACCCAAGCGCATCAAGCCACTAATAGATGCGTTGCGCAAACAAGGTGGCCACTATATATCGGCACAATTCACACTGGTGCCTAAACCTGACGGTGAACCGCTTATTGCACCACACCTTAAAGCATTGCGCCCTTTTCTTAGTAAAGGCGACTTTACGCCGGGAAGTTTTGGACACAATCTGGTAGACGAACTTTCGCCTGCTGACTACAAAATTGAAAAAATTGCCTATTCTGCCCTGTATCAAACCCGACTCGAATATTTGTTAAAAGCAATTGGTGCCGACAACTTAATTATCGGTGGCATAGTCACCAACGGTGGCGTTGCCAGCACACTGCGCGATGCTCACTTACGAAACATAGATACTGTTATGCTCACCGACGGCTGTGCCGCCTTCGATAATGATGTTCACGAAGCCACATTATTATCACTGGCCACGGTTACCCAGCAAACCACTTGCGAAAGTTTATTACGTTGCCTGGAAAATAAAGTATGAGCACATTGGCCAAACGCCTAGCCCAGAAAAGTATTCTCAAAGCGCCTGGCGTGTACGACGCACTAACCGCATCTATTGCCACCGATGCTGGATTTGAATGCCTGTATCTTAGCGGTGCCGCTGTTGCTTACACCAAGTTGGGCAAACCAGACATTGGATTAACGTCGGTCAGTGAAATGGCTGACACAATGACATTGATTTCGGAGAGAGTCGAAACGCCGGTTATTATGGATGCCGACACCGGGTTTGGAAATGCACTGAATGCACAACGCACCATGCAACAATATGAACGTGCCGGTGCCGCAGCGTTGCAAGTCGAAGATCAGCAACACCCTAAAAAATGTGGTCATTTGGCGGATAAAAAGCTCATTAATACGATGGAAATGTGTGGAAAAATTTCGGCCATGGTTGATGCACGAAAACAACAGAGCACGCTGGTAATAGCACGTACAGATGCCATCGCGGTAGAGGGGTTTGACGCAGCAATGGAGCGAGCACATCGCTACCAGGATTCTGGCGCCGATGTTTTGTTT
>CALIMV010000332.1 GCA_938045275.1 uncultured Granulosicoccaceae bacterium
GCAATTCAGCCGTACTCCCTGCATGCATACCAAAAACGATGTGCATTTAAGAAACGTGGCGATTCATAAAACAAATAAGGAGGAAATCAGATGTTAAATAAGACTATCCAGTTTACGTGGATGACGACATTAGTGATACTACTGTCAGCCTGCTCATTAGACGGTGTAGAAGACGATACTGAAAACAGCACTGCTAACGCACTCACCAATCCCACAGCTAACGCAGCCAACAATGTCGGTGACCAAGAAAGCTCGACACTGTTGAATATTGTCGACACCGCCGTAGCGGCGGAAACATTCACCACGCTGGTTGCTGCTTTACAGGCCACTGAGCTGGATACAGTTCTCGCCGACGAAACAAAAACCTACACGGTATTTGCGCCAACCGATTCGGCTTTCGAAAAGCTGGGTGAAGATACTATAAACATGTTGCTGGGCGACACCCCAACACTGAGCGATATCCTGCTTTATCATGTCGTCCCAGATTTGGCCGTCAGTTCAGAAGCAGCAACTGATCTTGCAGGCAACATGGTTGACATGGCAAACGGCGACAAAGTTGCAGTTACTGTTGATAACGGCAAACTATTTATTAATATGTCTGAAGTCATAGTCACCGACGTGCAAGCCAGCAACGGCGTCATCCATGTCATAGACACCGTGCTAACCCCACCAGCTGACGCATCAGACGCCATGGAAAATGAGCCAATGAATATTGTTGAGACGGCGGTGGCTGCAGGGTCATTCAACATACTGTCGCAAGCGCTTGTTGCAACTGGCTTGGTAGAAACCCTCAGTGATTCAGAAGCAACATTCACGGTTTTTGCACCAACGGATGATGCGTTTGCGAAACTACCAGAAGGCACCATCGATACGTTGCTCGCTAATCCTGACGCTCTTAGCGACATATTGTTGTACCACGTGATCAGTGATGCTGTTGTGGATTCAGTAACCGCGATTAGCCTGGCCGGTCAAACAGCGACAATGGCAAATGGTGATACCGTGGCAATATCGTTATCTGATGGAAACTTGCAAATCAATAACGCAACAGTGACTGGTGCAGATGTAGTCGCCAGTAATGGCATTATTCATGTAATCGATGCAGTATTGCTGCCGCCTACCGAAGACGAAGAAGAAACAACCGACACGCCTGTGCAACCGGAATCACCCACCGGCACCATTCTAGACATTGCGGCCAGTAATCCAGACTTCTCTATCCTTGCTGCCGCTGTGCAAGCCGCGGGCCTGGACGGTGCTTTGGGCCACGCCGGAGACATCTATACGGTATTCGCTCCAACTAACGCAGCGTTTGAAGCGTTAGGACAAGACACAATCGATGCTCTGCTTGCAGACCCAGATACGCTTCGCGATATTTTGTTGCTGCATGTATTACCCGGCCGAGTCGTGGATGCACAGACGGCTTTAACGTTAGTTGGCTATGATATACAGGCAGGTAACGGGGATACTCTTGTTATCTCGCAAGACGGAGATTCATTATCAATTAATGGTTCGAACATAGTTGCCACTGACATACAGGCTGTGAATGGCGTTATACACGTCATTGACAAAGTGATTTTGCCGCAGTAAAACTTCATACGATCTAAGGCTAGCCATTTCATTGAGGTGGCTAGAACGCAAAAAAAAACCCGCTCTGGACAGAGCGGGTTTAAAGTTGCCTTGCACCAAATTGGAGAACTACTTCCAACAACTCCAACTTACCAAATCCGCTTAAGTCCGTACAACTACCCATTTTTACGAATTGCAGTTCTGCTTCTATATCCTTCGGCCTATACTCGGTGGATATCTTTACTAACCTACAGTATCGTTTATCCTGTAAACCACGGGTATGCGCATAGGGTTGTACACGAAACAACCAAGTCGTATGTATCTTTTTTAACCAAGTGAAACAAGACGTACTGATGACCAGCATTGATCTGAATTCTGACCTCGGCGAAAGTTATGGCCCATGGCAAATGGGTGATGACAGCAGCATGCTTCGCATCGTATCCAGCGCGAACATTGCTTGTGGAGGTCATGCCAGCGACCCAAACACCATGGCAGCCACCATTCGTTTGGCCAAAGAGAATAATGTTGCGATAGGTGCACATCCAGGGTTTGTAGACAAAGAGGCATTTGGCCGACGCTTGATACCCATGAGTGCTACAGATGTGGAATCGCTTATTGCCTCACAAGTCGGTGCTTTAATCGGTATTGCCAATCTAAACGATGCTGAAGTGCAATACGTTAAAGCCCATGGCGCACTAGCTAATTGGGCCGCAGCGACGCCAGAAATAGCCCGTGCAGTTGCAAAAGCTGTCCAAAAATCGGCTCCTCACTGTGCGTTGCTGGCAATTTCCGGAACTGAACTGGAAGTGGCAGGACGGCATCTCGGATTGAATACCTATTCGGAAGTGTTTGCAGACCGCGCCTACCAAGATAACGGACAACTGGTTCCCAGAACCACAGAAGGTTCGGTAATACACGACGCGAAAGCAGCCGGTGATCGCCTTATCCAATTTTTAAAGTCAGGCGACATGCCAACCCTGGATGGCGGTAGTGTAAAACTGAATGCCGATTCAATTTGCATTCACGGAGATAATCCAGCTGCTGTGGCTATGGGTAAAACAATTCAGCAACAACTACTGAGTGCAGGCTTCAAGATTGCTTCGTTTACGGCCTGAACGTGACAGATAATACATTTCCGATTCTTCGACCAATTGCCGATTCCGGTGTGCTGGTTGAGTTCGGTAATAATATCGATGATGTTGTTCACGACCGTGTACTTAGTTTTGATGCGATCATTCAACAAGCCGATATTCACGGGATAACCGAATGCGTACCTTCGTATACTTGTGTCTTGGTCGGATACGACCCACTCCAAACCGACTCTGATCTAATCTGTGAACAAATCGAAAAATGCTTGTCACTAGAGCAAGCGAACACCGTGCAGCCAAATCATTGGCAAATACCGACCTGCTATGCGGAATCCGTGGCGCCTGATCTAGGTGCTGTTGCTAGCCAAGCTGGCATCAGTGAACATGACGTGATTGAACAACATTGTTCTGGCAATTATAAAATCTATATGTACGGCTTCGCACCTGGCTATGCCTACATGGGCGGAGTGCCAAACGCTATACAACTTCCCAGAAAGGCAGGTCCTGTTATGGGTGTACCTGCGCAGACCGTGATGATTGCTGGCCCCCAGTGTTTGATTACCACGCTTACCATGCCAACGGGATGGTGGCGAATTGGCCTGACCACATTCAAACCCTTGCAAATGGACCGCAGCAACCCGTTTGTTTTGAACGTGGGTGATACTCTGGAATTTATCGCTATGACCGAATCTGAGTTTAGCCAACACAGCAAAGTGCCGTAACAGGATAAATGGACGCAAAGCTACACGTCATTCAAGTAGGTCCCTCTGCCAGTGTTCAAGATCAAGGGCGCCCCGGACATTTGCGTTTTGGGGTGACATGTTCTGGCGTAATGGATCGAATCAGCTATGCGATTGCCAATGCTGCGCTCGATAACCCACCAACAAATCCCGTGTTAGAAATTTCACTTGGCGGCATCATACTGAATTGCCTTGAAGGGTCTGTGTCAATGGCCGTAGTCGGCGGAAAGTTTTCCACTACGCTTAATGACAAGCCACTGCCACCTTGGTCCATTTTCACCATTAATGCAGGCGATTCATTAGCAATACGTCCCGGCGATTGGGGCAGTTGGTGTTATCTAGCGTTCGCAGGGCAACTGGATGCAAACTATTGGTTAGATAGCTATTCGGTTCACCTGAAATCTGGTATTTGTGGAACCGCTTTACAACAAGATGATCTTCTGCGAATAAAAGCGACAGGACAAAACAACAATACGATTCCGCAAAAAGACGGCGGAATACTCAGTCTTGGTGACCCAGATGAATTGCAGCCTGCATCCACAATACGTGCTGTTGCAGGTCCACAAGATCGGTACTTTGACCCTAAAACACTTGCCAAGCTATTCTCGAGTACGTTCACCATTTCGGCTGACTACGACCGCATGGGAATGCGTCTATCCGGTTGCAACTTACCCATTATTGCTGCATTGGATATGCCATCAGAACCTATTACACGTGGCTCAATTCAAGTACCGGGTCATGGCGATCCGATATGTCTACTTGCCGATCACCATACAGCCGGCGGATACCCAAAAATTGCCACCATTGTCTCAGCTGATCTCGATGCCCTATCGCAGCACCGAACTGGACAGCGAATAAAATTTGAATCACTAACACCGGCGGAGGCTGTACAGTCCGCACGCGATTGGCGCGCAAAAACAGATCAGATTCTCGATCGTATAAAACTCAATAGATCAGGGCTAGTTACGCGATTGTGGAACAACAATCTAATCAGTGGTGCATCTAACGGTACTACTTCCGACGGTATTGGAGACTGACGTGGCAAGCAAACGTTCTGGCTAAAATCACAATGAGTGAGTTGAGGCTCAACCATTAGTCCTGATTAACGACGGTCAGCGTATTATTGGAGCCAGTGTTGAATGCACACTTATCTGCTCGCACGCATCACCTATCCCGTTCCCATTCCTGTCAAGCTGCAAAAAATTGCTCTGCCCAGGACAATTGTCTTGAAAATTCAATACAACATCTTTGTCGCTGTCGCGGTCATCACGACGATCACATTCATCACCCAGACCATCACCGTCGATATCAGACTGTAATGGATTGGACACCCTCACACAATTGTCAGCACGGTTGCCTATATTGTCACCATCCATGTCGATGTACTCTTGAGCTTCATATTCAAATGCACCAGCATCGCAATGTGAATCGGGAATAAGACCGTTGTCGAGCCTCGGAATATCGCGCGAGTCGTGGGATGAGCAATTGACTCTGGGTACCAGATTTCGCGCCTGACTCGCTATTTCGACCGGTATGGCTGGGATGGAACCATAAAAGGTTAGCGTATCTGAATATTCTGAAACTGTACCGGTGAGCACGTTGTTACCGAGGAGTCCACAGGTGGTATCGTCTATTACGTTGTGCGATTCAAAACTGATTTGCAGACTCGATTGCTCAATGCCACTGCAATTCCCGCCGGCGTTATTGGTAAGAATTGAATTTCGTAAAAAAAAGCTGCTATCGCTAATTGGCTCCAAAGTCCGGATGCCAGCCCCCATACCGGGGTCGGATTCATTGCCCCACATGGTTATATGAATTAACGTAATGTTAGAGTTAAGAGTTTGCGAATAGAACGCGGCGCCTCCCAATGGTGCCCGGTTTGCCACAAAACTGGAATTGGTGATACGAATACCTCCTTCGCTGATATCAGACCAGATGGCGCCGCCATTAGATTGGGCCTGATTCCCATCGAACACACTTCGCGTCACACTCAAATCGATAACTTCGTTTGCAGCATAAATCGCGCCCCCTCGATCAGCGACGTTGCCCAGGAAATCACCATTTCCTACAAGCAATCTTGCCCCAGCCTCAGCTGCGATTGCACCACCCTGCGAAAGCTGAAAATCGTTGATGCCCGATGCCTGATTATTTTCAAAACGTACTTTTGAAATTTCCAAAAACTTGCTGTGTTTGATTGCACCACCAGAGCCAGGCCCTTCTAAACGATTATTTACGAAAAGCGCATTGTTAATGAGAGTGTTACGGTGGCTCAGTAGTGCACCGCCTCCTGCATCGCTGTCACTGTCCAGATCATCACTACGAAAAAGGCCATTTTTGAATTGGACATCTTCAATGAGCACCGGTAATCCATCATGCAACACTGATTCTGGTACTTCCAAAAGATTCAATAATCGGAATGGTTCCGAATCTTCGGAACGCTCCAGTGTCCCATTACGCAGCTCTAAACTGTGCCCATCATCCGGTTTGAGAAAAAGCTCGTCGGTGAGTTCAAAGGTGTGCCAACCCAGATCAATAATATCGTCTTCGGCATTTGCCCCTGCAGTCGCAAAAGCGTCGACTAATTCAGTTGGTGTGGAAGGATTGAATACTGCAGCATGAGCCGATTGGGCGCCAGACAAAACGCAAAGGCCACACGCAACTATGAAGGGTGCCACAATGACGGGTGCCACAATGGCTTTGAACCGACGCTTTGGCCGGATTATTCCGTATCCGAGAATGGTTCCTGCATCCATTTTAATCAGGTCAAAATTTGCCGTCATTACCGACCACTAAAGATTATGACATAGTCAATCTAGCTTTTTTGTACACACAGTCACGACATAGGTAAGCTTTTGTAAATAGATGTCATGAATGATTTCGTAAATATACGTACTAAAATTGATACCCTAGTGAGCTCCATCACACTGTAATTTAGCGAGATCTGTCAATTTTCAGCCATTTCTATACCACTTAAATCAGGCCTAACTATTATTGTCAGATATTGTCAGATTTTGTTGATGGAAATACAGAACATTTTTATCTTACTTGGCAAACCAGAAGCAAAACAGTATTTGTAGCCTTTCTCCTATGCCATTAGCCTGACGGAGTCGTTTAACGAAAGTATCAGGTTTGAATGTCAGAGAACAATCCTGTAGATAAATACCTGTCGCCCCGATCACATGCGATAGTGACAATGACACTGTTTTTCAATTCGGTAAGCAGTCTCAGTGCAGCAACCATGGCCCCACCGGTTGACACCCCAGACATGATACCTTCTTGCGACGCTAATTGCCTGGCCATGTGCTCGGCATCAGACTGGTTTACATCAAGAATACGATCAACACGTTCAGGCTGATATATTTTGGGCAGGTACGCCTCTGGCCAGCGGCGTATACCGGCTATGCTCGAACCGTCTTCTGGCTGCACACCTATGATTTGTATGTCAGGATTTTTCTCTTTCAGATAGCGCGAAACACCCATTATGGTACCAGTGGTACCCATCGAACTAACAAAGTGTGTGATCGTCCCTTCGGTAGCATCCCATAGTTCTGGTCCAGTCGTTAAATAATGTGCTTCGGGATTGTCTGGGTTAGCAAATTGGTCAAGTACCAAGCCTTCGCCTTTTGCTTGCATTTCAAGCGCGTAATCACGCGCAAATTCCATACCCTGCTCTTCAGTTACCAATACTAACTCTGCACCATAGGCACGCATGGAGGCGCGTCGTTCTTCGGTCATGTTGTCCGGCATGATTAAACGCAACTTATAACCCATTGAAGCGGCAACCATGGCCAGTGCAATGCCGGTGTTACCGCTTGTCGCTTCGATCAATAAGTCGCCTGGCTTTATACGACCGCGGGCTTGCGCTTGCCTAATCATATTTGCTGCAGGACGATCTTTTACAGAGCCAGCCGGGTTGTCCCCTTCCAGTTTACTGAACACCTTATTGTTTTTTTTATTAGCAGCCAAACGCTGAATCGGTACCAGACGGGTTTTGCCGACCTGTTCTATAAGTGTTGGAATATGCATAAGATATATTGACTGAAAATGACGTTACAGATTAAAAGTCTGTTTACGGATAGTAGTAATTATTTGCTCAACCTGGCCTTGCAATTCCAGTGTATCGCAGCTTATTAAGTGAAGATTGCTCATGCCACGTATCCAGGTCATTTGACGTTTAGCCAGTTGTCTGGTTGCCGCTTCTACCTTGGCGGTCATGGTGTCAATATCATCAACGCCGTCCAAATACGCCAGAGCTTGACGGTAGCCAACGCTGCGCATCGATGGTAGTTCACTGTGAATATCATAAATTCGGCACAAGCCCGCCACCTCATCCAGAAAACCTCTCTGAAGCATTTGGCCAAAACGTTTGCTGATGCGCTTGTGCAGCCAGGCGCGATTGTCAGGCATCAACGCAAATTTGATTGGTGGTGTCGACAGCATTGGCTGGGTGTTTTTTTGCAATTCAGATAAAGCGACCCCGGTTATCTCATATACCTCCAGTGCACGTTGAATCCTCTGAGGGTCATTCGGGTGAATTCGAGCAGCAGCAACACTGTCTACCAATTCAAGTCGCCTGTGCATCGCGTTCCACCCAACCCGTTCAGCCTCAGCACTGATTGTTTTACGCACTTCAGGCGAAGCATCGGGCAAAGGTGCAATGCCATGTTCAAGCGCATTGAAGTACAACATTGTGCCGCCAGTTAACAAGGCTAATTTACCGCGCGAGTGCACATCGTTTATTGCCGCTAACGCGTCTTTACAGAATCGCGCAACTGAATAGGCAACGTCTGGTGTACACAAGTCGATTAAATGATGGACAACGCCTGCGCGTTCCGACATATCAGGTTTTGCCGTCCCAATGTTCATGCCTTTGTAAACCAACGCAGAGTCAACGCTGATTATTTCGGCATTCAGGCGCGTTGCCAATTCTATCGAGCAACTGGTTTTACCACACGCAGTTGGTCCGAGTAGAAAAACAACCGGCGACACATCACTCATTTTTTACCGCCCACGCATAAACAGACTGTCGAGGGATTGCATATCCAGCTGGGTCCAAGTCGGTCGACCATGATTACATTGTCCACTGTTCGGAGTAGCTTCAATCAACCGCAACAACGCATTCATTTCTATAACACTCAGTTTTCGATTCGCGCGCACCGAGCCATGGCAAGCCATTGATGAGAATACGGCACTGATGGCATTTTTGATACGTTCACTACTACCGTATTCTAAAAAATCTGACAAGACATCTTTTACCAATGCCGAACAGTCCACATGACCGAGAATGACCGGCACAGCCTGCACACGAATTTCTTCAAGTCCGAGTCGGTCAACAGTGAGGCCAATATCATGCAGACTGCTCGCCTGCGCTTCGCAGCAATCGGCTTCTGATTCACTGACCGATACGCTGACCGGCACCAGCAATTTCTGTGTTTTAACTGCACCCTGCGCATACTCTTGCTTAAGCCTTTCATAAGTGATGCGCTCGTGAGCAGCATGCGCATCCACGATGATGAGCCCTTTAGCGTTTTGCGCCAGCACATATACTCCATGCAAGTGCGCCAAAGCAAAACCCAATGGCGGCACTTCTGTACCTTCGGTCGTGTTATCGGGTGTAACCTCGTCGCTTAAATTTGGTGTCGATTCAGTCGTTCGCAAGTACGGATCGATGGGCCGCGGTGCGTTTGCGTTTGTCGCACCCAAACGCGACATACCATCAAACTGCTCCCGTACACTCAATGGTATAGATGACTGAACAGGTTCTCTACTAACGTTCCCGGAAAAACTGGCCGACTCGACAGATCTAGCGACTGATGAAACACCCTGCTCAACGACAACGCCGTCCGCATCGACACCAACGTCATCTTCAGGTGTTACAGCCGCGAGAAAGGCTTTCAATGAGCGTCGAATAAAACCATGTACTAATTGTGAATCGCGGAATCGCACTTCGTGCTTGCCTGGGTGAACATTCACATCAACTGCACGCGCATCAATTGCTAAAAACAACACAAATGCTGGAAACCGTTGATGATAGATTAGATCGCTATAAGCTTGCTTAACTGCATTAGCGATGACCTTGTCTTTCACAGCGCGGTTATTGACGTAAAAATATTGCATGTCTCCTTGACTACGAGAAAAACTCGGGTCAGCCACCCAACCATGCAGACGTAACTTGTTTTGCTCTATCGTTGGACCATCTATATCGACTACTCGTGCCGCTTCACCGAATGGTTTGCCCAAAATTTTGGTGATGCGTGCATTAAGAAGTTGTTGCGACTCAGCGGCCCGACATTCAAATGTCGTTTTACCATTGTGTGTTACCGTGAACGCACTATGACTGTTAGCCATGGCTAGTGTCTTGACCACTGCCTCTGCGCGAGCGTATTCGGTTCGTGGTGTACGCAAGAATTTTCGCCTTGCCGGCACATTATAGAAAAGACTGCGAACATCCACTGTTGTGCCTTGCGGATGGGCAGCCGGTTCTTTTTCCAATGTGCCATCGTGCCGATACTTAAGTGCCCAGGCTTGGTCCGCTTCCACGGTTTTAGATGTCAATACCAATCGAGACACAGAGGCAATACTTGGCAAAGCTTCGCCACGAAAACCCATGGTACTTACCGATTCCAGGTCGGCCAATGTGTCGATTTTACTGGTCGCATGTCGACTCAACGCAAGCTCCAAATCGCCTGCTGCGATACCAGTGCCATTGTCGCGCACCCGAATACGATCAAGACCACCTTGTTCAACATCAATCCAACAGTGGGTCGCCCCTGCATCCAGGCTGTTTTCCAGCAATTCCTTAACAATGGATGCCGGACGCTCAATCACTTCGCCGGCGGCGATCTGATTGATCAGGTGATCTGGTAGCTGACGAATGGACATTATGGCAAAGCGTCTCGTAGATGCTCTTTGGAAAGCTACATTATGCGCTTTTTAGCGTAAAGAATCACAGTGTTGGAAGGCTTGCGTGCACTGTGGTAGCGTTAACGGGGTCTATAGGAAAAGTCTTAAACCTGTGTCTATTAACTTTACTCGTCAAGTACAAAGCCTGCCGTCTACTGTGCCATTTGTTGGCCCTGAAACGCTGGAACGCCAACGTGGCCAATGCTTTGAGTCTCGTATTGGTGCCAATGAAAGCGCTTTTGGCGTGTCACCCGCAGCACTTGCCGCTATGTCTGCTTCACTCGGTGTAACAGGTTGCAGTTGGTACGCCGACCCGGAAAACCATGATCTGCGAAGCACATTAGCCCAATTTCATAACGTGGACATCGACTGCATATGCGTTGACGCAGGCATCGATTCGTTGCTGGGCTTAACTGTACGTATGTTGATGGAAGCCGGTGACCATGTGGTTACCTCAGATGGTGCTTATCCTACCTTCAATTACCACGTTATAGGATTTGGCGGGATATTGAATAAAGTACCCTATAGGAACAATCGAGAAGACCCAGACACGCTATGTAATGCTGCTGACCAGCACAAAGCTCGACTCGTCTATTTGGCCAATCCAGATAACCCAATGGGTACATGGCACTCTGGTGATGTTATTCAAACCTTGATAAACAAACTGCCGCAATGCAGCACTTTGCTACTCGATGAAGCCTATGTTGAATTCGCACCAGAAAATACGGCACCACCAATTGATTGTACCAACAACCAGGTTATTCGTTTTCGAACCTTCTCCAAGGCCTATGGCATGGCTGGCATGCGAATCGGTTATGCGATTGCGCACCCGGAAGTGATCGCAGGCTTTAATAAGATACGTAATCACTTTGCAGTCAATCGTCTTGCCCAAATTGCAGCATTAGCTTCTGTCAATGACAGAGACTTTCTTGTCTCAGTGCTAGACAAAGCCCATGCCGGGCGCGAACGCATTTATCGGTTTGCCAGCGAAAATAATTTGACGTATTTGCCTTCAGCCACCAATTTTGTTGCCGTAGATTTGCAATCGAGTGAACGCGCAAAGAGCCTATTGGCAGCATTAAACAAGGAAGGTGTTTTTATACGCATGCCAGCGGTAGCGCCGCTGAACCGTTTCATTCGTGTAGGCATTGGCTCTATCGAAGAGCACAAGACTTTTGTCGAAAAGTTTAATCAACTGTATAGCAGTATAAGTCCAGTCGAAGTAACCGTTTAACCAATCGCCTAACGACTCACGCAAGTGCTGTAAAACACTTACCCTGTGCTTGCGTGCAAATAAGTGCCTTCCGGGGCTCGCTTGTTTAAATACCCTGTAACGCCTTTTTGTATTGCAATTGCCAACTGCTCCTGAAAACGCGGGCTATTGAGCTTGCGTTCCTCTTGAAGGTTCGAAATAAAAGCGGTTTCCACCAGAAAAGAAGGTATATCGGGAGATTTCAGCACACCAAAGTTTGCTTGTTCCACGTTGGGCTTGTGCACAGCACCAATTTTCTTAAGCTCGGTTAGCACATCTGCCCCTGCCTCCAGGCTGGCTTCAAGGGTGCTGTTCTGGGCAAGATCCAACAGAGTCTGTTTTAAATCCTGGCTTAACCCATCAAGCGCTACATTACCGAACAATTCATCCGCTTCATTCTCTTTCTGGGCTAGCCATGATGCCGCCTCAGAAGTAGCACCTTTTAAAGAGAGCGTATAAACAGAGCTGCCTTTCGCCGCTTTTCGTTTAAAAGCATCTGCATGTAAGGACACAAATAAATCAGCATGCTTGGTTCGGGCTATACGAATACGTTCACGTAAGCCTACATAGGTGTCTTTATTGCGAATCATTACCGGAGTAATGCCATCCTGATCTTTCAACCGATTAAAAAGTCTGCGAGCAACCTTTAAGGTGATATCTTTTTCACGCGTGGCCCGCTGTCCGACTGCGCCCGGATCTTTACCACCGTGACCTGCATCGATTGCCACAATAACATTGCGTAGCGATGCCGGTTCCTCTACTCGTGCCTTGTATTGTGCTAACTCCAAGTTGCCTTTAACACCAAGATCCACAATCAATCGCTGCCCACCCTGGCGTGGGACAAACCGAAATGATGCAGACACAGGACGGTTCAGATCAACAACCACACGCAACTTTTCGGGTCCATGCGAACCAAAACGGATACCTTTTACCGCACCTTGCGAAAATTGTTCGGTTTGAATCGACTCTGCTTTACTGGTATTCGGTAAATCAATCACTAATCGATCTGGCTCGGTAAGCGTAAACAGGTCTGCATTACCGGCAGCAAAACTTAAGTCAAAATGCAACATGACATTCTCTTGCTGCACCATACGAAATCCAGACAAAACGATGTTGGCCTGCGCACCGGCAACCGGGCCAGCCAACAAGGCTGAACCGCTTAGTAGCTGAACAATTTTTCTGCGCGTTGTATCTGGACCGTTACCCATGATTTCCTCACATACACACTAAATAATTCTAAATAACACCTGTGCCACGAATTAAAATCGAAGCCGTACTAAATGAAGCATAGTGCAGTGTGAAGAAATACCAAGTCTGAAATTGTGACGATCTTTGTCGGGCAAGAATGGCTCAGGAAACTATGTTGACCAAGCGGCCTTGTTCCAGGTAATCGATGGTGACCGCAAGGTTGATCTTTGGTAACAATCCATCGGCTCTGTCCGGCCATTCGACGATGATCAAGTCACAATTTGCAACAATGTCATCGAAGGCAAGATAATGCAGTTCCTCAGGATCGTTTAGCCGATATAAATCGAGATGCGCGATTCTCCAGCCGGTCGTGGTATAGGTTTCCACCAAAGTATAGGTTGGACTCTTTACGGCACCTTCATGACCCAACGCACGAATAATTGCCCGTGCTAAAACACTTTTACCGGTGCCGAGGTCGCCAGAAAGAGTCATTACACAGGGCTTGCTCAATGAGGCCGCCATTACCTGCCCTAATTTGACCATCTCATCTTCTGTGGCAATGTTGTGTGACTTTGAAGCCATTTCCAGCTCTGGCATTAGTATGATCTCTTGCCGGCTTGGAGGTGTTCAGTGGCCTGCTTCCACAGCTCGCTCACCGGTGCTATCACGTCTACCTGTTTACCACTCCATTCGAAGGTCAGGCTTTCAGAGTGAAGATACATACGATTCAACCCGAGTCGCTTGAAAGTTGTGTTTCGCGCGTTGTCTCCATAGCGTGTGTCACCGATAACCGGGTTGCCGCAGAATTTAGCATGCACTCGAATTTGATGGGTTCGCCCGGTTTCTATTTCAACGCGCATAAGCGAACCTTGCTCGTACGTTTCGATAGCAATGAAGTGAGACACAGCCGATTGACCATCAGCGCTGATAATGACACGTCGCTCACCCGCGTGTTCTTTGTTTTTGGCCAACGGAGCGTTAACGGTGCGATCTCCGTGTTCCCAAACACCATCGAGCAGTGCCAGGTATCGCTTTTCGACCTGCCGTTCACGAAACAACGTTTGCATAGCACGGCAAATACCACGGTTTTTCGCTATCAACAGACAACCGCTGGTACCACGATCGAGACGATGAACCAATTCCAGCTCTGGTTCTTGCCGAGATTGTCTAAGTGCATCGATAGCGCCAAACGCCAACCCGCTGCCGCCGTGTACAGCAAGGCCTGCCACTTTGTTCAGCACCAAATAATCATCACATTCATATATAACCGAATCGCGCACTGATCGGGCCAGTCGGTCTGGTACCGTTACCTCGTTTGCCGGTTTCAAACGCAAGGGCGGGATTCTGACCACATCGCCAGTCTGCAATTTACGAGTTGGCTTAATTCGTCCGCCATTGACCCGCACTTGCCCCTTTCGGATAATGCGATAAATGTGGCTTCGAGGCACCCCTGATGCTCGGCTCAACAGAAAATTGTCTATTCGCTGTCCTTGCTCTGCACTGCTAACCTCCACCATTCGCACCCTGGAAGGGTCTTTATTACTGTCTTGCATGAATGTTGCTTCGTATTAAAAGTGCGCCAGATGGCCCCTGGCAATTGCTGAAATGGGCTACCACTGCTATATTAACCAATCGGCTGAAAAACGGAACACAGCCCCCAAAAGATGGTCATAAGTACCGTGAGGCACAACGACCTGACAAAACGGCCCTAAACAGGCCAGATTCCGGCCTTTTTGCTAGCAATACTAAGTCTAAAAAGAAGCAATTGATTAAAACAGCAGCAATTAAGTAAAAAAAGAAGCAATTGGGCAAATAGCTATCGAGCAAATATAGCTGTTTAGCAAATATAGCTATTTAGCAAATATATGAGGCAAAAAAACGCCGGAACTTACACAGTTTGAAAATCGGTTGGCAGAGCCACAAAGGCCTGTACGACCGATAGACGAAGTTTTTAGGAAGCCAATCTGAGTACTTTAGCATCTGAATGCACAGCATCTGAAAGCAGAGCATATAAAAGCAAAGTACCGGAGCTTCCACAACCTAACTAAAAATTCGGAAATACCCGATCAACTCATTCATGACGTACGCAATATTTACATTACTGGCTGTTCTAGGCGTTTGGTGTATACACCAAGCAAGTCAACAGCCTGAGCGTGCGCGCATCAGAGTAGCAAGGGAATCCGAAGTGGATTTCTACCTAAATGAAAAGAATGCTAATAAACGCAACTCACGAAGAGGAGTTGCGAGTCGCCATCGTAGATGGCCAACGATTAATAGATCTTGATATCGAGAGTAAGAACAGAGAGCAGAAAAAGTCCAATATATACAAAGCAAAAATAACCCGGGTTGAGCCTAGCCTGGAAGCCGCGTTTGTCGACTACGGCGCAGAGCGCCACGGATTCCTGCCATTCAAGGAAATCGCCCGTGAGTACATCAACGACAAAGGCAAAAAGAACGACAACGGACGACCCAACGTTCGCGATGGCATTAAAGAAGGCCAGGAAATTGTTGTTCAAATAGAAAAGGAAGAGCGCAGCAATAAAGGCGCAGCCCTCACCACCTTTATTTCTCTTGCAGGCCGATTCCTGGTTCTGATGCCCAACAACCCGCGCGCTGGTGGCGTTTCTCGTCGCATTGAAGGCGATGATCGTAATGAACTCAAAGCGGCCATGGCAGATGTTGTAGTACCAGACGGCATGGGCACTATTGTTCGCACCGCAGGCGTTGGACGCTCAACAGAAGAGCTGCAGTGGGATTTGGACTACCAGGCTGAAATCTGGAACGCTATTCAGGATGCCGCCGAGAAGCGCTCGGCCCCGTTCCTGGTTTATCAGGAAAGCAATATTATCGTTCGAGCACTGCGTGACTACTTTCGCAGCGACATTGGTGAGATTATCGCCGACGAACAGGTCACGTACGATCAGTCGAATGAATTTATTCGCATGTACATGCCGCAAAATCTACGCAAATTGAAGATGCACTCAGATGATGTGCCATTGTTCAATCGATACCAGATCGAATCTCAAATCGAATCAGCATTCAGACGCGAAGTTCGTCTGCCCTCTGGTGGTGCACTGGTTATCGACCACACTGAAGCATTGATCTCAATCGATATCAACTCTGCCCGCGCAACCAAAGGCCACGATATCGAAGAGACTGCCACTAACACCAACCTTGAAGCAGCCGAGGAAATTGCCCGACAGCTACGGCTTCGAGATTTGGGTGGTCTGGTGGTTATCGATTTCATCGATATGATGTCAAACAAGCACCAGCGAGCAGTCGAAAATAGATTGCGTGAGGCACTCAAACAAGACCGCGCTCGCGTTCAAGTTGGCCGAATTTCGCGATTCGGTCTGTTGGAAATGTCACGCCAGCGGCTGCGACCGTCGCTGGGCGAAACCAGCGAAAATGTATGCCCACGATGCCAGGGTCACGGTACCGTGCGTGGTATTGAGTCCACCGCATTGTCAATATTGCGACTGCTTGAAGAAGAGTCAATGAAAGACAATACCGAGCGAGTGCTGGCTGAAGTGCCCATTGAAGTGTCAACTTACCTTCTTAATGAGAAGCGCACGAGCATTGGTGAGATTGAAGCACGCAATCATGTCTCATTATTAATTGTTGCCAACCCTAACCTGCAAACACCAAACTACACGTTGGAACGCATTCGTGGCAGCGAGTCCGATCACAATGCCAACAACATGAAAAGCTATGAGCTTCAAACCGATGGCGAGGATACGTACAATCCAACCGATTCGCGAGATGAAAAACCGGCTGAACAGGCAGCGGTTAGCACGGTGGTGCCAGACGCGCCTGCTCCAGCTCGCAAGGAAAAACCTGCAAGTAAGTCCCCAAGTAGTAGTGCAGTAACCGAAAAAGCAGGAATCAGTCGATTCTTGGGAGCCGTGACTTCACTGTTTGGAGCAACCCCGACGAAAACCAATGAAGCAACCGACGACGCTGCGCTGGCTGATACGAACGGTGGTTCGCGCAACAACCGTAACGCTGCTTCAAGTCCACAGCGAAGTCGTAGTGACACTAATCAAGATCGTGGCAGTAACCGGTCAAGCAAAAAAACAGCTGGTCGTCGCAAGAAACGCGGGGCAAAGAAAGATGCCCCAAGTCAGGCTCGTGATGAGCAATCCCAGAACGATAATAAGGCACGCAATGGTCGTGGGCGTGGACGTGGGCGCAACCAGAATAAAGAAAAGGTTAGTGCGACTGAGAGTGTTGAAGAAAATAACATCGCTTCAAGCCCGTCCACCGATGAGCAGAATGATAAGCAAGAATCGCCAAAACGCTCTCGTGGTCGACGCCCTGCTCGTGGGCGCAATAAGAAAGAGACGGTAACTGAATCTAATTCGGCACCTGAAAACAATGCGTCCGCTGACACAACAGAAAACGCATCGACAGACCAGGCAACTGACGCCTCAACATCCAATCAT
>CALIMV010000333.1 GCA_938045275.1 uncultured Granulosicoccaceae bacterium
AAACAGAAGCACTGACAACGCCACCACTGTGTTAATAATAAATAAGACCGTATCAGCGCAACAATTAACTTTGCGTGGTGTCGTTGGCGATGCCAATGTATTTCGGTATTCATCAGACGATCCGGCAGACATTCAGCAGGACACCGATAGGGTGCTGCAAGGAAGTAATGACATTGAGTTGTCAGCCCGATCAGCATTGCTACTGGTTGTTGAAAATTGATAAGGCATGATTGTTAGTAATATCAGTGAGAAAAATGAGCAATTTTAGCTGGTACAAACTTGACTAAACCAATGAGGCAAGCGTAGGTTATTGGGCGACTGCGCGGCAAGCTGCGTTAGTCGTCCAGCATTGACTTTACAAAGCGCCTTTTGATGAACGAAGATTGGTTAACGAATTTCATCGCGGTTGGTTTTATCAATGTGCTCAGCTTGTTGTCACTGCTGAGCAAACGTCGACCACGTTCAGTTATGCTAATGGTTTTACTTGCATGCTCATACCGTAACTGATGGTAATTCGTGCTTGAATTGTTAATCAGGCAAGAAGCAAGTTGTGTCGCGTCGGCAATACCCAGGTTCATACCTCGACCACCCACTGGCGAATGGCAATGCGCAGCGTCCCCGGCCAGATGTACGCGTCCGACCGAATAATCGGCCGCTTGTCGGACGGAGATGGTGAACGTTGATTGTCTTCGGATGTTGTGCACATTGACATTTATCGGCAATGTGTTTAGCGCATCGGCTGTGTTTGATACAAACCTGACGCGGTTCTTACCAATGGGCGCAGCAACGCACATCTCTCCGTTTGATTTTAGAAACGCACTGAATTGTTGCGGGTGTTGCCAGTGGCTGGTTTCCACATCAGCTACCGACCACGGTTCGTCTAATTCGTAGCCGTTAAATGCTACCGCCAATTGTTGTCTTACCAGGCTTTGGATTCCGTCGGCTCCGATGACGAAGTCATATTCCGCTTTCTCACTCGTCGTTGTGACAGCAACGCTAAGATCGTTCTGTTCCAGTTTGACGAATGCTATTCCGTAACCAACTTCGCCACCAAGCTCTCGAAATCGCGACGTTAGAATGGCTTCAGTTTGATCTTGTGGCAAGCAGTGCAAGGGCGGATAAAATGCGTCGTGATCGTTGTGAGGCAAATGCTCTGAAAAGTTAAGGCTAAGCAGGAGTTTGTCGTTAAAGTAGCCGCAAATTCCTTGTAATGCTGGACCGGCTTGCAGTAGTTTCTCTGTAACACCCGATGGTGCTAACAACCGAAGGCTTGATGTGGAAATACCGACCGCTCTGGAAAGCCCGGATGGTTCCAGACGTTGATCAATAATTGTTGGAACAAAACCTTGCCGAGCCAGTTCGACTGCGGCTGTTAATCCAGTTGGACCTGCACCCACAATAAGGACATTCATACATTGTTCCTAGAAGCCATCTGAAAATCGATGGGGGCGCCGAGCCCTTGCACGTTGATCCTGCGTTATGTGTCGTTCAAGGGGGACGCCGAGTCCTACTCATTTACTACGAGTAAACGGTGGGGGACGCCGAGTCCTGCTCGCCCAACACATGCCTTGTCTGAACGCACAACCTCAATTTTGAGATGGCTTCTAATATTATCAGCTATTTGATACGGTCATTTGTTTTAACGTCATTGAACTGCGAATAAATTCTGTTGCAATCGTAATACGGACTCAAAACCAATAAATTGACTTAATCGGTTTGTGCCAACCTGCTTGTCTGACAACAATGCAAGCTTGTTGAGAATAACCCATGCAGTCGGCAAGTTACCAATGTAGCACCTAGCCAATAACCAAAATATAGAATAATATGAATTTAACTCATCGCAGTAGATGTACTCATGAGCCTTTTGGAGCAGGCCGTCGAAGCCGGGTTCAAACTCGAAGAAATATACTTCAGTGGCGGCAGTAGTCAGGTTTATCGTGCGGTTGAAATAGCGACTGGCAATACTGTTGCGTTCAAACTTCTGTCTCAAAATGCAAATCCAGAACGTGTTAACCGTGAAGCCAGCATTCTATCCAAAGTCAGTCATCCCGCTATAGCCGAGTATTGTGGCTCAGGTCTGATAGACGGGCGAGCCTATTTGGCAACTCGATGGATTCATGGAGAGCCACTGCATGCTAAATTCACTGAGGCACAGTCGTTCCCAACTGACTCTGCTTTAGTGATGTTCAAGCAATTGGCCGATGCGTTACAAAAAGCGCATAACTTCAGTATTGCGCATGGTGACATCAGTCCATCGAATATACTTGTAGATGAACAGCTTAAAGTAACGCTGATCGACTTTGGATTATCGCGAGAACCACACGATGTTACTGTCACCGCTCATGGCGATCTTGCCGGGACTCCTCGCTATTTAGCTCCGGAAGTCATTCGTGGTGAAGACCCGAGCGCCGCCAGTGATCAATACAGTGCTGCAATTGTTTTGTACGAGTTGCTGGCGGGAAGATGGCCGTTTTCAGATACAGTAACAGTCGCCACGGCATTGCATCACCAGTTACAGTCAGCGCCAAACCCGCTCATTGAAATAAACCCGGCTATCCCGCTGGCTTTAAGCAACGCTATCGACAAAGCATTGAGCAAAGACCCGAAATCACGGCATAGTTCAATGAGTGCATTTATGAAGGCCATAGAACAACCCAGTGTTCATTCGAATAAAAAACGAAGCGGGCGAATTGCCTGGATTGTGCCTTTTGTAGCAGCGGGTGTTTCGTTTGTCGGCTTGGCATACGCCATGTCTGTTCAACAATCAGGCAATGTGCTTGGTGATAAATCTGCAAATGTCGTTCCTATGCTTGAAATGGCAGGGTGTAATTTACTACCCAATCCTGAGTTTGAAACACCGTTGAAGGATAATTTTTATCCAGATGAAAATAACATTGGTCGTATAACCCTGGTACCGAACGTCGGTAAAAACAATTCTCAA
>CALIMV010000334.1 GCA_938045275.1 uncultured Granulosicoccaceae bacterium
GCCAGGGTAACACCCGGCCCCTTAAATTCGCATTGCCCGTAGAAGGTCACATCAGCAAAAGCCGAAAATGGCAAGAGCAACAAAAGTCCAATTATTTTTCTCATTACTACCTCCTGATGAACAACCTACTACGAATATAGCTGCGGCACGTTAAGCTGCGCGTGAATCTGGTTGCTAGCTTGCTCGGAAATATTGAGGCCTTTGGCCAGACTGTCGAGATAATCTGCCTCGGGCTTGGAATCAAGATTCACTGTCATCAACGACAACACATAAACCTGCTGTTCCAACCCTTTCGGCACACTGCGAACAAAGCCATCTACATCCAGCGGCGCTTGCATTTCAGCACGGATAAAAGCTGATTCTTCTGGACCAATTTCACCGAGCTTGCCTATGATATTTTGCTGTTCTTGCTCATCGACGACACCATCAGATTTAGCAGCATTGACCATTGCGCGAATCAGCAGCGCTGCCTGATCGGTTTGCTCAGCAGTTGCTACGGGCGCTTGAGCACCAGGCGCCTGCTGTCCTAAAGCCCCACCCAGTAATGCACCGATACCGCCAGACTGCGCACCAGCACCACCCTGACCAGCACCACCGCCCAACAAAGAACCTAGTAAACCTCCAGCACCGGATGTTTGCCCACCAGCGCCCTGTTGACCCTGAAGTTGCGCCAGCAAATCACCAAGTCCGCCGGCACCACCACCACTCTGCGCCGCTCCACCGAGCAACGAACCCAACCCACCTGCTCCAGCACCTGCTTTTGACATAGCGCCGCTGAGCAACATTTTTCCTAACATCCCTACCAAATTCATTCCGGTACTCACTTAAACAAAAAGACGCGGAATATTAACACGCACACGAATACACACTGCGAATTAGCACCTCAAGTAACAAATGTTACCCTTGTGCGGCCAAACATTTACCAGCTCAAGGCTATTGTTCAGATATGAAAATTGAATCTTTTATCCGTACGATACCGGATTACCCCAAAAAAGGAATCCAGTTTCGAGACGTGTCCACCCTCTTTCAGGACCCACGCGGATTTCGCATGGCAATTGATATGCTTTTACACCCGTACGCTGGCCAACCAATCGATAAAGTTGCCGCTCTGGAAGCCCGTGGCTTTATTCTCGGCGGCGCTATTGCGCATCAGCTCTCTGTCGGCTTTGTTCCGATTCGAAAGCAAGGCAAGCTACCGGGTGAAACCTGGGAAGAAGACTATTCACTGGAGTACGGTGAGGCCACCATGGAGATGCACACTGACGGATTGGAAGCGGGTGAACGGGTTCTATTAGTCGACGATCTGATCGCCACAGGTGGCACGTGCGAAGCAGGCATTAAGCTGATAAAACGCGCAAACGCTGAATTAGTCGGTTGCGCATTTATCATCGACTTGCCAGAGTTGGGTGGTAAAAAACTGATTGAATCCCTCGGTGTTGAGGTACACACCTTGTGCGAATTCGAAGGTGAGTAAGGCTAGTGTTGTGTGGCATTCTAGCGCGTCGTGCCATCACGCCGAGCAGCATCAATGACGGCTCGCACAGCGTGACGAGTCGCTTTTTCCCGACTTTTCGCAGAATGCACTCTGCTATACGTGATCGCCGCATTATCAATTTGATCATGCGCCAACCAATCCTTCGAATCAACGATGAGCTGCGCTCTGTTTTTTTCGAGTGTGCGTGGGCCAATCCCTTTAACTTTGATCAGCTCATCGACCGTTTCGAAAGGGCCATGCAATTCGCGAAATTCCACAATAGCACGGGCTTTGGCAGGACCTATCCCGAATAACTTTTCTGCCAATTCTTGTGCATCTGCATGGTTGATATTAACCACGGGTTTAGTCGCAAAACTGTGCTGCGAGATTAGCAGTGTAAATAAAAACAGCAGTGCGGAAATAAAACCTGAAAAACGAGAATTAAGAGGATAGAAATTGGATTGATAGCTTCTTTGAAATGAAATCATACTTGAACCTCCTTGTTCAAATGAATTCTGTAACAATTTTAATCTGTTTGATTCACTATTTGATTCACTACGCTTGAATCAAAAACAACGGCTTGAATCAAAAACAACGCACTTCCTGTGCGCAGCGTAGTCTAGCTTAATGTGCTCCAACACATCAAGTTACTGACTCTCCAGTCATCGCCAATTTACTGTTGGACCTTGCGTACCTCATAACCATTAGTATTGCCAGTTGGGTGCCGAATATCAACGATGCCATAAACAGGTGCAGCGGCTGTGCAAATATTGGCAGATTGAGCCGGTCCATGGACATACCCATAACAATAGTACCAAGCAGCAAGAACGCCAAAAACAAATTCAATCGACGCAGGACAATCGACTGAGTCTTTGACAGCAACTGAAAAATCAACCACCCGTTAAGCAACACCAACCCAAAAGCCGCGTATTTATGAACCTCAAAAATTAGCGATAAATTATCTATCCACAAGTGCCGGTTTACATAGTTACTCTGCTTGGCGATGAGATCGATTCCCTCTCTGACTTGAGTACCTAGAATCAACTGCATAAGCCCAAGAATCATAGCCACTACAATCAGCGGATAAACAACGCTAGATAAGCCAGCGATATCTACTTGCTGCAACCGAGACCGAGCAGATCGTATCATCGCCATAATCACTAACCCAACAATAATTTGAGCCAACAACATGTGAACTGTTATTAGCGCAGGGTTCAGGTTACTTGCAACCACACGAGCACCCAACCCCCCTTGGACACCAACCAGTATAAATCCCGCCACTGAGAGTTGTGTTACCAGGCTATCGTGTCGCCTAAACGGCAGTGAGAAAATCAGTGTAAGTAAAATGGCAAAGCCGGTAAACACACCAAGCAGTCTGTTGAGATATTCAGTCCAGGTTTTACGAACATTGAATGCTGTGTCTTTATAACCACGATCGGCATAGATTTGCTGATAGTTATCTGGCAGTTGCGATTCACTGGTGGGCGGTATCCATTGACCAAAGCAGGTAGGCCAATCCGGACAACCCATACCAGAACCAGTTGCACGCACAATCCCACCTACTAAAATTAACGCATAAATAGTGATGATGGTTCCTGCAGCGAATACCCAGAACCGGCGGATTTGCAAGGAATTTGGCATGACTCTCTTATAAGGCTTAGTAACATGCCCATTTTACGGGATTTGTGAGAGATTGGACGCTATAGTTGTACAATCCAATGAACTTTTTAGATTATACCGACCTAACATCAATATGTTTTTGAACAACAGCGTTGTAATAGCTGCGGGCCTGCTGCTTAGCTTTTCAATCAGTGCCGATAGCATCATTGCCGTCAAAGACCCAGGAGAAAACGTCAACAGCCCAGAATTCAATACAGTAACCATTCAACCGTTCCCTGAAAAGTCATTAGACCGATGGAAAGAGAAGAGTTTTTCCGGTAATACGCGTTATGAACTTCACGACGAAAATGGTATTTCAGTTTTAAAAGCGACAGCCGTCAACACAGCATCAGTGTTGTATCGACGAGAAACTATTGACATAACCCAAACACCGTGGCTGGAATGGTCTTGGAAAATTGAATCAACTTATAAGGATATCGACGAATCGACTAAAGCCGGAGACGATTTCCCCGCGCGGCTCTACGTAACAGCGAAAACAGGTGCTCTACCCTGGCAAACGATTGCAATAAATTACGTTTGGTCGTCCAGCATGCCTATAGATTCTGTCTGGCCTAATCCTTACACGGAAAAATCCATTATGGTTTCAGTCCAAAGTGGCAATGCCCTGGCCAGACAATGGGTAACTCAACGCAGAAATGTGGCAGATGATTTTAAACAGCTGTTTAACATCGATGTAAAAAAGCTGGCCGGGTATGCTGTTATGGTTGATGGAGATAATTCGTCTCGCACCGGAATTGCCTATTTTGGCAATATTGAATTTGTTGCCAATTGAGAACTGGCACACACCGAATTGCGTGTTGTCGGACAAAAATGACGCTCCAGCGGTAGAGCCCAAACAACTTGCCGATAGCCTAACCGTGATACTGTCAATGTTACTGCCAATTATGAGACCTCATAAGAGTCCGAAATGAACCCGCTAAGCAGCGAATCCAAAAACCTGAAGGCGCTGAAAAAACTGCCCCTGGTTCAATCGATCGACGAGAAGCGCTGGGCGAACCTTGTGCCACACATAAGCTTTACCGTGCTTATGAGTGGCGAGAAGCTGTTTGGCGAAGGTAATCAAGGTGAAAATTTATTCATGGTTTTGGACGGTGAGTTGCAACTGTCCAGTAAAAAAACCGGTGAGAATTTTTATCTCCATTCCAGATACAAGGGCGATACCGCCGGCGATTTCGCTGTACTCAATGGCGGCGCGCATTTGGTTACAGCCATAGCGGCAAGGAAATCAAGAGTAGCCCGGTTTCCCCGCATTGCATTTGAGCTGCTAGCCGACATCGACCCTAACATTCTCGCTCACGTTTATGATACGGCCGCTGAACTTTCACGTCGTGTCATGCTCGCGAAAGTGTTTATAGACATGTTTGGTGAGATCAGCACCCAATCCATGAACGGCCTGTTGGAAAACACTGAGATTCGCCATTACAGTAGTGGTGACATACTCATGAAGGAAGGTGATGAAGCGGATGGTTTGCACATTACTATTTCCGGTCGATTGCAAGTTGAAACGGTTGATGAAGCCAACAATACAATAGTGCTTGCGGAGGTGCGTGCACCTGAGACTATTGGCGAGCTTGCGCTGATGTCTGATTCGGTTCGTAACGCAACGGTCTACGCGACGCGAGAATCAACTGTTGCTTTTCTCAATAAAGCGGTATTCGATGAACTCATCGCTCAACAACCCGACTTACTGCTACCGCTGACCAAAACCATAGTGCAGCGACAAGTTGAAAAGTCTGCCCGATTAAAGTCTCCATCCAAAGATCAATCAATAGCCATAGTTCCTCTGGATAGCAAATTGCCGCTGCGCCGATTTTTACACCAGCTCAAACGTGAGATGCGCGTAGAGGGGAATCCCTTATTGCTCGACGCTCGTGTGTTTGACACGCTATATGGCAAAAAAGGAGTGGCTCAAACTACGTTCTCAGATGTGTTTAATTCTGCAGTTGCTGAATGGCTCGATGATAAAGAAAACAGTTTTCAGGAGATTCTTTACCTTACGGACCCCACTCTGTCATCCTGGACTAAGCGATGTATAAATCGCGCAGATCGTATTCTTCTATTAGCCAATGCCGATAAAGATAACTCTTCCAAATTACGAGAGGTCGAGCATGATCTTCGAAATATACTCAAAAATGCCCGCTATCATAGAGAAATCGAATTAGTTTTGTTGCACGACAAAGCTACTTTGCAACCATCGCACACCGCTCGATGGCTTCGCAAACGTGAAATTAATGCGTATCACCATGTTCGCATTGACGACCAGGAACACATGGCAAGGTTAACGCGGCGCCTTTGCGGCTGTGCGCGCGGTTTGGTATTGAGTGGTGGGGGTGCCCGCGGCTACGCACATCTTGGCGTTCAAAAAGTCATCGAACAAAACGGCATAACGATCGATTATATTGGTGGCTCAAGCATGGGTGGATTGTTAGGAGCATCCATCGCCATGGGCTATAGTTCTTCAGAAATCGAACAACTTTCAGCGGTTTTTGCAAACAAAAAAGCCTTATTCGACTATACGCTGCCACTGGTCTCTCTACTAAGATCAGCAAAGCTAACCCGCTTTTGTCACAAGGTGTATGGTGAAACTCGTATTGAAGATCTTTGGATACCGTTTTTTTGTGTATCGTCGAATTTATCAGACGGCAAGGAAGTCATTCATGACCGCGGGCCACTTTGGCGAGTTGTTCGTAGCACCATTTCTTTGCCAGGCATATTTTCGCCAGTACCAACACCATCCGGACAACTGCTAATAGATGGTGCAGTATTAAACACTTTTCCTGTTGATATCATGCATAACCAACTTGGCGGCCGTGGCAGTGTTATAGGAGTGAATGTCAGTCAGATAATTGAGATTCGTGAATACTACAACTATGGTACATCGCTATCTGGATGGCAGGCACTGACTTCGCGAATCAATCCTTTTACAAAAAAAATCCGTATTCCGCGCCTGGTAGAAACGCTACTTCGCTCAACTGACATCAAAAGCATTATTCGGCTTAACGAAACAAAAGCTATGCTGGACATACTCATTGAACCAGATGTCAGCGGAATTCCATTGATGGATTTCAAGTCATATAAGAAAATAAGTGATATTGGCTATGATGCTGCAACGAAGGTGTTATCCGAACATGGTTTAATTCATGCATCAGTGACGAACGCTGTGCAAAAAAGTGAAAATACTCATTCAAATGGTGCCAATTGGCAAACGGAACAACTTCACAGTTAATACACAATTACGCTTGGTTTGCCAAATAACACCCAGAACACTACTGCATAACAGCACAATAGTTTGCAGTTCGTCTGCAAATTGTTAATCATTAGTGAATGTCACAGCTAACAAGGCACAGTTTGTTGCGCGTCACTTGCTCGCGGACTAGTATGAAGCTTTTGCATCACAATGATTTGGGAACTTGACCAATGGGTCGGGTTCAGAGCGGCTACGTACTCTAATTCATATGTACTGTAATTTAACGGAGGTATCATGTCTAAGTTCGACGAAGCAATAACCGATTGTAAAGCACAGCTTTCCAGCATAAATGTGGATTGCGACGACAAACTACTATCGGCCGTTGCTAAAGGATTAGGACCGTCACTGTATAATCGCGACGCCAACTTGGTTGCCGCAGCAGACTCGAAAGAACTGGACAATGTAAAAACCCGGTTCATTAGCAGAAAACTGGGTGTTGAAGGCCCTGAAGCAGACGCTGCAATCCAGCACGCAATTGACACTATAGGTGCAAGCAATCGCCAAAAATTGCGCCCTGTTTTTTACTACTTGATTGTTAAACACCTAAATAAAGAATCTGTTTACGAGAAATAGTAAACGGGAAAAGTAGTCATTTAATATTCGTCATTTAATATTTGAAGTAATAAAAACGAAATAAATAGTAATCTACACCTTAAGCCCCGTTTTATCGGGGCTTTTTGGATCATGGTATTTGATAACTTATAATACTCTAAGGTATAGAATCACACAGCGCTGGCAAAAAAATCAGGCTTGAAGAAACCATCCTGACTTTCTATGGTTTGATCGAATCGTCGTAGTATCTGTTCTTTTCGCAAAGCCAATGCTGATAACTTGTCGGCCGAATCCAGCTGCAGCTCTTGTCGTATGGCATGTCTGCGCAAAGCACTATTTCGATAAGCCTTGAATGTGGATTCGTTTCTTGGTGAGCCTTCAGTTGCCTCTTTGCCGTAAAGAGTTGAATGTGCAATGCATTCCAACACACCTTTCTTGATTGATTCCTTAAGGTTCTCATCTTTTAATAAATCAACCAATACACGCGCTTCGAATTGATCTTCGTTGACGTTCGGATCATAAAACAAGCTGATAAGCGTGTCTCGTTGCACTGCATTGAGTCCGTATTCGAAGGCCAGAATGGCTAGATTCTGAGTTGCATACAAATCGAGATACATCATGGTGGTGTCGAGCAAAGCCAATCCGGCGCGTAACCTGACCGTATTAACCGAATGCGGCCGTCGATAATACTTCGGGTCGATTTGACTGGCTTTCAGTTCTAACAAAAGTCGTTCTATTAGTGGATAGACAATGGCGCCTCTGGCCCGCTCAGCCCAATAGATTCTCGCACCACTGTTACGCCAGTGCCCAGTCATTAGTTCAGGGTCGCGAATGCCCTCTTCCAAAGAGATGACGGTATCCAATAGCTTTATTACGATTCCCGCCAGGGTGTAAGGTAACCCGGCTTCAGTAGGTTGCAAATTCGTTCTGGTGAAGCTACCAAAATTGTATTGCTCCTGGGGCTGCAACAAATGAGGATGACTCAATGTGACGGCCGCTTTGTTTACGCCATCGGTTGGCGCATTGGAGTCTGTGAGTTCTGAGACCATTGCCGCAATCGGCCCCCCAAAGCGAAATTGGATTTTACGCAAAGAGTGTCCGTAACCTGTAACTCGTGCCGAACCATCTTCGACAACGTCGTGCAATAAGGCAAGAGTGACAATCAGTGGCTCCAAGGCACGACCAAGTACACGTTCAGCTATGGCCGAAATACGAAACGCGTGGGCAGACATAGTACTCAAAGACTTTCGGCGTCCCTTCTCCAAAGCACGCATCATTTCAAGACTGGCCAGATGCACCGTCTCGATTGAATTCGGATTATCCGCTGCAACATAGTATTCCATTACCGGCAAATTCACGTGCACTTCATGGACTGCTTTTCCACGTCGACCGGCAAGCCTTTCGCGCTTGTCCGGGTCATCGAGCGCATCTCGCACCGCCATTAGCAGCGTGTTACGAAGTGGTTCGCGAAGCGCGTAGTGATCGACGCCAGTCAAACCAAACGCTATTCGTGTGCGTGCATAGTCCTGTTCCAGAAAAGGTCGTTCGGGAAAGTCACTGTCCACTTCAACGCCATTGCGCGCTAACTCAGCCCGACTGTGCGCATCAAGAAAGCTTATAACTTGATCTCCAGCAGCGCGCGCTGTGAGCCTGAGGCGACTGGCCTCAATTGCCGCCACTGCTGTGGCAATCTCCGGGGATGGTGGAGCATCAGGTGTAACGCTATTTTCGATCGCCAACTCAAAATTATGCAAATAATCGCTTAGCGCACGAACGTTACTCGCAACAGCATCTCCAAACCATGAAAACAGATAGCTGTCATCAATGATTTCATGGTCACTGGATGTTATTGCACTATACCGGTAGCGTTTTCCAAGAGTGCCGTGCAGCATTGTGGCCACGATCATGTCGTGCGTCATGCTCGGCATACCCTGACCATGATTACCGTACAATCGAACGCCAAGTAACATGTTGGCTGCCAGGATGGCGGCGTGAATACTGGGTTCGAGCTTGGGAAGCCGATTAGTGTTAATCAGACATTGCTTGCCCAGGTTTTCAATATCGAGTTGAGCTGGATCAATGGTTTCCGGGTCGATATCCTGATCACTGAATATCTCGGCGGCCAGCAGGTCTCTGCCTCGCTGGGTGTTAAACAGCTTTGAGGGAAGCGATGACAACGGAACCAGATGTTCCACTTCTGTGGAAATCCAACGACGAGAAATTTCCCCTGCAATGACACGTTCCATGTCCCCTGTGCCTGCCAGTACACCGTACGCTCGCACAAGCTTTACCACGTCAGTTAATTCGTAGGCACGCGCCACTTGCAAATCCAGTTAAATAATATGTTTAAGGATAGCAACTGATGACCAAATTGAAACCATACTGATTGGCAAGTCACGTAATTTTTAGCGCGCTACTCGCCCTTCTCACCGAAATTAACAATCCAACCATATAGCCTGGCGCTAATTTAGGCCGAGCTGGTTTTCTTCTTGAATTCACAAAGATCGTTTATGACGCAATCGGGACACTTTGGTTTTCTTGCAACACACACGTACCGTCCATGCAAGATTAGCCAATGATGAGCATCAAGCAAATATTCTTTCGGAACAAACTTCAACAGTTTCTTCTCAACTTCGAGCACGTCCTTGCCAGGCGCAATAGCGGTCCTGTTCGACACACGGAAAATGTGCGTATCCACCGCCATGGCAATTTGCCGAAATGCTGTATTCAGCACCACATTAGCGGTTTTTCGCCCTAC
>CALIMV010000335.1 GCA_938045275.1 uncultured Granulosicoccaceae bacterium
ACCGCAAATCGTTGTGATGACCAGAAGCGAAACGCGTAGCAGAAATTGACCCCAATGCACCATTCTCCAGCTCAGCAGTAAGAACAAAACTGTCATTAGCATCCAGAACATACTCTCCAATTCTGTTCCCCGGCGATTTATTAAACGTCTTTAATCTGCAATGAATATGTGAAGGCATGCTCCCTACTACATAAGTAGCAAAATCGAGTATATGAATACCGACATCACCCAGTACGCCATTCGAACCATGCGATGTTGACAATCGCCACAACCATTGATGCTCGGATTTCCAATCTCCCCATGCCGGTTGTGTTAGCCAACTTTGTAAATAAGAAGCTTCAAAATGTCTGACAGTGCCAATAGCTCCCGCGCTGACCATTTCAGCCGCTTTTTGCAAGGCTGGCACTTCGCGATAGCTCAGGTTCACCATATTCGCTAGTTTGGTTTTAGCCGCTAGTTGCGACATTTCTTCGGCGTGCACATAATTCGTTGCCAACGGCTTTTCACATAGAACATGTTTTCCAGCCGCAAGCAGTTGCAGGGTGGTTCCATGATGCACACTATCAGGGGTAACATTTGATGCGGCATCAAACTCACCCCATTCCAGCGCTTCGGCCAGTGAATTGAACCGATGCTCAATACCAAATGCTGTGCAAAAAGACTCAAGTACTTCCGATCGCGCATCAACGCCTGCTACAACCGTAGCGTCAGCAATCTGTTGGTAAGACTCCACATGTTTGTGCGCCATACCACCAGTGCCGAGTATCAGTATTCGAACAGGCGAACTCACTATTTGAAGCCTTCTTCACCATCGGCATGTAGTTTCAGTCCTCGCTCTACAATTTTTTCAAGCGCATTGTCCACAGTGGTGTTCGGTGCATCCGTCATATTGGTTCGTCTTTGTTGCGAATTGTTCGCCCAATGCACGGCATTGACCAACACCTTTTTAATATTGTCGTCGTGGTAGGTGGGATAGGTTTCGTGCCCCGGACGAAAATAGAATATATTCCCTGCACCACGTCGATACGTTAAGCCCGAACGAAACACTTCACCACCTTGAAACCAACTGATGAACACTGTTTCCAATGGTTCGGGCACAGAAAACGGCTCGCCATACATTTCCTCGTGCTCAAGCTCAAAATGATCTGGCAAACCGTTCACAATGGGATGGTTAGGACTGGTTACCCATAACCTTTCACGCTCACCAGCCTCACGCCAGGTTAACCCACAAGGTGTACCCATTAATTGTTTAAACGGCTTTGCGAAATGAGAAGAGTGCAACAATATAAGGCCCATGCCTGACCAGACTTGCTGAACAACTCGCTCTACCACTTTATCGTCTACATCTCCATGCGCCGCGTGTCCCCACCAAATCAAAACGTCGGTTTCATTCATACGTGCTTCGGTTAGCCCGTGTTCGTCTTCTTGTAAAGTTGCCGTGCTGGCATTGATGTTTTCATCCACATTCAGTGCGTTTGCAATACACGTGTGCATCCCCCCGGGGTAAAGTTCTGCAACAACAGGGCTGGTTTGATCATGGATGTTTTCACCCCATACAATAGTATTTATTTTCATAACTTTATGGTTCACCCATTTGCCTGTAACAAACTTAATGACGGAGTTTCGCGTAACAGCATTTGACTATAAGGGTCGGCAGGTGCGTTGAAGAACTGTTCTGTTTCAGCCACTTCAACTAACCGGCCGTTTTTCAACACGACAACACTATCGGCCATTTGCCTAATGACCGCCAGATTGTGGCTTATAAACATTATCGACAAACCGAATGTCTGCTGCAGATCTTTAAGCAGATTAAGCATTTGTGCCTGAATTGATACATCCAATGCAGATGTTGGTTCGTCGCAGATTAAAAAATCTGGCCGTGCCACCAATGCTCGCGCAACAGCAATGCGTTGTCTCTGACCGCCAGAAAACTGGTGCGGGTATTTCAACATGGCTCGTTGCGGCATTTCAACTAACTCCAACACAGACGCCACGAGTTTACGAATCAATTGCTTATCGTTTGCCAAATCGTAAAACCGAATGGGTTCGGCAATAATGTCTTCTACGGTTCGTCGATTGTTCAAGGAGGAATAAGGATCTTGAAAAACCATTTGAATCTGTCGTCGTGTCTGATGTGATCGAGCCCTTACACTGCCCGGCGGCAACGCTTCACCGCGAAAGAAAATGTCGCCGGCCGATGGGTCAACCAGACCAACAATCGCTTTAGCCAGCGTAGATTTACCACTGCCACTTTCACCAACCACACCTAACACTTGACCTTGTTGCATATCGAAACTGATTCCCGACAACGCTTTGAATCCGGCTTTTTTTCTAAACCAGCCGGGCTGGCCACTGTGGAATGTTACTGCTAAATCGACAACGGACAGTATTGCTTGTGGTGCAGTTTGTAGTGTTGATTTTTTCGACAGTTCAATTGATGAGTCTTGCGTGGATTGCTCAATTGATAGCTGCGTGGATTGTTGCTTTGTTGCTTCAAGTGTTGTTTGCGGTGTTTGTCGTGAAGATTCAGCCTGCTCGGCCAACAGCCAATCAGACGCAAACTGCGCACTGGCGCCTGCTACCTTCCAGCTTGTATCCTCAGCACTTAAAACATCATCTTTAACAATATTCCTAAACCGCTCAAGCCGCTTATCTAACCTCGGTACCGCTGCCATCAACGCTTTGGTGTATTCATCTGCAGGCGTGCCCAAAACCTCCGCTGTAAGGCCAGTTTCAATAACGCGGCCTGATCGCAACACAGTAACCTGATCGGTTACTTCGTTGATAACACCAATGTCGTGAGTTATTAGAATAATACCTATATTGCGTTCAGTACACAGCGTGCGAATTAAGGCAAGAATCTGTTTCTGCACCGACACATCCAGTGCAGTGGTTGGTTCATCCGCAATAATGAGTTCCGGGTCGGTACACAATGCCAATGCGATAACCACACGTTGACGCATGCCACCAGAAAACTGATGCGGGTACTCATCCATACGGTTCTCAACATCATGAATACCGGTTTCCTGTAACAAAGCAATTGCACGTTCTCTGGCTTGCGCAATACTGATATCAGCGTGTTGCCGAATAGTTTCGATCAGTTGTGCAGAGATAGTCAGTAGTGGGTTAAGGCTTGTTTGTGGGTCTTGAAATATCATACTGATGTGTTGACCACGAAGCTCGTGATAACTGTCTTGGTCAAGCTGGGTTAGATCTTTGCCCATAAAATTTATCTGGCCATCGGATATATAACCCGGACTTTGCAACAACCCTATTATCGCAGCACCAACCGTTGATTTCCCAGCACCAGACTCACCAACCAAACCATGAATCTCACCAGCGTTAACTTCAAGATCAACTTTGTCGAGCGCGGTAAACTCACCAAACCTGGTCGGAAATTTAACGCTCAAATTTGTGATGTTCAGCACTGTGCTCAACGCAACCTCGGATTAAATGCATCGCGTAGAAAATCACCGAGCACGTTTATAGAGATGATCATGGTGATAAGCATGCCACTTGGAAATATCACTATCCACCATTCACCTGAGAACATGTATTCGGTGCCAATGCGAATTAGCGTTCCTAAAGAAGGTTGATTTGCTGGCACACCAATTCCCAAAAATGACAGCGTGGCCTCGAGCAATACCGCTACAGCCAAATCCACCGTCAGTATCACCAGTATTGGCCCCATGATATTAGGCAGTATATGCACAAGCATGATACGCAATGGATGCATACCCATTATCTCGCTGGCTTGAACGTACTCTTTGTTTCGTTCAACAAAAGTGGATGCACGCACCGTTCTGGCAAAATTCACCCACAGAGATAAACCAATAGCAATGGTAAGCACAACGATCATCAAACCATCGTGCTTATCACGCGGTAGAATGCCCCGTGCAATGCCATCGATCAGTAAAGCTGTGAGTATGGCAGGCAAACTCAGCTGAACATCGGCAATGCGCATGACAATGGCATCGAACCGACCACCAAAATAGCCTGCCATTAACCCAACACTCACACCAAGCACACTAGCAAACCCAATAGACAGTAATCCAACCATCAAAGACAGCCTGGTTCCATACAATATGGCTGACAATAAATCGCGCCCCTGATCGTCTGTGCCAATCAAAAAGCGGGCATCGCTGTCTTCACTCCATACGGGTGGTATCAGCGAATCCATTATGTCGATACTGGCAATATCGTAAGGGTCAGTTGGTGCAATTAGAGGTGCGAGCGCAGCTCCGCCAATAGTCAACAGCGCAACCAATGCGGCGACTTGTGCAACTCGGCTATTTAAGAATAGATAAAACAGTTCGTTCTCAAGGGCACTTCGACGTAAGGACTCAAACATGTTTATTGTTACCCATGTGCACCCTTTAATCGTACTCGCGGGTCGATCGCGAAATAGAGCAAATCAACCAACAAGTTAATTATCACAAACATCATGGCAATCAATACGAGGTATACCGACATAACAGGGATGTCAACGTAACGAATCGAATCCAAAAACAACAGCCCCATACCCGGCCACTGAAACACAGATTCGGTGACTATGGAGAACGCAATGATGCCGCCCAGCTGCAAACCAATGATCGTGACAACCGGCACCAGCGTATTTCTAAAAGCATGATTAAAGTATAAGGATCGATAATTAATACCCCTGGCCGTCGCAAATTTGACAAAATCAGTTTTCAGTACGTCCTGCATTTCAGCACGCACTAACCGCATAGTGAGTGTGAGTTGATACACGCCAAGTGTAATGGCTGGCAACAGAAGAGATTTCCAACCTTCCCAAGTCAGAAAGCTGGTTTGCCACCAACCAATTTGCACTGTTTCACCACGCCCGAATGTGGGCAACCAGCCAAGCTCTACACCAAACACATAAATAAGAAAAATACCGATAACAAAAGTGGGGACCGAAATGCCCACAAGGGTTGTTACAAGAATGGCGTTGGCGAGAATACCACCGCGTTTGAGCGCCGTGTAGATTCCAGCAGGAATGCCTACAAGCAAAGATATTATCAACGAGACAAAACCGAGTTCCAACGTGGCTGGCATGCGACTCAGAATCATCTCGCTAACCGGTTGACGTGTACGATAGGAATAACCAAATTCGCCCTTTGCCAAATTACCAACAAAACGCAAATATTGCGTTGTCAGCGGATCGTTCAGACCGAGGCGTTCTCGCAAATTCTCTTGATCTTCGATCGATGTTTCCTGACCAACCATCTGTGCAACAGGATCACCAACAAATCGGAACAGGGAAAATGCGATCAAGCTCACTGCCAACATAACGAAAACAGATTGCATAAGTCTGCGAAAAATAAAACTCAGCATGTGTAACCGAACCGCGAGTAATCAAACTGCGCGCAACCAACCCACAGGCAACTAAATCGCAACAGATTGGTTAGCCGTGATCTTCTTGAAGAATAGAGGTTTGACATTATAATTTGCAGTATATAGCTAAACCAAACTCTCATAGCTTCGGCCATGACTTAAAGACGGTATTTGTTGCCGTATATTATCCGCTTCCGATAAATTGATCTCCAGCACTTTCGCCTGTACATCCTCGCCCAGATCAGCAATGACGTTACCCCATGGGTGTATCAATAAAGAATGACCGTATGTTTCTCGACCGTCAGCATGTTTGCCAGTCTGAGCCGCAGCTATTATGAAACACCCGTTCTCAATTGCTCGTGCGCGAAGTAACACCTCCCAGTGGGCACGACCCGTTTTACGAGTAAATGCAGAAGGTACAAATATGATTCTTGCACCCGCTTGTGCATATTCCCTGTAGAGCTGTGGGAACCGTAAGTCGTAACAAATCGACAGGCCCATTGGACCCCATGGCGTCTTTGCAACAACTGACTGAGTACCGGCCGAATACCGCTTCGATTCCAGACGTTCACGCCCATCAGGTAAATAGATATCAAACAAATGAATTTTGTCGTAACGCGCAACAATATCGCCGGCGGCATCAATTAGGTGCGTGCGATTAACAGGAAGCCCGGATGGACCAAGAACCGGCGTTGAACCATTGTGTATCCACACGCTGTGTTCAGCAGCAAACGCTTTGCATGCAGCGACGTAGGGGTCAAGATGTTCTTCGACAATCATACCAGCAGCTTCACTGGCGTTCTGGTTCATTAGCCCTGATACTTCTGGCAAGCATAAAAACTGACATTGTTGTTTTGCAGCCTGCTCAACCAACACTTTCAACGCATCAATATTATGTGCATGCCTGTTTGACGTGTTGGTTTGTGCAAGTAGAATTTTTAGTTGATCACGGCTCTTTACAGATGCGACTTGAGTATCGGTATTGCTAGTATCAATGCTCATATAATTTGTTGGGCATCAGGTTTACACAAGGAGCGTATATTTTCTTCAGATAATGATTCGGCTTGCGCAATGCAAACCAAGCCGGCTTGCACGCCGATTGGCGCAGGCGTAACCGACCATCGTCTGCCAACGACCTGAATCGTTTTTATTTGGTTATCTGTATCCAATACAAACCCTTTGGCGCGAACCAGCATGTTTCGTTTATCGGCAAGCTGCGAGGCTAACCACTTTGCATCGACCATGTGATCGACCGAAACACTCAGTGATGTAAAAAGCGAGGAGGCATGATCTACCTGTAGTGTATCTTGTGTGTGACTATGTGCTGAAGGTTTGCAATTGGTCATTTTACGCTTTATGTCAAAAAAGACATCAGCATTTACTGTGCTGTGCACCGAATCAATATAAGGCGTGTGTGGAAAACACCCATCGAGCCAAACTCGATTTGACTGGGCTTGCTCATCGCACACCAAGTCAAGCTTATTCAATACAATTAAATCTGCATCATCCAACTGGCGTTGAATCGTATCACCCACATACTTTTCTGCAGCCATAGATTGAACTGTTGTAGCATCTGCAAGCACAACAATGCCTTCGAGGCGATACGCACGCAATAATGACAACGACTTTCCAATAGCACCTGGCAATGCTACACCGCTTGCTTCAATAAATATGTGATCAGGTAAGCTTGCTTGTTCCTGTAGCGTCTGCAAAGACAGCGATAAATCATCGCCGTAACTACAACAAACACAGCCACCGCTGAGGTTAATAACGTCGCCGTCCTGCCCTTCGATTAAGTCTGCATCAATAGGCAAGTCACCAAAATCGTTAACCAGCACAGCAAGGCGTACACCATTTGCATGGCGCAACAAATGATTAACCAGCGTTGTTTTTCCGCTGCCTAAAAATCCACCAATTATTGTTACTGGAACTGGATTAGTCATTAATCATGCTTCGTATATATTTCACCAGCGTAACCGTTTAATGACATGCAAACTGACTGAATCAGATTTCACTGGCGGCAAACACACGGCCCGATTGCACCGTGCCCCATACCTTCACATCTTTAAGCGCTTGCGCGGAGACTGAAGTTGGGTCATCTTCAAGAACAGCAAAATCGGCCAGCTTTCCAGCTTCAATAGAACCAATTTCATCGTCCATATTAAGCGTGTAAGCAGCACCGAGGGTAATGGCGTAAAGCGCTTCATCTATGGTTATTTTTTCGTGTTCACCTTGCGTTCTGCCAGAATTCGTTTGTCGCGTAACAGCACACCATGCGGTGAATAAAGGACTTAACGGTGTAACCGGTGCATCAGAATGAATCGCCAAAGGGATACCATTGTCCAAGGCGGTGCGACACGCATTCATGCGTTCCGCCCGTTCAGGCCCGACAGTGATGTTGTAATGCTCATCACCCCAATAGAAATGATGATTGGCAAAATGATTAACGCACATGTTCAGGCTCGCCATGCGCCTGTACTGGGCGGCATTAATTAGCTGACCGTGCTGAATAGTAAAACGATGATTTGCGTTCGGGTGTTTTTTAAGTGCCACTTGCAATGTATCCAGCACAAGATCGGTCGCCTCATCACCATTAGTGTGAGTATGCACTTGCAAGTCTTCCTTTAACGCCATTTCATAAATAGCCAGCATCTGCTCTGGCGCTATATACCAAAGCCCGTTGGGCGCGCCATTGAAATAGCCTGGCCATCTTATGCGTGCCGAAAACCCTTGAATAGACCCATCCGCAATTATCTTGATTTTTCCAAGTCGAAACTGATCTGTTGATCGACTCCGCAACGCCTTCGCATGTTCAATAAGCTCTGCAGGTGTTACACCATGATGAAAACGTAAAGACATTATCCGAACCGGGAAGTCATCGCGAGCCGTAACCCGGATGCCCATTTCTACCATTTCATCATCCAGTTTCGCGGCAAGGTCGGTTGCTGTGGTTACACCAGTACGAACACACAGGCGAGCAAAGTCAATAAGCCCAGGCTCATCGAACTCAAGCATATTGTCATCAAAACCGGCCTGTCGACCTACCGGAAACATCACATCAGGACCTTTCAGCTCGCCGGTTGGCAAACCGTCGTCTCCCAAAGGAACACCGTCGTGTTCAATGCCTGCTCTTAAGTAATCTGCAAGCTCGAGCGCTTTTGAATTCACATTCATGATGTGACCTGAAGCGTGCATGATACCTACTGGTCTTGTCGTGGATACCCGGTCCAGTTGTTCGCGGGTAATTTTTTTATCGGCATAGTAGATTGGGTCGATTGCCCACCCGGTTAAAGCTGCAGTGGGGTCTTGCAGGGTAGCCTCGTTTTCCTGCAATCGACTAATGACTTCTTCTATTGATGACAAACCTGACCAGACTTTTCCATGCGGATCCATACGATCGTGAAAGCCGCAATATACGTAACGCCACCATTTACCTTCTACTGCGTGGCAATGCCCTTCAACCATGCCGGGCATAAGCACCTTGTCTGCGAACTGCTCGTCCAGGGTGTATTCACCAAATCCTGTAAGCTCATCTAACGAACCTGCACCCAGAATTCGACCATCACGAACCGCCACATGGGTAACAGCCGGTCGAGCCGGATTCATAGTGATTATTTTTCGAGCTGCATAAATTGTAGTCATGAACCACCTCAGTACCAGAACCAATAAAGCGCTTCTTGCTGCGCGAATCGAGTGTTACACTCAAGTTTCACCCGAATTAGTAAGTCAGCGATAAGACTTAGATAATGGATGAATACGAAACGCCATTTTTATCACACGTTTCAGTACATGTTTTAGCATATTAGGAGGACCATCAAACCATGCGTACACTATTAAAACAACTGGCTGTTGCATCCGCAACCGCCGTCATGCTGGCAACATCGGCAGTCGCTGCTGACGAACCTACTAAAGGTGGTACCCTCGTCTTTTCTTTGGCACAACAACCCAGGCATTTAAATCCTGCGGTGCAGTCCGGAACAGCTACAGGTGCACCAGGTGCTCAACTTTTTGCAGCTCCACTGCGTTACGACGAAGACTGGACACCGCAACCTTATTTAGCCGAGTCCTGGGAAATTGCTGAAGACGGCTTGTCAGTGACTCTGAATCTGGTGAAAAATGCCGTGTTCCACGATGGCCAACCCATCACATCAGAAGATGTTGCTTTCTCGGTTAAAACCATTCAGGAAAACCATCCATTTAAAACCATGTTTGCGCCCGTTACAGAAGTGCAAACACCCGATGCGCACACAGCGATACTGAAACTGTCAAAACCACATCCGGCACTCATGCTGGCTATGTCCTCGCAACTGATGCCAATCATCCCAAAGCACGTATACGGTGATGGTCAGGACCCTAAAGCGCATCCGCAGAATTCTGACGATGTTGTCGGCTCTGGCCCGTTTAAACTGGTGGAATTTAAACGCGATGAGCACATTATTCTCGAGCGCTTCGACGACTTCTTTATGGAAGGTCGTCCTTATCTCGACAAAATGGTTATGCGCATTATCAAAGATCCATCTGCTCGAGCAATTGGTCTTGAAAATGGCGAAATTCATTTATCTACATTTGAAGTTGTTGCACGCGATATCAAGCGACTGCAAAAAGTTGACTCTCTTACAGCCACGCCCGATGGCTATGCCGCTATTGGTCCACTGGATTGGTTAGCGTTTAACACCGCCAGTGGCAATACTGCCGATGTTAACGTACGCAAAGCCATTGCCTATGCAATCGATCGAGACTTCATTCTTAATGCCATACACCTGGGCATTGCGGATGAAGCGTCCACCGGCATACACCCAGGCAGCCCGCTGTACAGCGGCGATGTAGAAACCTATGCACTCGATCTCGACAAAGCCAACCAGCTACTCGACGATGCCGGCTATGAAAAAGGTGATGACGGTATGCGATTCAAACTAAGCGTTGATTTCGGTTGGCCCGAAATGAAGCCAAAGGCCGAGTACACCAAAGCAGCACTGAAGAAAATTGGGATCGATGTTACGGTTCGTTCGTCCCCGGACTTTCCAAGTTGGGCTAAACGCATCAGTAACTACGACTTCGACATGACCTGGGATACCGTTTTCAACTGGGGCGATCCGGTTATCGGGGTACACCGTACTTACCAGAGCTCGAACATCATACCCGGTGTCATCTGGTCAAACACCCAGAGCTACAAAAATGACCGTGTCGATGAACTGATGGAAATGGCCGGCGTTGAAACTGACGAAGCCAAGCGTGCAGAGCTTTATGCTGAATTTCAAAAAATTGTAACTGACGAGCTGCCTTTGTATACAACCAACACACTGCCCTACCACACTATTTATAACAACAAAGTTGGTAATCCACCTATCGGCATCTGGGCTTCAAGCTCGCCAATGGATCTTGTCTATATTAAAGAATAACCATGCTAAAACGACACTGGTTTGACTAACCAGCTATTTTTGTCATTGTGCAGATCATTGGGGCACATCTGTTAAGCAGTTTGTGCCCCTTTGCTATCTGAAGCGTCAGGATTCACCATGAATGTAATCAGCACCATATTGCAACGAGTGCTCTGGGCGGCACTACTGTTGCTGGCTGTACTGATACTCAATTTTTCAATGATGCATCTTGCCCCCGGTGATATTGCCGACACAATTTCTCAGTCAATGGGTGGCGCTGATGCAACGGTAATGGCCCAAATTCGCAGCGACTACGGCTTGGATAAACCGTTTATTTTTCAACTTGGCACTTATATTGGCAAAGTTCTGCACTTCGATCTGGGTTACTCCTATTTTTACAATCAACCCGTCACCACGATCATTTTCGAAAAACTACCAGCCACATTATTACTCGTTCTTACAGCGCAGATACTGGCACTGATCATCGGCGTTTTACTCGGCGTATATTCAGCGCGCAACAGAGACGGCTGGGCATCACACTTCGTGACCTTTTTTGCATTGTTCGGTTATTCGGCACCCGTATTCTGGACCGGCATCTTGTTACTTATCGCATTCAGTTTGAAAATACCGCTGTTTCCAGTAGCCGGAATGGTTGATGTAACGGTAGAAGGTGGATTCATCGCAAAGTTTATTGATCTTTTGCGCCACATGGTTTTACCCGTAATAACGTTATCATCCATTTTTATCGCTCTCTACTCGCGACTGTGCCGTGCCAGCATGATGGAGGTACTCGAAACCGATTACATTCGAACCGCAAAATCAAAAGGTCTTTCTAACCGTGAAATAGTCTATAAACACGCATTGAAGAATTCGCTGTCGCCGGTTATCACGCTGGCAGGTTTACAGTTCTCAGCCGTTATCTCTGGTGCCGTACTGGTTGAAACCGTGTTCAGCTGGCCAGGGCTTGGCACACTTGCCTTACAAAGCATTATTGCGCGCGATACACCAACCATACTAGGCATCCTGTTTTTCTCGGCATTGGTGGTGATTGTCGGAAATCTGCTAACTGATTTAGCGCTACGTTTTGTCGACCCACGCGTACGGGGTCACTGATGAGTAATTTTTCAAAACCAACCGACTCTTCTACCTCACAAGCGGGTTCTCAAACGATTGAAAGAGCACGGCACCCAGCTGCTGATGCACTTGGCATGTTTGTAAAGAACCGCGCAGCAGCCGTTGCCCTATTTGTGCTGGTGCTAATCGTTGTTGCTGGCATTGTCGGGCCAATTGTATACGAGACCGACCCATACGATATGGTTTGGGCGCCCTTCTCACCACCTGGGCAAGAAGGGTTTCTATTTGGCACAGACTATCTTGGTAGAGACATACTCGCAGGCATACTCCATGGCACACGTGTGTCTCTGCTTGTTGGCTTATCAGCCGCACTAATGACGGTTTTTATCGGCGTCACTGTTGGTGCCTTGGCTGGTTTTTTCAGAGGGTGGGTTGAAGAATTGCTAATGCGCATCACGGAGTTTTTTCAGGTTTTGCCAACCTTGCTTTTTTCGATGGTTATCGTTGCACTGTTTGGCCCGACATTAACTGTGATCACTATTGCTATAGGTGCCGTCAGCTGGCCAGCAGTGGCGCGCATTACCCGTGCCGAGTTTCTACGCATTAGAGAACTCGAATATGTAACCGCATCGCGTGCATCCGGAACCCGGAATGCAAAGCTCATGTTTAGCGTAATTCTGCCTAATGCACTTCCACCTATCATTGTTCAGGCAGCACTAATGGTGGGCTCCGCTATTTTATTTGAGGCTGGATTAAGCTTTCTTGGCCTGACCGACCCGAACATAGTCAGCTGGGGTCAGATAATCGGCTCTAACCGTCCTTATATACTTGATGCCAGTTACACGGTTACGTTTCCAGGAGTGGCCATATTCGTTACTGTACTGTGCCTGTCGTTGGTAGGTGATGGTCTGAACGACGCGCTTAACCCAAAACTGAGACAACGTTAATGGGTACGCTGTTAAAAGTTGAAAACCTGGTAATTGAACTCAGCACCACAAAAGGTGTTGCACCTGTCATAGACGACCTGTCATTCGAATTGCAAGCCGGGCAAACCTTAAGCTTTGTTGGTGAATCTGGCTGCGGCAAGTCGATGACAGCGCTGGGTATTATGGGCCTGCTACCAGAGAAAGTTGGCCGCATTGCCAGTGGGTCGATTTTATTCAATGGAGAGGACATCACTAAAGCCACAGATGACCGCTTACGGGAAATCCGCGGCAACGACATATCCATGATATTTCAAGAGCCAATGACCTCACTGAATCCGGTTTTCAGTATTGGTGAACAAATTGCCGAAGTACTACGCCGGCATCAAAAACTGGAAAAAGCGGCTGCCTGGGCACAAGCAATTGAGCTACTCGACGCCGTGCGAATACCCGATGCCAAAAGGCGCGCTAGCAGCTACCCACATCAACTATCAGGTGGTCAGCGACAACGCGTTATGATTGCGATGGCCTTAGCCTGTGAGCCACGCATACTGATCGCAGATGAGCCTACCACCGCTTTAGACGTCACAATACAGGCACAGATATTTGATCTACTCGAAGATCTGCGCGCACAAACCGGCACCGCAATTATCATGATCACTCACGATATGGGCGTGGTTGCCGAAATAGCAGAACGAATGATCGTTATGTATGCAGGGCGAATGGTGGAGCAAGGACAAGTAGATCACGTGCTTAGTCACCCCCGACACCCGTACACCAAGGGTTTAATTGACTGCGTTCCACACCTGATGGCCACACTGACCGAACAGCGTGCAGAACTTACCGAGATCAGTGGCATAGTGCCAAGCCTTGCAGAGTTCGGACAAGACACTTGTTTGTTTGCCTCTCGTTGCCATCTGGCCAACCAACAATGTCTGCAAGCCAGACCAACAGAACAACACTTCAACGAACAGCAACTGGTCGCATGCTGGCGTGCGGGAGAGGTGTAATGGATAAGTCCAAAGCATCAGACACACTTCTGAAGGTAGAGAACCTTACAGTGCAATTTCCGATTAAGCGTGGCTCTATAATCGGTAAAAAGAAATGGCTTAGAGCAGTGGATGATATCTCGTTCACGATTAAACGCGGAGAAACACTGGCTCTGGTCGGCGAAAGCGGTTCAGGAAAAACAACAGCCGCTCTGGCTGCGGCCCGGTTGGTCAAGGCACACTCTGGCAGTGTTGAGCTCAATGGTGAAGATTTTCTGGCGCTCGACGATGAAACACTCAGAACCGCACGGGCAAAACTACAGTTTATTTTTCAAGACCCCTACTCCAGTTTAAATCCTCGATTAAAAGCTGAATCCATTGTCCGCGAACCTTTGGCAAACCTGAATACAGGCAGTCAAACTAACGATAAAAAAGCGGAGCACAATCGTATCGTTGACGAACTTTTTGAAGCAGTAGGCTTGCGACCTGAGCAAAAAAAGTTGTTTCCGCATCAGTTCTCCGGGGGTCAACGACAGCGCATAGGCATAGCCCGGGCGTTGGCAACACAACCCGAACTTATTATCTGCGATGAACCTGTATCAGCACTGGATGTTGCTGTACAAGCGCAAATTTTAAATCTTTTAAGAAAAATTCAGCATGAGCGCAACCTGACTTACCTGTTTATTTCTCATGACCTTGGTGTAGTGCAGTACATGTGCGATTCTATAGCGGTTATGTATTTGGGCAAGATCGTTGAATACGCTGATCGACTTAGTTTATTCAACAACCCGCAACATCCGTACACCGCAGCACTGTTATCTGCCGTACCGTCAGTTGACCGTCAAAGACGCTCTAAATACAAACGCATTCTCATTCCTGGCGATACACCCGATGCACTTAATCCACCCATTGGTTGTCGCTTCTCCAGCCGGTGCCCGGCTGCACAACCAATCTGCTCTGAATCAGAACCACCATTGATTTCTCGCACCGATGGCCACCAGGTCGCCTGCCACCTTGTCAGCGATACCGGTGAATCCCCGATTAGCGCCTTAATTTAGTACTACATGATCTATTTCAACCATCGACCAGTTCGACAAAATTCGTACTGAGTGTCGGGTACAATAATTCCAGAGCCTTCGGGTAAGAGCTGTATTACGCGAGACAATTTATATGACCACCGACAACATATCACTAGCCATTAGCGCGCTTAAGAAACTGCTTGGCGATCGACTCACAACGGGCAGTTCCATTCTGGAGATTCACAGCCATGACGAGGCGTATACCACTCCGGTGTTACCTGATGCAGTTGCGTTTCCAACCAGCACAGATGAAGTGTCGGAAATATTGAAAATTTGTACAAAGCATAGATGCCCGGTTATCCCTTATGGCATTGGCACCTCATTAGAAGGGCATGTCGTTCCAGTCCATGGTGGTATCAGTGTTGATACCAGTCGCATGAATCAGATACTCGAAATTCATGAGAGTGATTGGGATGCTATTGTGCAACCCGGCGTTACGCGTACTCAACTTAATGAAGCCTTAAAGGCAACAGGGTTAATGTTCACAGTTGACCCAGGAGCGGATGCCACTATAGGTGGTATGAGCGCCACTCGCGCGTCTGGTACCAACACGGTACGCTACGGCACTATGCGCGAAAACGTATTAGCACTGGAAGTTGTTCTTCCCGACGGTCAGATTATTGAAACCGGCACACGCGCGCGCAAGTCCTCAGCAGGGTATGACTTAACAAGACTATTTGTTGGTTCAGAAGGTACGCTCGGCATTATCACCAAAATCACCGTTCGTTTGTTTGCGCAGCCGGAAACCATTTCTGCGGCAACCTGTGTTTTCGACTCCGTTGAAAAAGCAGTTGATGCGGTCATTATGTCAATGCAAATGGGTATCCCGTTAGCGCGCGTTGAGCTACTCGATGAGCTACAGATGAAGGGTATGAACATATACAACCCTGACCTACCAATGGCAGAGAGCCCGCATTTGTTTTTGGAATTTCATGGGACCGAAGCCTCGGTTGCCGAACAAATTGAAATGTTTAAATCAGTGTGTGATGAATATGACGGGTCTGATTTTCAATGGGCCAGCAAAACCGAAGATCGCAATCGTCTCTGGCAAGCTCGGCACAACGCCTACTATGCTGGAAAAGCGTTGCGTAAAGGCGCAGACGGTGTTGTTACTGATTGCTGTGTTCCCATATCGGCACTGGCTGAAACTATTGCCCGAACAAAAATACTGATCAAAGAATCAGGGCTCATCGCACCACTGGTGGGGCATGTGGGTGATGGCAATTTTCATTTACTTATACTGGTGGAACCCGATAACGAAGAAGAACTAAAACGAGCAAATGAATTAGCCGGCGCTGTCAGTCTGCTAGCACTTGAATTTGGTGGCACGGTAACCGGCGAACATGGTGTTGGAATAGGCAAAAGAAAATACATGGAGCAAGAACACGGTTCAGCTTATGCTCTTATGGGTGTGCTGAAAAAGGCCATTGACCCCGACAACATTATGAACCCTGGCAAACTCGTTACGGTTAATTAGTGTGGTGCATCAAACAACGCAACTGCTTGGCGAACAACTTATCACCCTGCTTGAACACTATGGGGTTAGAACCGTATTTGGTATCCCCGGGGTTCACACAATTGAAATGTATCGAGGATTAAAAAGGTCTTCCATTCGCCACATAACACCACGTCACGAACAAGGTGCGGGCTTTATGGCCGATGGCTTTGCACGCTCCACTGGGGAAGTGGGTGTGTGTTTTTGCATTACCGGGCCCGGCATGACCAATATAGCCACACCGATGGGTCAGGCATTCGCCGATTCAATCCCGATGCTGGTGATTTCAAGTGTTAACAGAACTAGCTCACTTGGCCTGGGAATGGGCCGATTGCACGAATTAAAAGACCAACAAGCGTTAATCGCCGGTGTAAGCGCATTTAGCCACACCTTATTATCAGCAGATGAATTACCAATGGTTATTGCCCGGGCGTTCGCCGTTTTTTCATCGGCAAGAGCACGACCAGTTCATATCGAGATACCGATCGATTTAATGGCTCATCCAACCAGCTATACCTACCCCACAAACAATGCGTTACATGCAAAGCCCGGCCCCGACCCCGAAACGGTAGAAAAAATTGCTGACCTGCTGGTTAACGCCCAGCAAAAAGCCATTTTAATTGGTGGCGGTTGTATCAATGCGCAAGCATCATTACAACGATTTATCGATTTTGTCGGTGCGCCCACGTGCCTGACCATCAATGCAAGAGGGCTGTTACCACCAGACCATCCCATGCTATTAGACGGCGTGCAAACGGTAGACGAGTTTCGCGAGTACGTAAGAACCTGTGATGTGGTTATTGCAATAGGTACTGAGTTAGGCGATACCGACTATGATTTTTATGATGTCGGGCCGTTGGAAACCAACGGCGAATTTGTCCGTATCGATATCGACGCACAGC
>CALIMV010000336.1 GCA_938045275.1 uncultured Granulosicoccaceae bacterium
CACGACGACCCGCCAAAACACCAACAGGCACGGCAATGATCAAAGAAACAAAAACAGCACTGAGTGCCAGGGCAATTGATGCGCCCAGTTGACTCGACACTTCTTCCCAAACCGGCCTACCACTCACCATTGACTGACCTAAATCCAGGCTAAGCAATTGTTGCAACCAGTTCCACAGCTGCATAAATACCGGCAGATCAAGTCCGAGCTCCAAACGCACCGCTTCGGCGGCCGCGGCATCCATGATGTCATAGCCATAACGCCCGGCAGCAATACGATAGGCAGCATCGCCAGGTAGCGCCAGCATCATTATGAAACTGACAATACCGATGACCAACGCAACCAGTATGGCTTGCATCGATCGAGACGCAACAATACCAAACACCGCTTCTAACTCCGGTATTATTCAGACCAACTAATTGAATGCAATCCGTAGCTACGCTCAAGCGGATCAATGACAAGGCCCTGTAACTTGTTGGAAACCGATACCGTATGCTGATACCAAACAATTGGAATCATCGGCAAATCGCCATGAATATCGGTGACCACTTTTTTTATTAATGGGTTGCGTTTTTCAGCCTGGTCCGTCGCTGCAATTGCATCGATAGCATCGGCGACGGCAGCCGCATCCCAATTCATGGCACCCCAATCACCACCACCAGAACCAAAGTCTGACATTACATTTCCGGTGGGGTCGGCCGTTGTTCCATAATTTCTGGCAAACAAGGCAAGCTCAAGACTGCCGTCTTGATGACCTGCTGGAATTTCAGAGTAGTTGGACACACTGACTTTCAGCTCAACACCGATGTCGCGCCACTGGTCTTGCAACGCCGCGCCCACCAAGGGCAATTCTGGCCGATCTGGAAATGTGCGCAAAGTAAGACTGAATCGCTTGCCATCCTTAACAAGAATGCCGTCATCTCCTTTGACCCAACCAAGGGACGCCAATGCGGCTTTAGCTGCTTCTGGGTCGTAGCTCAGTGGCTTTAAAGACGGCTCGTTCCATTGCGCCAATGCCGGTGGAAACAACTGCGTGGCCGCGCTATCCGGAAAACGCATTACGCCTGCCGCAATACCTTGACGGTCGATAGCCATGCTGAGTGCTTGACGAGCTTCGAGGCCCAACATCGGGTGAGCAGCATTTACTTTCACTAGCATCACTCGTGGAATGGCAACCGCTTGCACATCCACTTCATCAACACTGCTTAAACTTTTAAAGCCTGACGGGTCAAGCGTAAATACAATATCTGCATCACCGCTTTCTGCCATCAAAGAACGGGTCTCGGCGCGTTTGGTGGCGGTATACTTTGCACTGCTTAATTTCGCTGTCTCACCCCAGTAATTTTCATAGCGTGTTGTACTTAATGCTTGTGGCGGGGTTATGGTGTTAATTTTAAATGGCCCGGTACCTATCGCTGCGATGGACTTTCCTTTCCCATCAAATGACGATGCTGAAGGAATAACAGCCGATGAATGTGAAAGCACCGCTGGGAGAATCGCATAGGGAGAGCTAAGTTTGAACTGCACGCTTTCACTCTGTTTGGATATAGACTCTATAGGTGCTTTACTTAAGGGACCAGGTTGCTTGGCAGCGCGGCTCAAGGCATAAACTACCCCATCTGCAGTTAGCTCGGTTCCATCATGGAAACTGGCTTCCCGTAAGGTAAAAGTCCAGGATAATCCCCCATCAGAAACAGCCCATTCTGTAGCTAGCCCAGGTGTAAGCGCACCATTTTCATCTGTGTTCACCAGCGTTTCCATAACTCCCATTCGCAGGAAAATGAAGCCATCGGTTGCAGGGTCGGTGCTGGATATTTCCCAAGGCGCGGCAACATTCACATCGGTTCTCGCGGCAATTGCCTCCAAAACAGGGGCAAACGTTAGACAACAAAGCGTCATTAACAAATAGGGCTCATTTAGCATAGGTATCACGATTCCAACAATGGGTTAGGATAAGAACTAAAGATATGATATATCATATCATTTATAAATCCAACCATGGCTAATCCAAAAGACCTATCCCTTCAGCAGCGCAACCGTTAGAATCGCCAATCAGAGGAACATCACGATTATGAGCAGTGCCGCAGAAGCGATCAAACATGCCGAGAGACAATGCATCCATAACGGCGCGAAACTGACGCTGAAAAGAAAGACTATATTGTTGGGCCTTTTGCAAACGGGCAAGGCCATGACAGCTTATGAACTGTCAGATTATTGCAAGCAGGAACTCGGTGAGCCAATGCCACCTATGTCGGTTTATCGCATATTGGAATTTCTAGAAAGCCAGCAGCTGGTCCACAAACTCAAACTTGCCAACCGGTTCGTCGCCTGTATCCACATTGCCTGTAATCATGAACACGCTACACCCCAATTCCTCATTTGCTTTAATTGCTATCAAGTCACCGAAATCAGTATTAAAGAGTCAACTATTAAACAACTCCATAAAAGTGTCACTACCGCCGGCTATACGCTCGTTAGCCCACAAATTGAAATGAACTGCCTCTGTGCGGATTGTTCAGATACGAAAAAACACTAAAGAATCTTGCAAACTGAATTGCATAGGATATGTTCAAAGAACTTGAAAATTTAGAAAGGATGCTCAACGCTTAACGCATCGGCCACCGCGGCAAGATCACGACAAAGAGCTGGACCAAGATCAAGGCCGTTGCGCCGATTCTCTTCTGCGAAAGCGCCTTTATTTTCACCTGGAATCCGTACGGGTTTATGACCAGGCAATGGTGTAGACGCCCTCATTTCATCGAAGGCTTGGGCAGCGCCATCAGTAAAAGTCTCTTGTGCACCAAACGCTGCTGGATTAAGTGCCATAACAAATTGACCAGTATTGGTTTCGCTTGTTGTATCCGAGGTAAAGTCGACAACGTTGGAACCAAATGCCGCACCATTTAATACACCGGCCATCAATCCTATTCCAACCGATAAACCGAAGCCTTTCGGGCCACCAATTGGTAACATGAAACCATTGGAACGCTCTTCCGGGTCGGTCAGCGGTTTTCCATCACGACCAACCATCCAGCCCTCGGGCATGCTCTCCCCTCGTTGGGCCAGCGTTTTAATTTTACCCATGGCAGCAACTGTTGTTGCCATATCCAGAACAAACGGATCGGAACCGCCACTGGGTGCCGAGATGGCAATCGGATTGGTGCCCAGTAATAGATCTGTACCTCCAAACGGCGGCACATGATTGGCACTACCCACAGCTGCCGCCATGCCGATCATGCCCGACTCCGCAATCGGCCTGACATACAGCGCTAATGGCCCGGCATGATTTCCTCTTCTAATACCGACCCAACCAATGCCTGATTCGCGCGCTTTTTCTATCGCTAGTTTATAGGCCTTATCCATAGCCAGGTGACCAAGGCCATTATCGCCATCAACAATGGCTGTCGCTGCGGCTTCATGTGCAACTGTGAGTGATGGTTGTGCATTGCAACCGCCACCGTTGAGCCGAGCCATGTACTGACGCAGTCGAAACACGCCATGGGTGTTGTAGCCATAAACATCAGCTTCAACCATAAGCGTTGCAACAATCGCAGCATCCGTTTCTGGTACGTTTGCTGTGCAAAAAGCGCGTGTGACAAAACTGACTAGTTCATTAACTGGAATGCGTTGCGTGGATTCAGACATGTGTGCAACTCTTAACTGACTTTTAAATATAGGTTAGTTGTGACCGGGGTGCTCGCACCGAGGTGAGCCGATTCAAGGCATACGACATTTAATCATGGCGCTTAATCATTATTCATGGCCGCCGTGCTCTTCTGCCAGAACACCACGCGTCGCTGCGCCCAGGTGACCAAAGCATAAAGTGCCAGACCAAGTAAGCTCAGATACAGAATCAATGAGAATACTCTGGGGGTATTCAGTTGCGATGCCGCGACCCTTATTAATTCTCCAAAGCCTTTACCACCACCAAGGAACTCACCAGTGATGGCACCAGCCATGACACCAACAGCGCCTATTTTTAATCCGGTGAAAATTTGAGGCAGTGCCATTGGCAGCTTCATCTTCAACAAAGTCTGCATGCGCGTAGCACCCATGGTTTTGAACAACATGCGTGCATTTTCATCCGCTGAATGTAAACCGGCGGCTGTGCCTACCACTATGGGGAAGGTCGCAATGAATGCAGCAAGCGCTACTTTCGACTCTATACCAAACCCCAGCCATGCAACAAAGAGAGGCGCAAAAGCAACTTTCGGCATGGTGTCAATGGCAACAAGGTAAGGCATAATCGCACGTTCACCAAACACGGTTTCACCAACCAGCACACCTAAAGAAAAGCCGATAGCTACAGCCAGAATAAAGCCGTAGATTACTTCCAGAATCGTTATCCACAGAGCTGGCAGCATATAACCACCAGAGAATAGATTTTTTCCAACGAAAATAATGTCTTTAAGCGTTTCTGCTGGAGTCGGTAGAATGATCGGCGATACAAGACCCAAGCTTGTAGCGATATGCCAAAGGCCAATGAAAACTGCAAAGACAAAAGCCATTGATATGGCTCTTGGAATTCTATCGAGCAGAGAGACTTTCTCTTTCCAGATAGTTTCTTCAAGTGTTTCATCAGCCGCTATTTCACCTGTTGCGGTTGCAGGTGTTTTTGTTTCGCTCATGTTGTTGTACTCATAGGGCTTCCCCCTTGTCGAGCATTCCGCGGATGTAGTCTACGATTGAACCAAACTTGGGTGTCGTTATCATATCGAGTGTCCTTGGCCGCGGCAGGTCTACACTCACCACTTCTGCCAGACGTCCTGGCCTCGGTTTCATCACATAGATATCATCAGATAAAATCACAGCCTCAGAAATGGAATGCGTAACCAGAAACGCTGTTGCCTGCTGTTCGGTACAAATGCGCTGCAATTCCATATTCATCATGTCTCGGGACAACTCATCGAGTGCACTGAATGGCTCATCCAGCAACAATACTGCAGGCTCCGTGATCAACATGCGGCAAATGGATGCGCGCTGAGCCATGCCGCCAGAAAGCTCATTGGGATAAACGTTGTCAAAGCCAGTTAGTCCAACTACGTCGAGCAACTTATGGGCTCGTTCTTGCGCTTTTTTAGCAGCGTCTCGGCCATCCCGAATCTCTATGGGCAGCACGATGTTTTCCAATGTGTTGCGCCAGGGAAATAGTGTTGCCTGCTGGAACATCATACCGATGTCGCGCCTGGGCCCGGTAACCGGCTCTCCCTGAAGTTCCACTCTACCGGTGCTCGGCGGTATCAAACCTGCCATGATTTTTAGCAATGTTGATTTTCCACAACCACTGGAACCAATGACTGAGGAAAAGCTGCCTTGCTTTAGCGTTAAGCTAACGTCTTGCAGCGCGACCACCTGATTTCGGGCGTATGTTTTACCCACTTGCGTGAGGGAGTACACATCGGCTGTTGATGCACTTTGAGTTGCCGGCGCTTCACTGATCACGAATCTATCTCGTTTCGCATTGTGTTGGACAACTGCCCAATTTTCTCGACTTCACAAACAACGGTATCGCCGTGTTTTAGAAATTGTGGCGGGTCCATCGCATACCCAACACCCGAAGGCGTTCCGGTGGCGATCAAATCACCCGGTTCAAGTGTGAGCCCTGCAGACAGTGATTCAATAAGTGTAGGAATATCAAAAATCATTTGTGCCGTATTGCCGTTTTGACGTACCTCGCCATTAACGCTAAGGCTAATCGATAGGTTATCGGGCTGCTCTATTTCGTCGGCCGTGACTATCCATGGCCCAAGCGGACACGAGCCATCAAGACCCTTGCCTTTGAAGTATTGTCCACCATGAGCGCGTTGTACATCACGGGCAGAGATATCGTTGGAAATCGTGTAGCCAAAAACGTGATCGTAAGCATCGGCCTTTTTGATATTGCGCCCGGGCTTACCTATGACAACCGTCAATTCGACTTCGTAATCGATGGCCTCGGAAACATGCGGGAATATCGGGATTTGTGCATCCGGACCAATCACAGCTGTTGGGGGCTTTGTAAAATAAATAGGGTTATCAGTGACACTCGCCTTTGTTTTCTGTGCACGTGCAAATTCAGCGATGTGTTCAGCGTAATTGCGCCCAACGCAAAAAACATTTTTTCGTGGTGTCGGAATAGGGGCAAGCAGGTGGACAGCTTCAGATGCATATATTGCATCAGCAAACTGCCCACCTGATTCTGCTTGCGTTTTCAGCGCATGTAACGCGCCCAAGGCTTCATCTCCAGCTTCGATCAATGCTTGCACTGTGCCAGCCATTAAAGCAGTTGGTTGAGTACCGCCAGCTAAAGCGGCAGCGCTTGCAATATCGAGCCATGAATGGTTATCGAGCCTGATCGCTGCAATAGCCGTTTCATTATTATTAACGGCAACTGTGCCTAGATACATGCGTATAGTCCCTGAAAAACGCTAAAGATAAAACTAACGAGTTACTTAAACGAATTATTTTATCGCAGCATTCCAGCCTTCGATGAATTCGTTAGTGTAGGCCTCAGTCAAGTCATCCAGCGGTGCGGACAAGTCGCCACTTGCGACCAGGCTGGCCTGCCACTCTTCCCAAACGGCTTCAGGCAAGTAGCCAAGTCCTTTGGAATCATCAACCGGGATTGTCTTGGAACGAACAGCATCAAACAAGGCAGATTGGAACTCTTTATCTTCACCTTCCTGAGGATTACCAGCGGCCAGGTGAGCAAGTACGGCTTCACGGTTAGCATCATCGAGTGCGAAGGCATGACCACGAGCAAACGCTCGCCCGAATTTTTCTACCAGTTCTCTGTCGTTACGAATGGTGTCGCCCATAGTCGCCAAGCCATTGCCGAAAAATCGAGCGAATTCGGCAGGTGTGATATCGCGAACCTTCATGCCGCGCTGATTAAGGATGGCAGCATCAGCAGTTGACGCAGAGTACGCAACGATTTCACCGCTATTAAAAGCCACTGTTGCAGGGCCGCCATCGCCAACGGTTAACAGTTCGAAGTCTTCGCCTGCTTTCATGTCTGCACCTGACATCACGTTCTTGGCAAACCCAACCTCGGCGCCATCTGCGGTACCAGTACCAATGACCTTGCCGCGCAGATCTTCTGGGCCCTGAATGTCTGAGTCTTCTTTTACAACGATGCCGAAGTTACTGCGCGCCGCAACGTTGTAAAGAAAAACCGCATCAACATCACGTGATCGAGCACCTAACACAGGCCCTGGACCTGGTCGGCCAAAATGTGCCTGCCCTGCAGAAAGCGCTTGAAGTACAGCACTGGATCCGTTGATGGCTTCTACAGTGACGTTTAGTCCTTCTTCTTTGAAGTAGCCCTCGCCTATGGCGACAAAAACGGGAAACGAATTAATCGCCGATGGGCTTGGCTGGACAAAAGTGATGTCCCGCATCTCTTGTGCTTGGACAGTTCCTGCGAACAGAGCACTGGTGGTTATTGCGGCTGCTGTTGCAGCTCTTAAAAAACTCCTCAACATTTGACGACTCCTGGTCAGTGTTTAAATTGTTAGTGGTTTAAATTAGCAGTTGTTAATCCTTAAATACCTCAAGAGATAACTCAAGGGCGTTGGCCCATAAAAATGACTTATTGATACACGATGAACAACTGTTCTGCGACTGTAGGAGGTAGATGCAATCACATTCCGATTACACTAGCATCATTACTTAAGGAAACTCAAGTCAAATTGTATACGGGATAAGCTATTCGGACGAACAGAGTCTCCACGGTAAAGTATTGTTTTACACAAAATACTACAAGCGTGTTATTCCATAAGATATACGTTCGGAGCGCCAATCAGTGAAACCAGATGACAACAGAAAAGCTGATGACAGCCACCACTATTGGTGATAGAGCAGCTTGTTCGACGTGCTTCGTGGATTACCCTCAATCCAACACTATTGCATTGCACATTGATAGTGATTGGTTCAGAATAGTTGAAATAAATTGATCTAATAAGAGCTACCTGCAAATGACTAAACTCGCCATTCAAGCACCATCGGTTGTGACACTGCCCATTGCGGATTCTGACGAAATGTTCCCAGTGCGCCGGGTCTACTGCATCGGTCGCAACTACGCAGCACACGCCATAGAGATGGGTCACGACCCCGATCGGGAAGCACCTTTTTTCTTCCAGAAAAACCCTGATAACTTAGACACCAGTGGAGAATTCCCTTACCCACCCAAAACATCCGATGTGCACTATGAAATAGAAATGGCTGTTGTTCTTAAAACAGGTGGACAAAACATTGCTGTATCCGATGCATTGAATCACGTGTTTGGTTATGCCCTGTCGCTTGACATGACACGACGAGATCTACAAGGCGAACAAAAAAAGGCTGGGCGCCCTTGGGAAATCGGTAAAGCATTCGAACGGTCTGCGCCAATTGGAAAAATTCACACTGTTGAAGCAGTAGGACATCTCGATACCGGAAGAGTGGAACTACAAGTCAATGGCGAGATTAAACAAGAAGGTGATTTAAATCAGATGATTTGGAAGGTGCCCGAAATGATCTCCTACTTGTCTGACTATTTCGAACTTGCAGCAGGAGATGTTATTTTATCCGGCACACCAGCTGGGGTCGGCCCTATCGTGAAGGGCGATGTTATGCAAGTTAGCGTTGAAGGCTTGGGTAGCATGAGTATACCGGTAGTCTAATTGGTGTAGTGCTCCTGATGCTTTGCACTTGAGCTGTAGAAGTTAAGTCGGCACCTTTACTCGTAAGGCAGCCGGCTGCTTCTGTTCAAACGTTTTAATCTGCTCTGAAAATCGCAAAGTATCGCTTACATCATCACGTTCAGAAATCAACGATTGTTGCGTTGCAGCATCCATTGCAATTGGTGCTGCTTGCTCGCCCCAAACCACTGTTTTTGCTTCCAAATCAACCGTCACAGTTTGCGCACCCTGTTCTAAGTGCTTCAATAGTGCATCACGCAATTCAGGTTCTATGCCGGCCAGCGCTAGAACATTTTTACGTGCATTGTCATAAAAAATGCCGGCAAAGCTGGTTCCGACTATGGCTTGAATGCCCAGTTGCTTAAGGCCCCATACCGCGTGTTCTCTGCTGGAGCCACAACCAAAATTGTCTCCAACAACCAGTATCGACGGGTTTGCATATTCGATGCGATTAAGAAAGAATTCCGGTCTTACTTCACCTTCGGCATTAAACCGTAGATCTGCCATTACGCCATCGGCCAGGCCTTCGCGCGTTATGGTACGCAAGAACCGTTTAGGCATGATGACATCGGTATCCACGTTCGACAACGGAAATGGAGCAGCTAAACCTTTTACCATGCTGGGCATTAGCTACCCTCCTCGTTCAGGTACTCACGCACATCGGCAATCCTGCCTTTGATGGCAGCGGCAGCTACCATGGCGGGGCTCATTAAGTGAGTCCGGGCACCTCGCCCCTGGCGGCCTTCGAAGTTTCGGTTGGTAGAAGAGGCTACCCGTTCACCGTCCATGGCAATATCATCATTCATTGCCAAACACATCGAACACCCACTTTGCTCTCGCCAATCAAAACCTGCCTCGCGAAATACTTTATCAAGCCCCTCACTCTCAGCGATCATACGCGTCAGGTTAGACCCAGGCACAACAATAGCAGTGATGCCTTCGGCCACTTTACGACCTTTTAATACCTTTGCTGCCGCACGCAAGTCTTCGATTCTGGAGTTGGTGCACGAACCAATAAAGGCACGGTCAATGGCAATCTCAGTTAATTGGGTACCAACACTTAAGCCCATGTATTGCAGTGCACGTGCGTGGCTTTCTTGCGCCTTTGGTGTTGGTGTATCGATTTCTGGTACGCATTCGTTAACAGCAACTGATTGATCTGGGCTTGTTCCCCAACTGACCAGCGGCGCAATGTCACCGGCAGCAAGGTCCACTTCACGATCAAACTGCGCATCACTATCGCTTTCCCAAACGGCTACCGTGTTGGCGATGTCACCTTTTACAGCTGCTTTACTGACCTCATCTGACGCTATTAAGGCCGCACGTGCACCCAGCTCCACGGCCATGTTGCAGATAGTCATTCGCCCGGTAATACTTTGCGCACGAATCGTATCGCCAGCGAACTCAACAGCATAGCCATTGGCCCCACCGGCTCCAACCAGCTGCACCACTTTCATGATGATGTCCTTAGCGCCGACGCCCGGTGCCAATGCACCATTGATGTTGACACGCATGTTTTTCATACGGCGGTAACGAATGGTTTGCGTGGCAAGTACGTGTTCAACCTCGGATGTGCCAATGCCAAAACCAAGCGCGCCAAAAGCACCGTAGGTTGTAGTGTGACTATCGCCGCAGGCTATCACCATCCCAGGTGCAACCAAGCCTTGTTCGGGAACCACAACATGTTCGATGCCTTGCCTCGGGTCTCCCAGACCATACAATGCAATTTGGTGACGCTTGCAGTTGTTCGATAAGTTATCGATCAACAATTTTGATTCTGCATCTGGTGCTACGCTGGAGCGAGTGGCGTTCACGTGATCAACAACAGCCAAGTGTGCCTCTGGTCGCCAAACGGACAAACCCTTTTCGTCTAGCCCGGAAAAAGCTTGCGGACTGGTGTATTCATTCATCACATGCAGATCAACGTAAAGCAACATTTCTCCATCGGGCAAGTCTTGAACTTTGTGACTGTCGACGAGTTTGTCGTAAAGCGTGCGGCTCATTCAAGGTGCTCCTGTACAGCTTGTGAGCCAGAAAAGAATTGATGCAGCTCGCGTGCTACCTCTGCTGGTTTCTCTTCGGCCATATTATGGGTTGCGTGCACGGCACGACCTGTTTAAGCCGGCAACGGCGATGTATCCTGCAGCTCAATCAAGCCGGTGCCAGGACAAGATCATGTTGGTGAACGTTCAGCCCAGCCAGCGAAGATCTGCTCGAGCACAACCACCACGTAGTACAGCATTATTCCCATCACCGCCAACGCAATTAACACGGCAAACATCAGTGGGTAATCGGAATTAATTTTTGCACTATCGAATAAATGCCCCAACCCACGACCATGAGGCTCGATAATTTCCACCAGATTCGTACCGATAAACGCTAGCGTAACTGCAACCTTCAATGCACCAAAAAATTCAGGCAGTGTTTTGGGTAATGCGATCTTTCTAAAGATGGTAAATTTGGATGCGCCAAGCGCTCTTAGGATGTCGCGGTACTCTGGCTCTAATGTGCTCAATCCGATTGACACTGATACGGCTATCGGAAAAAAGGAAATCATGAAGGCCATGAGTATGGTATTCATGTTGTGCTGGCCAACAAACATCAGCGCGATGATCGGCACAACAGTAGCCTTGGGTATCGCATTAAAGCCTACAAGCAAGGGATACAACCCGTCTCTGATAACTTTTGACATCCCCATCAGTAATCCAATGAGTGTTCCGAACATGATCGATAGCAACAAACCCACGACAGTGCGCCACAACGTCTGCCAGCCATATTCCAAAAACAGATGCTTGAATTTCCAAAACGCTGGCCAGATGTCTGTTGGCGATGCCATCTTGTAGTTCGGCCATTGATTAACCCAAACCAGCAATTCCCATAACAACAAGAAAACCACTACAGCAAATACCGGTATCAGAACGCGTCTTATGCTCATGGTGTTACAGCCGTTTTGCCTTGGGCAATTTGGATTTGTTGCCGCAGCTCTGCCAGCATTTCGGTCGCTTTTTGGGTGTATAAATCTTCAAGTGTTCGCTTACCCGGAATATCAACATCAAGCACGTGCTGCGCATGCGCGGGTCGCCCGGATAACACAATCACTTGATCAGCAAGGAACACACTTTCGCGCAAATCGTGCGTTATTAAAAGCGCGGTAAAGGGCTCCTGCTCTCGCAGCGAATGCATCGTTTGCCACAAGTCTTCACGCGTAAACGCATCTAATGCGCCAAACGGCTCATCCAGAATCACCACATCCGGTTTATGAACTAATGAACGGCACAGTGATGCTCGTTGTCGCATCCCACCCGATAATTCCGAAGGTCGTTTGTCTTCAAAGCCTTCCAGGCCAACCAAAGACAGCAGATAACGCGCCCGCTGTTCCTGTTCTTTTGCTGGCATACCGCTACTAACAATTTCAAGCGGTAGCATCACGTTTTTCAAGATGCTGCGCCATTCCAGCAGAACCGGATTCTGAAACGCCATTCCCACTGTTGAGCGTGGGCTTACCACGCGTTCACCGTGCAGCCAAACTTCACCTTCATCGGGTATTAACAAGCCCGCTATCAGTCTCGTCAGTGTGGATTTGCCACAACCGGACGGACCGACAACGGCGGTAAATTCACCTTCGTTGATGGATAAATCGAGGGAATCCAGCACCGGCAACGGCCCAGTTGCGGTGCTGAACGTGTGACTGACCGAACTCAGTCTTATTAACGACATGATGGTAACTCTGAATAAAGATCAAGTAATAGGTATCGATCTATTTGATTGAGAAATTACCTTCGGGCAGATAGGCATCGGTAAAGTACAAGGTCATGTCGGGCTCGTTCTTGAACTCATAGTTTTCACCAAGTTGCTTAATAGCGGCTTCCATTCGCTCCGAATCGATACCACCCATACCGTTTGCCAACGTGTAGTCAGTGCGAACGTTCGCATCAATGGCCAATTGTAAGCGTCGTTGCTCCAAGGCTACATCGGCTGCAGGATTACGTTTACCCACGGCTGCCGCTCCCATTGCAGGGTCGGCCATTACATCGTTCCAACCGGCAGCAACAGCGGCCAAAAAGCCTTTAACAACATCAGGGTTTTCTGTGGCGTATTCAGTATTGACGATAATCGCATTGCCGTACAGACTCAATCCATGATCCGCCATGAGAATCACAGAAATATCATCTTCGGGTACCCCTAAGCGAACCAAATTCAAATAAGAAGAAAACGAAAAGCCTGTAATTGCATCAACCTTGCCTTCAGCCAGCATGGGTTCACGTGTGGGGAAACCAACAGGTTCTACAGTGATTTTGTCCATGTCAATACCAGCGGCTTTAGCGAACGCTGGGAATTGTGCCCAAGCACCATCTGGTGGCGGTGCACCCAATGTGCGGCCTTCCATATCTTTAGGTTCCGAAACACCTTGTGACTTACGACCGACCAC
>CALIMV010000337.1 GCA_938045275.1 uncultured Granulosicoccaceae bacterium
GGCCTTCGATAGCACCTTCACCAAACTTTATTTCCTCCTCCGAAGCCATTTCGAAAGGGTAGGAATAGGGTGCCTCGTTCAATTCACCAGAATCATTCATATCATCAACCATGCGTTGGCATCTCTACTCTCAAAAAACCACAGACGTTGCCCTGAAATCATTTTTCGCCAGTTGCGCGATGAATCCACCAGACCCAAGGGTTCCAGAATGGCATCTACTTCGCCGACCTCTTCTGCAGTGGGTTCAACCACTTTGACGTCAACACCCAAGCTATCGATTTCTCCCGCCACCCAGACTTCACCTTCCCATAAGGCGTCAGCGCAACTGTCCCCGGCGCCTTCAAGCGCAATTATTTTTCCAGCATGAGACATAAAGCCCGATTGGTAGCCAATCTTGCCTTCCACGACAATATTGCCGCCTTTCATTGCCGCACCACAGCGAGGCCCGGTATTGCCCTTGACATGAATGGTACCGCCCATCATGGCAGCACCGCAGGACATGCCGGCATAACCACCTACAGTAATGTGTCCGTCGGACATACCTTCGCCAACGGCCCAGCCACAGTTACGTTCAATATCGATAATTGCGCCTGTGTTCAAGCCACCGCAGTAGTAGCCAACGGACCCTTCGAAACTAACGTCTGCACCCGGTGGTAGCCCGACGCCCAAGTTATGCCTCGACAAGGTGTTAATGACGCGAAGCGGGTAACCCTCTTTAACCGCAGCCTGCATTTCACGATTGACTTCGCGAATATGCCGTTCACCGACATCTATTTCCCGACGATTAGTTATGGTGTTCATGCGACTTTCTTCGTATTAGCATTGCCAACAACAGGCCATATACCAGTAAGGCTCGGGCCATCGTAGTTTTTGATTTCATGTTCACCTTTAAAGATACGACGCACTGCCTGTTCTTCAGTAGCTGCAGCAAGGGACAAGTTTTCTTCAACGGCAACAATGGGTTTCATTGCGAATCTGTCTTTGGCAAACCCAATTCGATGCTGATCAGCAATCATGTAAGTGAAAACGCCGTCAATAGAATCAATGGATGATGCGAGAGCCTCTTCCATGGTGGCACCGTGTTTCATTTGGTCTGACACCCAAACAGCAATGAGCTCGCTGTCGTTTTCTGTTAGGAACCGATAACCCTGACGTGTGAGCTGATCGCGTTTGGTGTAGTAATCGGTGATTTGTCCGTTATGAACTATCGCGACATCAGGAAACGGTCGAGCCCAAAATGGGTGACTGGCGTTTGGCAAAACCGAGCTTTCTGTGGCAAGGCGAGCATGCCCCAGACCATGGGTACCGACCATATCGCGCACACCATGCTTATCGGCAACAGATGCAGAATCGCCCGTGTCTTTAATAATTTCCAGCGATCTGCCGCAGCTTTGTACTTCAAATCGATCGGATATTACATCGGCATCCCGTACCCAGTCGGCTATGTTTTTTGGATCTTTGATAATGGCCCTAACGCAGTAATGAGACGCATCATCAGTGATGATGTCTGGTTCATCAATGAAATCTGAACCGTGAGCGCGCAATATGTTTTTAAAGTCATCCAAGTCAGAATCTATGGATTCTTTATTGAAGCCCATACAGCGCAGTATGTAACCAGTTTCAAGAGGAGCACCATAGATGGCAAATCCGGTGCTGTCTGCACCGCGGTGGGACTGTGCATCCATTAAATCGACCAGATCGAAGCCAACTCGTCCAGGGCTGTCCATAATGCGTCCAGCTATGCCACACATCGCAGTTCTCCGATACTATTTCTTAAATGACTGTATACAGTATACACTGAGCGTTGTTTCAGACAACATTTAAAATACAGCTGTGGCTCTTAAATCGATAAAAATACAGCGGCGCAGGTTGGCCGATGAAGTGTACGACCAATTGCTCGAATCCATCACAATTGGCGATATAGGTCCGGATGACCGTCTGGTCCAGGAGCGACTTGCTGCCGAACTTGATATCAGTCGTACTCCGGTTAGAGAGGCTTTATTGCGACTTGAGCAAGAAGGAGTATTGGTTACCGCTAATCGTGGTGGTTTTAAATTACACCGTATGAGTGAACCTGAAGTACGGCAACTTTATCAAGCGCGGGCGGCCATAGAAGGCCAGGCAGCGCGAATACTTGCAGTCCACAACGATCCCAAGGTTAATCGGTTGCTTCGGCATACCATCGAAGCCGAGGAAGATATAGTGTCGGACACCGTTCAAGCTTATTTTGAGGCCAACCGTTCCATACATAGAAAATTCGTCGAAGTAATAGATAATGTGTATTTGCTGGAGATGTTCGATAACATCTGGAATAGAGCAGTGGCCTACCAGCTGTTTGCGGCTATTGGCAACGTTGATTTGTCGAAATCACTGGGTGATCATATTCAATTGGTGGAAGCCATCGAATCGGGTGATAAAACGGTTGCATTAGAAACGTATATTGATCACGTGACTGATGGTTTTAATTTACAGATTGAAGGTTTGAATTCGGGCGAATAAAAGGTATTACGGTGGCCAATAGATTGGTAATTAGTAGGTGAAGGTTGGAAATTAGTAGGTTAAATTAGTAGGTTAATGAGTGCTGAAATCATATGAGTAATATGCCTGGAACTGCAGAAATAGCCTGTGACTGTGGAAAGTTTAAAGCTAGTCTCACAGCATTCCCGAAAAATACTACTGGTAGGCTCGTATGCTATTGCGGTGATTGCCAAAATTATCTTGCCAAAATTGATCGCCCCGACCGTCTCGATAATTTTGGTGGAACCGAGATCGTACCGGTTTATCCCTCTGAGATAGAATTCTTGCAAGGTAAAGAGCAATTGCAATGCAATAGATTGACAAAGGAGGGGCTTTTCAGATGGAAGGCGAGTTGCTGCAATTCACCGATTGCAAATACCAGAGTTGGTTTTCCGTGGGTTGGATTGTTCCATTCGACCTATACAGCCGTGGATACAGATATTCTTTCAAGACTCGGAAATGTTAAAAGTAGAATTTACGGTAGAGATGCCAAAAAAGGCGCGCCATTTGAAATTTCAAATAAAATCAGTTTCCGTGATTTGCTTGTGGTTTTACCCTTTGTCATTAAGGGGAAGATATTTAAGAAGCACAAAAACTCACCGTTTTTCGAAAGTGACGGCATTACACCTATTAGTTCACCACGTGGATTTGATCAAAGCCTGGAATAAACAACGACCTATCCTGAATGCCTTACGACGAAAAATTAGCTGATCGTATTCGAGATAATATTCCGTCTGGGGTAGAGTTCACCGAAAGAAAAATGTTTGGTGGTCTGGCTTTTTTAATTGGTGGTCATATGGCCATTACCGCAAGTGCAAAAGGTGGAATACTGGTTCGGTGTAACCCGAAAAGGTTCGATAAACTAGCCAACGAAGCCGGAGTTGAGGTTGCAGTCATGCGCGGTAAAGAAATGAACGGATGGCTTAGGGTACCGATGACTAAATTGAAAACAAAAAGGCAATTGCTACGTTGGATAAATACGAGCGTTGGGTTCGTTATCACTTTACCATCGAAACGCTGACTTGAAACACTTGGTTATGAGCATCAAAGGAATCGACTTTATATCCGTACGCCTATACCGACAGGCCAATCAAGCATGGAACTTCCAGCTTACAATAACGGATCGAGCGATTGCGATAAGTTTACCGATCGCTGGTTTTCGTGCTGACAAAATTGTCTCTAAGCTTCCGCCCAAAGTCGTTGAGCCAGGCGCGTACGTTGGCTAAGCTAAGCTGGGTATAATTGCTGAGATAGCCCTGTTTCTGTTTAAGGGCAATTTGGAACGGATTCATCGATACCGTTAATTCTGGGGTATCTTACAGTCTGAGTGATCTGTGGTGAGGAGACTGTAAGCTCGTTGTTTATGATGGATGCTGAAAATACTAACTGCTCTCCTGATGCGTAGTTTAATTGGTAGTTATTGTTTCCATCATGCGTCACCGTGGCTTGTTCGACCTCGTAACAATCGGGTCCAGAATCGAAGGAATCTCCGAGATAGTCGAAATCGGTCCAAACGCCATTTGAATCGATAACGGTATAAAAAATATTAACCAAGCCATTTTCTTCACTTGAGGCATCCCAAACACCAGCAATCAAACTGCTGTCGTTTGTCCACACAGTGTTTGATGAAGCGACTATCGGTGTCTCACCTGAGCCAACAGCAGACGGCGGTGCCGGGACTGGGCCTGTTACTGCGCCTGGGAAAACAAGCAGTAGGTTGCCGTCGTATGCCACCGTTTGACCCTCACATTCAATGTACGCCGGTGACACTCCGTTAACACGTGGTGCTTGTATGGTGGTTTGCCCTGCTTGGATGACCAGTTGATTATTCAGCGCTGTTGCTGTGAATGGATCATATGTTTCATTTGACCCAGAAAGAGCAGATACAGGCCTGTAAGTATTGTTTCCAAGGTTTTCAAAAAAAGTGCCAGACCCCTCGTAACAGTTTCCGTTTAAAGCGTAGATGTATGCGTTTCCATCAGGAAATATGTGGAGGTATTGAGTTTGCCGAACCCCATCGATGTCTTCAGAAATATTCCAAAGGCCAGCAATGTCATTGGAGGGCTGCGCGGGGTTTTGTGATGCACCATTTTGTGATGCACCAATAGCGTTGTCGCTTCCGCAAGACATTAAAGAAAACAGCAAAATCAGGGTTGATAAATGACGAATTAATGTGATCATTACTGGCTTTCTCCATAAAGAACAGACCACTTCAAGGTGTTCTGGTAGCGTAACGCACGATAATCAATTTTTATCTAGGCCAGTGAATTGATAGAGCGATTAAAATACGTGGTTTATAGCTGCTTCTTCAAAAATACGAAAAAACGCTATTGTTTTCGAAGCATTCAATTATGAACAGTTGTTGAAAACATAGCTATTGATCATACCGAAGTAGTCTTAATTGCAAACGTTCGATCAGCTAACGTTAGTGTTACCTTCCGGACTTAACCCGACTCAGACTAGAGGTTTATAAACTCAATATACTTGAAAATCGCCAAAGTTGTTATTGCCTTGACATTGCGAAAGGTAAAGGAGAGAGTGCAAATCCTTAGTTAGTTTCTTATGTAGCATGCGTAAGCGGTTAATTAGCGACTAGCCATTTTGCTGGTTGCAAATTAAACGTAACAACGCTTTTACTACATCCACCGATTGAGCTGCGGGCAATCTTGTCAGCACATGTTGTATATAGTTGTGTGGTTCATGAATAGCTACTTGTAACAGAGCCATCAATTTCGAGTTCTAGTCTTGCGCGATCTCTCATTTTTCTCCTTACGCGTGAACGGTTTAGTTTGCGTGCTACGCCACGTTTTACACATTTTTCCAAACACAGTAATCCAACCTTTGCGTGAAGTGTCTAGTGGGGCTGAATGCTGTGTGAATGTAGGGCGATAGCGTGCCGATAGTCCCTGATGATGAATCACAAAGCGAACAGTTATGGAAATGGTCAGTCAGTGCCATGAAGGGGTTGAAAAACGCTCTAAAGCTTTTTTATCTATTTACTTATTTATCGTTTTTTTTAGTTCTGCCGCATTAAGTAAAGAGCAGACTGGCTCGGATAGCCCTTATTTTATCGAAGGATATGACGTCGTCTCGTATTTTCGCGCTACCGGCCCGATGAAAGGTAGTACTTTGCATTCACTTGACTATCAGGAACATACTCTGCTTTTCAACAGTGAAAAAAATCTTACTGATTTTAAATCTGACCCTACATCGTTCATGCCTGCTTACAATGGTTATTGTGCCTATGGGATGGTATTCGGCATGAAGTCGAAAGTCGATCCATTGCAATACGACATTATCGATGGTCAGCTCTATTTGCAATTAGATCGAGGAACAAAAAAGCGTTTCAATCGGCGTCTTGGTCGTAATATCAAAAAAAGTAAAAGAGCCTGGAACAAACTAGCCGCTTCGGGCAACGGCGAATAACAAGCTTTGATCTAATTCAGCGAGCAGGCTACTTCTTCAGGAATGTCAGATAATGAGTGCAGATGACAGATCAAGACACGCATACTTTGTTTAGTCGTATAGCGCTAAAAATTATTCTCGCTGTCAGTATTTCAGTATTGCTGATTCAGCTCCCCTTTGTGGGTGTAATTGAAAAGAAAATATACGATTTAGAGCTTTCCAATATTCTAGACCAACAGGCACGCTTCACTGAAGCTAGTGCAATTTACATGGCCGAGTTGATAGATGAGGGCAATGAGGATAGCCTGAATCTGATTCTCAGCTCTATCGCCGCGAACCCTTTAATCGTTAGAGCAGAACTAGAGCAATCTGATGCTAGTACGATGCTCCATGTGGGCGAAGAATCTACCGCTTTGTCATATGAATTTGGTATTAATGATTTTAATGAAAATGACGAATTAGTCTCCGTTGGAAAATTAACAACCTACGCGACAACCAAATTTATAGATGAGTCTCGCGGTACACGCATGTTGGGGATTCTTGTATTGGTGTTGATCGTTTTTCTTGTCGTTCTTGCAGTTTCAGCACTTACCGTTCAAATTTTTGTTGGCATTCCACTAACGCATATTACAAGGGCTATTAGCAATCAAACACGAATTCCTACAACCAGCTGGAATAGTCGGGATGAGATGGGGGCTGTTATCTCGCGTCTGAATTTTCTTCACACTAAACTGAATAATCAACTTACTGGATTGGAACAGGAGCTCAGTGCCAATGAGCGACGCGAAGCCTTGCGGATTCAGAACCTTGCAAATGCCAGTCTCGAAGGAATCCTCATCTTTAGTGACGACGTCATTGTCGATATGAATGAACCAATGGCCCAGCTAATTGGTAGAAGCAGAAATACGACAATCAATGAATCCATTTCACAGGTATTTGATACTGACCAACAGCAGTTTTTAAATCAACCTTTGACCGATGGTGCCAGGCCACTCACTGTAACGTCACTAACCAATGAGAATGGATTTGAACTACCAGTGGAAATCTATTTGAACCAGTTAGGCGATCATCCACATACTGACAGGGTAGTCGTAGTGCGTGATATTTCAGAACGTATCGCGTCTGAAAAAGCGGTTTGGAGATTAGCTCACTATGACAGCCTGACTGGTTTGCCAAATCGCCGATACTTCTCTGAGAATTTAAAAAACGCGGTTGACCGTGCGCGGCTAGAGAATAAATCGCTCACTGTCGCCTATCTCGATCTGGATAATTTCAAATTTATCAATGATTCAAGGGGACATTCAGTTGGCGACGAATTGCTCTGTGCAGTAGCCAAAAGCTTGAAGGCTACACTTGGCAATGAAACACATTGTGCCCGATTAGGTGGCGATGAGTTCGCGATTTTACTGAGCGAGGATAGTCGAGCTAAATCAGAGACTGAGATATTGGAGTGTGTGTTTTCAAACCTGTTAGAAGGGCCGCACTGTCGTGCATGGAGCAACGATTTCAGTGTCAGCATTGGGGCGGCAACGCTCAAGGGTTCAGACGTCAAAGAAAGCGAGTTACTAACCCGAGCAGATCTAGCGTTATACAAAGCAAAGGAAACCGGGCGTCGAAGAATTTGCTTTTATTCTGAGCAACTCGATGTCAAATTAAAACGCGAAAGACTTATCGTTGAAAAACTGGCTCATGCTCTGGAGAAGAATTTACTTGAGCTCTATTATCAGCCTCAGATTCGTTCCGATGGTTCTTCGATAACAGGCTTTGAGGCTCTTTTACGCTGGAACGACCCGGAGCTAGGTTTTGTATCTCCAATCGAAATCATTGAAATTGCTGAGCGTGAAGGAATCATGTCGCAGTTGGGAAGATGGGTTATGTCGACAGCTTGCCGCGAGGCAATTAACTGGCCCGATCACATCAGGCTTGCCATTAATCTCTCACCAACAGAACTGGTTGATGAAAATCTGCCTGAGTTTGTAGCCGATTGCCTCAAAAATGCGGGTTTCCCTGCAACACGCCTGGAGATAGAGATAACTGAAACAGCGCTGGTTTCAGACTTTGGTAAAGCTGCTAGCTTGATTTCCAAACTAAAAAATATGGGAATCATGGTTGCTCTGGATGACTTCGGTACCGGTTATTCAAGCCTCAGTATGCTCCAGGAGTTCCCGTTTGACCGAATTAAAATAGATCGCTCGTTTGTAGATAACCTGAGTGAAGATAATGATAAGGCTTCGATTGTCGCCAGTATTGTTGACCTTGGCGCAAGACTGCATCTCGACGTTATTGCAGAAGGTGTCGAGAGCGAAATTGACCGAGTCAAACTAGTTGAGTTTAATTGTCGTGAATGCCAGGGGTATTTATTCAGTCGTCCTGTGCCTCCAATTGACATACCCGACATAATTGATCGCTATACTATTCCCACAAAGCCAAAGAAAATCGCACAACTTCAGCATTGGCGTAAAACGGGGTAATAATTGATTTTTTCTTAAAACCACTAATTTTGAACTCTTTTCATTGGCCGTACACCAACAAATCACCTGCCAGACGGACTCTCCTTGGGTGACAGTTTACGCCTGCCAGCTATCTTGAACCGATCAGCGGTGCCGTACTCTCGCATAGCAACACCCGCTGCAAAATCGCCAAACACAGGGCCGTGCTTAAACAAATGACCTGAACATCCGCCTGCTAACAAAACATGTTCGTGTTCCGGGTGCCAATCCAAAATGAAATGCGTATCAGGAGTGATAATGATGCCGTTAAACTTTGAATCTACTATGCGTTCACCTATTAACTTGGGTAAACGCTTTTCTATGTAAGAGCGCGTTTTCCCCAACGATTCCCGTTTAATCAATCGCTCATCATTTTCAATGTCAATTGTTTCAGGTATAACCACGGCTGCCTTAACACCGGAGCCTTCAACCGATGGTAATCCGAAGCTGTGTTGTCCGTGATCAATCCAACATGGCATTTGCGTATGATCAAAGCTTGCATCGCCGTCAGGTGTAGAGGTATACAACACGTTAATGCCTTGCACAAAGCCAATGGGTTTAATGGTTCGAGGGAACATCTCTCCCATCCAGGCACCGGTACACACAACGATAATGTCCGCTTCCAGAGTTTTATCTTCAAGCAGCAGTTGCTCGTTGTTATCAGTGCTAACGTGGCCGCGTTCAATAACACCACCTTCGCGTTCAAATAGTTGTGCGATCGACACTACTGCTCTATGCGCCATAATCATGCCGGATTCAGGCTCATACAATGCGTATGAAATATCTGGTACCTTGAATTGCGGGAAGCGCAATGCCACTTCCTCGGGTGAGAACCGGTGGTAGGGAACACCTAATTTATCGAAAGTTTCACTGGTCGCATCTTCCCAGCTGCATTGGCCTTCAGTAGCTAATATGACAGTGCCGTTTTCGTAGTAGAGCTTCTGGCCAGTCTCCGCCTGTAATTCCAACCAACGATGCCTTGCTTGGCGTACCCAAGTGGTATAGAACTCATCTCGACCAGAGATAGCGCGAATGATTCGATTGTAGTCTGAGGAAGCTGCCCGAGCATGACCAGGTTCCCACCGATCAATCAAACGCACTTTTGCACCTCTACGCTGCAATTCGAGTGCAGTACAGACGCCCGCAATACCACCGCCAACGACGATGGCATGAGTATGGCCGGCGGGTCGAGATGCAAAGTTTGTCATAGCGGTCACATTTAATTTTGAACAGCACTTGCATAGTGGCAAAGAATGAGATTAGAGTATACTGTATTCAGTAATACAGTATTCATAGATTCTTGACTCGCATTAGCCAAAATCGCAACAGCAACCACTGATTCCTGGCTTATGAATGGGTATTTGGGTTTGCTTATACCTTCTGCGACAATCCGTGAACTACTTGGAAGAAAAATCGGAGAACTGTTTTGTCAAAAGTTGAATTTAAACTGCCGAAAGACACTCATACCGTTGCGATGGGAGGTGGGGATCTGAATGGCGTCATGCGCGGGAAGCGCTTTCCGGCATCACATTGGGATACTGTTTGTAAAGAAGGTAATGCCATGTCCATTGCTACATATGCAATAGACATGACCTGTGATGTCTGGGATACACCTTACGTGAATTTTGATAATGGCTATCCGGATATGCACATGTTTCCGATCACACAACCCGTTGCTATGCCTTGGGAGCCCGGGGTCGCCTTTTGCATGGGGCGTACCGAAACCAAAGATCACACACCTGTTCCAATTGACCCTCGTCAGGTATTAGTACGTCAGATTGAGCGTGCTGAATCCATGGGTTATGAAATAAATGTTGGCGCTGAACTCGAATTCTTTTTGCTCGATCCGGAAACCGGACTGCCAAAAGATCAGGGTATTCAAGTGTATTCGCTTGAACGAGCGGCTGAGCTGGAACATGTTTTGGGACCTATCCGACAACAAATCAATGAAATGGGTATACCCATTGAACAAAGTAATCCTGAGTACGCAGCAGGGCAAGTCGAGGTCAATCTTCGTTACGGCCCAGCGCTGGAAGCAGCTGATCGTGTCATCATGTTTCGGTCATTGGTAAAACAATTGGCGGCGGCGCATGGTTACCTTGCTACGTTTATGGCCAAGCCGTTTTTTGAGCAGTCTGGAAACGGATTTCATGTTCATCACTCATTGTGGAAAGCCGGTAAAAACCAGTTTGCAAACAACGGCAAGCTCAGCAAGTTAGGTTTGCAGTACCTGGCTGGAATGCAAAAGCGCATGGCAGAAACAGCGCTTTGCAGCGCGACTACGCCCAACGCATTTCGTCGACGCCAGCCCTACACATTTTGCCCAATAAACACAGCCTGGGGTTTGGATAATCGAACCGTCGGCCTACGCGTGTTGGACGGAAACGACAGTGCGGTGCGTGTAGAGAAACGTGATGGTAGTGCAGATTGCAATCCGTATTTTCTTATCGCATCAGAAATTGCAGCTGGTCTGGATGGTATAGAGCAAAAACTCGAACCCTCTGCTATGACGGAAGGCAATGCGTATGAGGATACCAATGCTGAAGCCATTCCGGCTGATATCCAGACGGCGGTTGAGGCGGCAAACAATTCTGACTTTGTCAAAGAGCTATTGGGCGAGCATATGTTTGGCATTTTTATGGGCCAGGCGACACGTGAAATTGAATTCTTCTCGCAGCAAGTAACACCGGTTGAAACTGATCGTTATTTACGGAATCTCTAGATGCAACTTGCCACAGTAACAGGAACAGTCACGGCGACGACCAAACACGCAGGTTTTGAAGGGCTGAAGTTATTGCTGACAAATGTCATCGATAGCGATGAGCAAGTACTGCAGAGTGCTGTAGTTGCCGTTGATACGTGCGGTGCCGGCGTTGGTGACATGGTACTGATCGTTAATGGCTCAGCAGCAAGAATCGCCGCTCCGACTTCAGGGGTGGCAACCGATGCAGCAATTGTCGCCATAATTGATCGTGTTGAAGTGGCAACAAGCACTTAAATTATAAGCACATATATTACGCACATTTATTATAGAGGAATACAAGCCAATGGCAGCAGGACAAACAGCGCTCGGTATGATCGAGACACGTGGGTTGGTCGCATCGATAGAAGCGGCTGATGCAATGGTGAAGGCAGCTAGTGTGACTATTGTTAGTCAAACCAAATCCGGTGGCGGTTTGGTAGCAACACTTGTGCGAGGCGAAGTTGGTGCTGTTAAAGCAGCTACCGATGCAGGCTCTGTGGCTGCTAATAAAGTTGGCGACGTGGTATCGGTGCATGTCATTGCCAGACCACACGATGAGCTTGAAAGCATCATCGCAGGTCTAAGCGATAGCGAGTGAGTTCGGACGCTACATCAGCCCTGTTTCAAGGTTGTATCAAAGGCGCCTCTACCGTTGAGAACCCTGAAAACAACCTGCCTGCCACTTATTCAAAGGTTGCGGTATTAGGCGGTGCATTGGATGGGCAGCTAGTCGCCGCCTTGTGCTTTGCAGAAGGTTGCCAGGTAAGTTTGTTTTCCGCTTATGCAGCAGAGCTGGAATCCATTCAGTCTGGTATTGCGTTGCAAGGTGATGGTCCGGTGGGAAACTATCATGTAAACCAGCAGCGTGGACCTTCAATTAATGCCGTTGCCGCTCTGGACGCCTGTTTATCTGGCAGTGAAGTTATATTTTTAACAGGTCCCATCCACAAGCAACGTACCTATGCAATGGTGTTAGCTGATCACCTTAGTGATGGACAAGTCCTGATTTTACCTAATGCCAGAACCTTCGGTGCGTTTGAAGCTTTGTCATTGCTAAAGCTCGGCGGTGTAACCGCTGATATCACCATCGTGGAAATGCAAGGTATGCCATATTGGTACGATAAGCCACAAAATGCTATTGAATTAGAAGTAGCGGGTAGCGTACCTTGCGGATGTATTCCTGCAAAAAGGACCCAAACCGTCGTCGCAGCATTGTCGGCGTTACTGCCAGGATTAACGGCTTGCAGCAATGTGCTACAAAGCTCATTTGGCGATTGTTCCGGTGTGGTTGATGTACCTGCACTACTGTTGGCGGGGCCTGCCTTAAAGCCAGGCGGTAAGCCGGTGCCGATGGGGGGTGTTCCGTTAGCAGAGAACAACACGTTCAGCAATATGATAGGCGAGCAGCAGAAAGTCGTCATTGAATCACTGCTAAATGAACGCAGCCAAGTTGCCGCA
>CALIMV010000338.1 GCA_938045275.1 uncultured Granulosicoccaceae bacterium
CCGGTTACAAAAAAAATACCCCGACGATATGCAGCTCGCTGTCGAAATTGCTAAAAACTACAATGCGCTTACGTTGATCTATTTTGGTGCGCTTGGTGAAGCTGACATTGGATTTGAATACGTCGATAAATGCCAATCTATATTAAAGCCCTGGGCATCGACAAGTGAAGACGTAGTCTTGAAATTACTTATAAGTTGTTACACCATGGAGGCAAAAATTCGTAGTCACGACAAGCAGTATCAGCCTGCAATAAATGCTCTGTCAGTAGCTCAAAAGCTATTGTCGGAACCAGCTAATCGGGCGTTCAAAAATACCTATTGGGGTTTAACGCAACGTGCCAGATGGCACGAAGAATGGGCCGAGGTCGAGGCAAATATTGGCAGTAAGCAGAAGGCATTGCAGCACGAGCAAGATCGGCTTGATATTACGCTTTCTCGTGGGCAAAGCGACTTGAGCATTAAACACCCTTATGGTTCTGAGCGATCAACCGGAGATGCGTATCAAGCCTACGGTGCTCGACTGGCAGCTGTCGGTCGGCAGGAAGAGGCTGAACAGGCCTACCGTAAATCTGAACAAATCTGGCTCTCGATCAGAGAGCGTTTTCCAGCGGATACGACTGCTACAAGATCACTTGCTTATGTTTATTCGGATATTGCTGAGTTACATAAAACAATCTCAACAACAGACAATAGTGTCAGCTTAGCGAGCAGACGACAAAGCCAAGCCTGTAACGCTTACAAATTGAGTGTGGACAATTTAAAGAAAATGCCCGGTAATCGCCGAAAGATGGCTCGACGCTACTCGTGGTCTCCAGAGCCTCAATTGATCTTGCAACGATATGAAGAATATTGTTTGGACTGACTCGCTGTTCTTAGTTCGCTAGCACTATTCACAAGCATTGAATTCACTGGACGTAATGCCGATAACACGTGGAAAATCTATGGTGAATCAACTTGGGTAAACCGCAGGTTCCTCAAGTATTGTTGCACCAGATTTACTCGTGCGCTGTTGCTGATGTAACTTCAGTTTATTTTGATATTGATCAAAGTATTTCACCGTATGTTTGATAAATTCCCGAGTGCGCAGCGGTACGTACTTTCGATCCTGATAAGCAATGAGCAAATCAGAACCTACTGCCATTTTGTGACTCCTGAAGTCGGGTCTGTATTCATCAAGGACAGATACCAGGCGATTATCAGCAAGATCGTTTGCTATGTCCCAATATGATTTTAAAGCTATACCTGCACCGTCAATTGCCCATTGTCTAACCAGAGCACCATCATCGCAAGACCGGACGGGTTGGATTACCATAGACTTTTCACCTTGAGGAGTATCGAAGTACCATTTAGACATTGGTGTTCTGAACTGCACCATGGTCAAGCATGAGTGGTCTTTTAAATCAGTGTACGATTTTGGCGTACCAAAGCGTTCCAGATAGGCAGGTGATGCACACAGTACTCGATGACTGTCGGCAATTTTGTGTGTAATGAGTTGAGTGTCTGGTGGGGTTCCGTAACGAATGGCAATATCAATATTGTTTTCTGTTAAGTCGGTTAACGAGTCGCTGAGATTGAGAAACGGTGTTACGTCCGGGTACTTTCCAACGAAGTCGTTTAGCAGTGGAACAATATGCTGACGGCCGAAGTCAGATGTGGCTGTTATCCTCAGTTGACCGCTTATTGTTTCCTGTGATGCCTTCAAGCGGTTCTCCACACCATTAATATCATCCAGCATTCTGAGGCTGTCCTGATAAAATTCATGTCCGGCGCCGGTCAGATTTATGCTTCTGGTTGTTCTTGTTAGTAGCTTTACGTTGTAATGTTCTTCCAGGTTTTTTATTCGCATCGTGACGCTAGAAGGAGTAATACCCATCTCTCGGCCAGCGGCGGCCAGGCCGTCGCAATGTACGATTCTGACGAACAATTCCATATCTTTAAGTATGTTCATATCGCCGCATTATTAATAAAATATGAATAGAATATTCATTTTATCAGTTATTGTTTAATTTAATTTGATAATTTAGAATTCGCCAAAAGATGGTTAGAATTTGTCCAATTGATACGAACTCAATCGGCTTAGCCCGATAGTAGGAATTGATATGTTAGTTCTGAGTAGAAAACCGGATGAGACGATTGTCATTGGCGATGAGATTAAAGTCAGTGTTTTAAGCGTCAGAGGCAAGCAAGTTCGTCTGGGTATCGATGCGCCCAGGGATGTGGCCGTAAATCGAGAAGAAATTCATCAAAGAATCGAAGCATCCCTCCAGAACGCGGACATTGATGCAGACAACGCCAAAATAGCTAAAACGTACGATTAGTGAAACGCTGATTCTGTTCAGACCTTAATTGATGCGGCATTTCAATTTGTTGTCAGTGGAGAACAAACCCCGCTAAATTAACCAGCACGGTTAAAATAATCGAAACAGCCAGCATGACTTTCCAAGGGAAAAACACGCGTACCCTGGGTTTGTTACCTACCGCCTTTCTTTCGTCGTCTTCTGCAAACGCCTGTTCGATTTTTTCATGAATATTACGCTCCAGTTTGCGGCTAGCGTTGGGCATAAGTCGTGGTAGTACATTGATAAGCACGGTAAGTACTACCGATGCGATAAGTGATTGAATCAGAAAATCCTGCATGTTGAGGTCGCCCTTTTGCATTGTCTCAGTAGCGATTATGCAAGAGCTGCAATACATCTGTTTATAACAATCGTTGCATCGATACAGTTGCAAATGCCAAGTTATATATAGGGTTTCCCCTAAGTTGTTTTAGGGTATCCCCTAGCCGATTCTAGGGTATCCCCTAATTACATCCAAACACCAATTTTCGTAGACTGCCAGCAAGATTGGAGAAGCTCTGGGGCTGGTCAACATGCAAATCACTAAACTACAGCAACATTTGGCACACCGGCAGTCGCAAGGTACTGGCACTGCTGGAAAGACTCATGCGAAAAATTCCGGTGAATCTCGTGGTGAATCTCGTAGTCAAGTCAACTCCGAAGGCCGGTCGTCTTCGTACGAAGGGCACTCGTTCGACAACGGCGCAGATCAGCAGCCCGGTACAGCATCAGGTGGCATGCCATTCAGCAACCCGATGGATGATGCAGACACGCTCATGCGGGCAATATTGGCCAACTATGTAGAGCATAAGCCTGGTAATAAGACAGACGCGAAATCAGCTTCTGCTCAACCGCCATCCAATGGTTCCAATTCTGGTGAAGACAAAGCCCTGGCGGATATAACCAAGCAATTTCAATCTCGTTTTCAAGAGAATGCATCTGACCCTGAAGCGTTTCACGCGTTAATGCAAAAAAGTTTTGGCGACCAATACGATAAAGCCAAAGCAGAAGATATTCGGCAACAAACACTCGAAGGCGACTTTAGCTGGATGCCAGACATTAAGTTGGTTGATGCCGCAACACTCACCAATACTTCTGGTCCTCAGGCCGGTGCAACCGGTTTGGGTGCTTACAGCAAAGACGACGACACTATATTTCTAAGCCGTGACTTACTGGCATCAGACCCGGAAAAAGCCGAAAAAATTCTTACTGAAGAAGTTGGTCACGCATTGGATGCGCGTTTAAACCTTAATGATGCCGCTGGTGATGAAGGCAATATTTTTTCCAGGCTATCTCATGGTGAAGAGATTTCCACATCCGAACTGGCGGAGCTGCGCAGTGAAAACGACAGTGGAACCATAATGGTTGACGGTCGCGAAGTGGAAGTTGAGTTCTTTCTTAAAAAAGCATTCAAGAAAGTCAAAAAAGCAGTAAAGAAAGTTGGCAAAGCCATTAAGAAAGGTGTCAAAAAGGTAGGCAGTGCCATCAAAAAAGGTGTCGAGAAAGTTGGTGACACAATCAAAAAAGGCATCGATAAAATAAAGGATAGAGTCAGCAAAGCCTGGTCAGCTGTTAAGAAGGGCTTCAAGAAAATAATGGAGAGCGAACTGCTCGGCAAAATTATGATGGTTGCCCAGTTCATACCCATCCCCATTGTTCAAGTTGCAGTTCGAGTCTATAACATTGCCAAGGCTGCCTATGGTGTGTACCAAGGCGTGAAACACGGCAGTCTTGCCATGATTGCAGGTGGCGTTGCTGGTGTAGCTGGTGGTGCAGCCGGCCTTGGCAAGGCCTTAGGCGCAACTGGCAGTTGGGTTGGTACCGCGGCAAAAGTGGCCAATGTGGCCAAGGGCGTCGGTGCTGCGCATCAAGTTATAGCTGAAAAGAATTTGGGTGCTGCTGCGAGCTTGGCCAGTAACTTTTTTGGTGCAGATTCCACTGCGGCAAATGTGTTGAACACGGCAGTGAAAGTCGAGAATGTGGCTAATGCCGTCAAGAACGATAACTTGTTCGGTGCAGTCAGTGCCGGTACCTCGTTATTGCAAGATTTCACAGGCCCGGAAGGTGACGCGTTTCTTGAAACAATTAATAAACATACCAACACCATTCAACAGATTGATACTGCCAGAAAAACTGGCAACTATGCTGGTGCGCTAGGGTTGGTACGCGAGAACTTCGGCGATGCTCTGAATATTCCAGAAGGTGCTCAGAATACGCTGCAGCGGGTAGAGAACGGCATCCGTTATGCGCAAACGGTAGACAAGCTGATCGACAATAAAGACTTTGCCTCGGCTGCCACCATGCTGTTAGATACCGCGGCATCCAATGTGACCAACGCTGGAACAAAACAGAATTTAGTATCACTCTCAAACACAATTACCAATGTTGATAACGCAGTAGTTGCATTTGAAGATGGTCGTTTTAATGATGCAGTTGGCTTTGCAGCCGACACCTTTGGTCAACCACTGAGTACAAAAACGCGCAACTTTGTAGATACAGTTCAGTCGAAGGCCAACACAGCGGAAAAGCTGGTGCAAGCGGTCAAAGCCAAAGACGTTCAAACCTCAACCGCTTTGCTGCGTGATTTGACCGACGGTAAAGGTGGAGAATTTATTGATTTAATTGACAAGGCCGGATCAGCTGCCGATAAAGTCAAACTGATTAAAAACGCTGTAGATAACAACGATTTCTCAACAGCTATTGGTCTGGCATCGTCACTGTCAGAAGATGTAACCGGTAAAGCGTCGCCAGATCAAGTGGCCGACGTTCAGAACCTGGTAAAAGCGGTGCAAAATGGCGATGTACAAACGTCCGCTGCTTTACTTGATAACTTGACCAATGGTAAACACAGCAACGTCTTTAATTTTATTCAAACTGCCGACAATGCGGTGGGTAAGGCTGAAGACCTAAAGCGCGCAATTGAGAATAACGATTTTTCAACAGCTGCTATCTTGGCAAACTCATTATCACAAGACATCAGTGGCCGTGCATTACCAGAACAACTCACTACAGCGGCAAATCTTGTTGATGCGGTGCAAAATGGTGATGTCAGTGGCTCGGCATCACTCCTTCGCGAGCTGACCAACGGCAAGCACAGTCAAATTATCGATGTGTTTGATAAAGTTGGCGTCGCAACCGATCAGGTAAAAGCGCTAGAAACAGCAATTGAAAACAAGAACTTTGCAGAAGCGGCTGGTATTGCCACATCATTGTCGCAGATGGTAACTGGTGACGATTCCAAAGTAAGTAACACACTAAGTGACTTGAGTGATGTGTTGTCAGGCAAGGTTCAAGTGCCAATGAATAGTGTGCTAGGCGGTATTCCAGGCATGACGCCCGGCGTTAATCCTGCAGCAGGCGTTAACGGACAGGCGGGTGATTTCGGATTTGGTCAGGTCAACTCATTCGGGGAAGTCGCGGCCAATGGTGCGGGTTTTGGCGATTTTAGTTTTGGTGGTGCGGGTGCCAGTGCGCTTGAACCCAAATTCATCACAGGTGCTATAGAACCGAGAACGCCAACGGCTGCTGAGCTGGGTGCTGCGGCTGAACGAGCACAAATACGCCTTGACGCAGGCGATCGGGCTGGTGCTTACATTGAATTATATGAAGTCACTGGTAGTGAGCAGCTGTTGCTGCAAGCTCAAATAACCACATATTCAGGTGCTGTAGGTGGCATGGCGTTGGAAGGTAATTTCCGAGCTAAGCATGCGAACCCTGATGATTATAAAGTCACCCTAGATCAGTTTTCGCATCAAATTGATCAGGCAGTAGTTGAATTGGCCAAAGATTCAGCCGACGCTGGAAAACCAGAAAAATTTGACACGCTAGGCATTATGGAAGCTGATTACGCGGTTTGGGACAACAATAAGGTAGCATCCCATTTTCCAGGAAACATACAATTTATGGGTATTCCCGGTAAAGAGCATATCGTTCAAACACCTGGCAGCGAAAACGCCATTCTGGCTCAAGATGAAGCGGAACTCGGTAGACGGCCCTCCGAGTACGCCAATGACCCGCGTTACACCATTAAAACCAGCGACGATGGCCGCTTCACAACCGTGTTGAATAATGAGACCAATAGAATTGAGGTGTTTTTTGACAACGATTTTGAGTCAGATCGCGGTACACCTGTCGACGGGATTGCCCCTGATTTGGAGCAATTGAAAGATGAGCTCCCATCAGACAGAGTATTGGCAGAACGACAGGCAAAAATGAATTTCGTGCAAGCGGGCGAACATGTACCACACGGCCAGTTGCAATCGTTTGATGAAAACAACCTGAAACCGGTGGCGAATTTGGACCGGGTATTCGAATACAATGGCCAACTTTATCAAGTAAGCGATCGTAATTTGTTCGAGAACGCGGGTGTCGATATCGGCGAACTGACAAGTGGCGGCATGTTCAAAGGTGCAGAGTACCTGCGCACGCTACCTGAACTCGGTAGAAATGTGGATAGAGTAATCGAAGATACCTTTATCGACGATAACTTTTCAATGGTCGACCCCGTCCGTGCTCAGAAGATTGAAGCGCTTATAAATGATGGCAGTATTGTTGCCTTAACCGATAGTGAAGTGCAGGCACACAATGAAATGCTGGAATCATTAGAGGAGCAAGGTTTACCTTCGCCTTATCAGCGAACCAGCGATGCTCACAACGAGCTAAGGGAAAATCTCCTGGGTCGGTAACGATAAATAAAATTCGTCACGGAACGTGAATATATAAGATAGTAGCAGGAACGATATGGGTTACCTGGCCATAACCGGGTGACCCACAATTGCATTTCGACAACAACAATATTCCAACTTTACTGATAGCCTTACGGATGGCTTTACTGAAAAATTTGCTCAATTCAGGAAATAGTCAGTACAGCAAACTGAATCGAGATCTATTCAACAATAGCTTTTTCGACTAAAGCTCGTGCTTTGTCTTGGTATTGTTTCCAGTTCTCTACGTCTTGCTTCCACACCATAATTTTACCAAGCTCTAATGTATCGTTTACCCGGGCGCCATGAAGACTGCAGTACCAAGGACCGGTATCGCATGCGATGACTCGACCGTCATAGGGCTCTCGTTCCACTATCAGGTAATGAGTGTCGTAACGACGTTCATACTTTAATGCTGTGTCATTCCACACCTGGCCTACTAGTTTGGCATTCTGCGCCGGATTTGTGCTGTTGATGACGTGATCTAAATGAATATCTTCTGCTTGTGCTGCCAGGTCTTTATCCGCTGGAACAGTATCAACTTCAGCCGACAGCTTGATTTGATCATCATTCTCATTTTTTTCAGGATTGTCTCGTTCCCACCGTCGCCATGGCTCACCCGTTTCGTAATGCCATTGCATGGTTAAAGACCGAACATCAGCGGTTAGCTTTCTGAGGCTGGTAACTTCCGTTCTGTGAATAAGAAACGTATCCAGCGGTCCACGAAACGTGTACGAGGCTGCTTTTCCATCCATTGTGATTGTCCATATGCCATCCGGATGATTTGCACGTTTTCGAACTCTGTCCTGATCCCAAAAATACACACTAACAGCCAACACTATGCACAGCAACATCAAAACAACGGCTGATCGGCTTTTAAAAAATTTGAAGGACAAAGTCATTGTTCTGACATACCGGGGGAGTTTTTGTCAGTATGCCATCAGTTTTGCGGTATGAGGATTTAGTTACGGTAAAAAGCCAATGTCGACTAGGTTGCTGAAGCCTCCAATCGGGCAACCACTTCATTTGCACTGATACTGGTTTTTGCAGGCAAGTTCATTGTATTGATGCGTATGTCAGTTTTGGCATCGATTAATCCACCCAGTGAACCCAATGACTTACGCACGCGGTTTGCCGCATCTCTGGAAACCGGCTCGTCATGGCTTGATTGAATCAGAAGTAAGGCATTCTTATTAATACGGCCTAGAATGGTGCCTGAGCCTAATTGTTTTTGCAGCGTATCGGCCGCCCTGAACAAGGTTAAATCCTGTACGTTTTTCGCCGCAACGCTTTGCTGACTCGTATCATTGTTAGTGAGAATACTGACCAGCAAGGCAGTAAATCGTGGCGCCTTTATTTCAGACGTCAGCATCTGCTGAAACTTTTCCAGCACTGAGATTCGAGCCCTCAAACCAGTAGCTATATCTCGAGGTTTGTAGTTTTCGATAATGTTCTCCACCGCAGGTAGCCGTAGGTGTTTTAGCCGGGTTTCAATTTGGTCTGCAACATTGTGCTCAGAATCGTTGGCTGCGGTTAGCGCGAGAGAGCGTTTATCATTTTTCAATATTGATTGTAGGTAAGCCACTTGCTTTTCAAGCAGCTGGATATGCGCTTGAAGAAAATACAGCTTTTGTTTTGATCTGCATTCAGAGAGCAAACGGCTAAGTGCGTGTTTGGCAAAGACAGTGCTGCGCAAACTTGCAACCTCGGTGGCGCCTTGTTTAAGCAATTTTTTTAATTTTTCTGGCTTTCTGCTGGTCGTTAGTACAAAAATTGGCAGGTCAACATAGTGCAGCAAGCTGGTCGGCAGAACCCGCTGGTGTTTTTCCAGTACGACGATGCATAAGTGGACTTTAGTCTTACTCAGGTGCCTGGTCAGACCCTTTTCGTCTTTTACTGCAGTTACACAACCCACGCACGTTCTCTCGCCCAACCAAGTGCTCACCAACCGGTGATGCTCATGCTGTTTTGACAGTACCAGGCAATTTAGCTGTGGGTGCTTTGGGTTCACAATAAGTTTCAATATGTATTCGGGCGATGGAGTCGGGGCTGCATTAAAAACCCGTAACTATTCTAGATAGTGTAGTTAGTGCAGCTCAGTTTGCACATGAATTTGTGCCAAATAGGGCCACCTAAGCTGCGTTACCGGCTATTAGCGGTCTATAATGTGTAAATTCGTCCACGACAAGCGTTAGAAACATCAATATGGCCAATTACAATACCAACGAATTCAAGGGTGGTCTCAAGATCATGCTCGATGGCGACCCCCATACCATCGTTGAGAACGAATTTGTAAAACCAGGGAAAGGCCAGGCCTTCACGCGCACCAAGGTCCGTAACCTGAAAACGGGCCGCACCGTTGAACGAACGTTTAAATCAGGTGAATCGGTTGAGGGCGCAGATGTCATGGATACCGAAATGCAATACCTGTATTCCGATGGTGATATGTGGCACTTTATGGATCCAAAATCCTACGAACAGCTGGCTGCCGATAAAAACGCGATCGGTGATTGCCACCTTTGGTTGATTGAAGAAGCTGTTTGCGAGGTTACTTTGTATAACGGTCAACCAATCGCTGTAACACCACCCAATTTTGTGGAAATGGCTATAAAGCAAACCGATCCTGGTGTTCGCGGTGATACAGCCACAGGTGGTAACAAACCCGCCTATATGGATACGGGGGCGGTTGTCAAAGTGCCTTTGTTCATAGAAGAAGGAGAGGTCATCAAAATAGACACTCGAACCGGCGAGTACGTTTCTCGAGTCAAGAATTAGATTTTAATTCAATCGGTTGAATCGAGTCATTGAGTTAACTGGTTGAGCCACAATTCGAACCATCGAGTTGAGTAATCCTATCGGCACTTGGTGTTTTTCCGTGGTCGAATTGCGTGATCAATAATAACTGGAGACCTGGTGCATCGCTTGATGTGCTTAGACTTAGTGCAGCGCTGCGAACGTGCGTTCGCGACTACATGAGTGAACAAAACGTGCTGGAAGTTGTAACTCCAGCTTTATCTGTTGCAACCACAACCGATCCTAATATCCACAGTTATCAGGTCGCTGATCAATACCTGCACACGTCACCCGAATTCGCCATGAAACGTCTGTTGGCGGCTTACGCGACTGATATATATCAAATAGCTACCGTCTTTCGTGACGGTGAGTCGGGACGATTTCACAATGCTGAATTCACCTTGTTGGAGTGGTATCGCGTTGGTATGAATCATCTGGCTCTTATAGAGGATGTCAGTGCATTGATGCAGCGTGTGTTTACGCTTTTCAAAAAGCCATGGATAACACCTGAATTCGTTCGGTATACCGATGCTGTATCAAGTGTGTGCGAGAAACCGTTTGGCGAGACCAGCATTATTGATATAGAACGTGTATTTAGCCAACGCAAGCGCTCCTACCCAAGCGCCATCGGCGATGATCTTGATGCTGCGCTGGACTTGTTGATGGATGAATTTGTGGTACCGGAATTCAGCGATGATGGTGTCACTTATGTGTTGGATTATCCCGCGTCACAGGCGGCTTTGGCGCGGATAGCTACAAACCATGATCAAATTCCTGTGGCCGAACGATTTGAAATGTATTGGGGTAAGGTTGAGCTTGCGAATGGCTTCCATGAGCTAAGCGATGCGACTGAACAACGAACGCGGTTCGAAAAAGAGCTGAGCGTACGTGCGCTGAGGGGAGAGAAACAAGTACGACTTGATGAAAACTTATTATCGGCTCTGGCAAATGGACTCCCTGATTGTGCGGGTGTGGCGCTTGGTCTCGATCGCTTGACGTTAAAGCTCACCGGGGCAGAGCAGATTGATGATGTGCTTGCGTTTTCCGGGAGACGAGCTTGAACGTTCTTCGAGTCAGCGATATCGGCATTGAACAATTACGCGCACTGTTCGCACCGCACAGGCTAAGTATCGAGATCATTACGCCCGGAACTGAAATCCCCGGTAGTCATTGGGGTGACGAGGAAGCGGGTTTGATCACCAATACGTTGTATGCCAGGCAAGATACACCGATTCACTCTGTCTTGCATGAGGGCTGTCATTGGTTACTCATGGACGACACGCGCAGGGCGGCCTTGCATACGAATGCCGGTGGTACATTAATGGAAGAAAACGCTGTGTGCTATTTACAGATACTGCTCGCGGACAAACTCGAGAAAGTAGGGCGTGAGCGTATGATGAGCGATATGGATAGCTGGGGTTATACGTTCAGATTGGGCTCCACAAAAGCCTGGTTTGAGAGTGATGCAGAAGATGCGCTACAGTTTTTGCAAGACCATAATGCAGCGCCTTTGCAATTTGATTACGGTATACAGTCGTGAGAAAGAAAATCCTGATAACCGGAGCGAGTGGTTACCTTGCGCAGGCGTTACTGCCTTGTGCCGCAATGCGGGCAGACGTGGTCGGTATTGCTCGAAATATTGATTCTGTTAGCGAAATAACACACGCTGTGGCGGTTGATTTGACCAATCGCGAAGCGCTAAAGGATGTGATTCAATCTCAGCATCCCGATGCCATCATTCATTGTGCAGCGGTTAATCCCGGTGGGACTGATAAGGAAATGGTCGCTGTTAATGATGTGGGTACACGTACTGTTGCGGAGGCTGCGCGTCAATTGGGCTGTCGTCTCGTTTCGGTATCTTCAGATTCGGTGTTCAATGGTATAGACGCACCTTACACAGACAATGCAATTGCATCGCCATTGAAAGATAACAAGTATGCGATGACAAAGGCCTGCGGTGAGGCGCATATTAGTCGTTTGGTACCACAGGCGATAATTGTACGAACATCGCTAATATACGGCATTGAAAAAATGGATCGTGGTACCGCTGGTTTCGCAGAACGATTAGCAAAAGGCGAAACACTGAAACTGTTCACTGATGTTATTCGTCAACCAGTTCACGATAAAGCACTGGCTGAGGCCTTGTGTGCATTAGCACTAGATCACCCAGGCGAGTGTGGAATTATAAATATCGCCGGTGATGAGTCGATGAGTCGATTCGACTTTGGTGTTCGCATGCTTGATTATTGGGGGATAGACTATTCAAATCAGCTCGAAGGGGTCAGTGGCGCAGGCATTCCAGGAGTGGTGCTGGACACAAAAATGACAATGCACCGGGCTCGCGCGTTAGGGATGGAAACGCCTGGTGTATCAACCGTTTTAGGTAATGTCAGCACCGACCCAAAAATTGCCCCATCCTGACACTGTCGCCAGATTGCATATCTATTCGCCACCGAGTGTCGTTCTCTAACAGCACAATAATCGTTGACCCCATATTAAATCGTCCCATTTCTTCGCCACGAGCAAGCGATACGGCCGTTTCAGCGTTGTACTCGATTCGCGATACATGCTTGCCTTTTGGTGGTGTTACTAAACCGTGCCATACAGTTTCGATAGCGGCAACATTAATGGCACCAACAAGAATCAGCGCCATGAGGCCAGAGTCTGTTTCAAATTGAGCAATGACTCGTTCGTTGCGCGCGAACAAATTTGCCACAGTGCGCACGGTGTGCGGTGCGACGCTGAATAATCTTCCCGGGACATGCGTCTGGCTAATCAATGTTCCGCTAATTGGCATGTGTAGGCGATGGTAGTCACGCGGAGACAGGTAAATGGTGGCAAACTTTCCGTTCTGCAAACGCTTGGAGGCAGCTTCATCGCCACCGAGTAAGGCCTGGAGTGAGTAATCCTGATTTTTTGCCTGAAAAATTCTGCCTGCTTCGATGTTACCGATAGCAGAGATACGCCCATCAGCTGGACAGGCAATTTCTCCATTGCCGGCAGTAATTGGTCTTGCATCGGCCCTTAGCTCCCTTGTAAAAAACGCATTAAATGTTTTGTAGTGTTCATACGCTGGAGTAGCAGCATCATGCATATCGACTTTGAACAGTTTTGCAAAACGTTTTATGGCAAATTGCGTAAATCGGGACTCTCGCCGTGTCATCCACAATACGGCTCGAGAGATTAAGTGATGTGGCAACGGGTAAAGGGGTAGCGTTTTTAGCCAATCTGCCAGCATTACTAGGTTTCCTGTTATTGCCAAGTTCTAACCGGCCGAGAACACCGGCCAGACTTGTCTGAGGCGGTTGCCGACCAGGTGGGCTGGCCAAATATAGCGGAATTGAATTTGGTTTATTTTGAGCTGACTTGCTCTTCACTATCCGTGTTCATCTGATGGCTTTCTTCCATCTTAACTTCTGTTTCTGTGGGTGTGTTGGACCCTTGTGGTTCGGGTGCTTGTGAGGTTTGGTCTTTGTGCATCCCCATTCCTATTTTTTTAACTGGCATTTCGATCAACATATCGCCAACCGAGGTGGATAGAATGATATCCACTGATTGACCGCTTGTTAGCGGCTCGGTTAATGCCATAAGCATCAGATGATAGCCCCCGTGCTCGAACTTAACGGTGGCACCGGGTGCAAGGATGACCGACTTCTGTAATTCCATTTTAGCGACATCGTCTTTTATTAGTGAACGGTGAATTTCAACTTTCGTGATGGTTGGGCTGTAAGCGCCGGTTATGACTATCTCGGTGCCAGTCTCGTTTACCAAAGTAAGATAACCAGCGGTAACATTTGCGCCTGGCGGGGTCTCATTGACAACTGGGTCGATAACAAGAGGGAAGTTGGAAGCCAGACTAATTGTTGACCAAAGACAAAGTGAGAGAAGTAACGTACGCATAGTATTATTTGTAATGTAAGAAGGTTTTTGATTATTTACCCGAGAGGCTTGAGTAATGTAACGCTCGGTAGGTTGTCTGTAAGGTTTTGATTATTCGTGTATGTGTTTGTCAGTGTCTAGTTATAGTTAGCCATAATCGTTTTAAGATCTTTTGTAATAGTCTCTATTTTATGTGGCGGATTTAACTTGGCACGAACCTTAAGTTCGGGGTCGATCACCAACATCGATGCAGTGTGGTCGACGCTGTACCCGTCTCCACCATTGGCGTCTGCGGTGTAACTGGCAACGATACCCAACTCTGTGGTGAGCTTGGTAATATCGGTTAGATCACCAGATAAGCCGATAAAGGCTTCATTAAAATGACCAACGTACTTTGCCATTTTTTCTACTGTATCTCTGACCGGGTCTACAGTGATAAATACGACCTGAGGTATCGCTAGCTGATCTTGTGTAAGCTGACTTACTACACCGTTCATTTCGTTTAATGTGTTTGGGCAAATATCTGGGCAATGCGTAAAACCAAAAAACAAAACACTCCATTTACCCTTAAAGTCAGCTTCACTGAGCATTTTACTTTCGCCATATGGTAATGAAAAAGCAGGAAGCTGTTTGAAATCATCCGGGAACAGAGTGGCACTTTCCAGCTTTGCCTGAACTGTTTGTATAGCTTGTTGATCGTGCGAGACTTGCGGCTGGCCTTTCATGCTCTGACGCGTGCCAGCAAACACACCGGCGGCAATGGCAATGCAGGCAATCGCCGCCATTGGTAACCAAGATTTGGATTGCGCTGGTTTGTTGGTCTCTGGTGAATTCATGAATTTATTGATCGCCTGTTATTGCGCCGGTTCGACCCTGTTACCTGAGAGGTGAAGCATCCAACAGATGCTAACTGCGCCCTGACCAATTATACTAAAGAGTCAACTGAAAAGGTCATTGCCAATGTCTAAATCGCCTGAATTTCCGCTTGGTATGCCAATGGACATTGAGACAGCAATCAAAGTTTGTGCAAGGGCATTTGATGAGCATAATCTCGTGTATGGGCATGGCACACACGATGCGCTGAGTGAGGCAAGCTGGCTGGTTTTGCATGCAATGGATTTATCGCCGCTGCACGCACCAGACTATGCTCAATCTCTGTCCATTGAGCAAGTCGAGCGATGTAATGCTATCGTAACCCGCCGCATAACCGACCGGATTCCAGCAGCCTACATTACAGGTACTGCCTGGTTTGCCGGTCTGTCGTTTCGAGCCGATGCCAGAGCCTTGGTGCCTCGTTCACCATTGGCGGAATTTATTCTCAATGATTTTTTTAATTTAGTGGATCCTCTTAAAGTCAACACGGTACTCGATTTATGTACTGGTGGAGGCTGTATTGCGATCGCTTGCGCTGTGCAACTGCCGCATGCAACTGTCGAAGCGAGTGACTTGTCAACGGAGGCGCTGAGTTTGGCTGCAGAAAACGTGGCTGATCATCAATTGCAAGAGCGAGTGAAGCTTAAGGAAAGTAACTTGTTCGAGAAGCTTATTGGCTCTTACGATCTAATTATCTCCAACCCGCCGTATGTTGATGACATTGATATTCGCGAAATGGGCAAAGAGTTTGAACATGAGCCGATGATAGGTCTGGCTGCGGGTAATGATGGTTTGGATATTGTACGGGTCATATTGCATCAAGCTGCTGACTATATGAATGACGGTGCGATGTTGGTTGTTGAGGTTGGCAATAGCGCGCAAGCACTGGAAGACTTGTACCCGGATGTGCCATTTTTATGGTTGGAATTTGACAATGGTGGAACCGGTGTTTTTGCCCTGACGCGACAGGAATTGGTAGAAAACAAAGCATCGTTTTTAAATGCATGACCAGGTATTGCCAAATGCTGTGAGCGTGCCGACAACGAAAAAGCCTGAATAGTTATGCCACCTGACTAACCCGCATTAAAAGCCCACATTAAAAGCGACTGGCCGCAGTGAAGCCGGCCAGCCGAAGGGGGTAAACGATGTTGCTCTTGGTTTCAGTGAAAATTACTGTAGTCGCAGTTTGAACTGGAAAAACATCACGGCATTGCTGTGTGAGCCGTTGTAGTCAATCTCAGGCGAACCCGAAATATTCAGACTTGCACGCTTCCACAAATTCATTTCCATAACCGGAAAAGGCACGACTTTGGTTTCCAGTGGCTTATTCTTGTGAAATTGCTTGTGTACAACCGTCGCGCCAAGTAGAAACCGCAGTTTATTGTTGAAAAACCGACGTGTGCCGTAGTTAACGCCCAGGTAGGCTGCCTGAGCGCCGAAGCTGTCCGACAGGGTACCCACGTGAAAACCCACTTTGCCCGTTGGCGAGTATTCCCAACCAAGACCAGGAACGAATGCGTTGCGCTCGGAGAAATTTTTAAAGTGAATAGCTGCAGTGTTAAACACCAAGTGGCCGTCGTCAGCATGAGCGCTTGATGTACCCAAGCTTAGGCCCAGCAGAGTTACTGCCATTATTATTTTGGTTATTATTTTTGAATTCATTACTTGTTCCCCGTGTTTTATTTTTATTGTCGAATCCGATCTTTGCCGGTCCGTACCGCTTTTCTCTCGAGGGCAGTGCCTTCGAATTGACGTGCACTTTACTGCCGCTTCAGGGCGTATGCAAACGAAGGCAATTGGACAATGTAATGTTAATAAAAACAGGCACTTGAATGCATTTCTACCGATGGTCAAAATACCGACGCCAAGCTAATACCTGTTCTAAGTGGTTAAAAGTAATACAGTTTTTATGGCGAACAAGGCACTTGAGATATGCTTCGCGAAAATGCACAACGGATTTGGTGAAACAGCGGCTTATTGAAGAAACTGAGGGTTGATTAACACTATTGAGAGCACAAAGGATTGATTGAGAGTGCAAAGGATTGCGGGCCAGGCGATGCAAACGCCTGGCATGCATTCGATTTATTCCTTGACTTCGATGGTGATGAGATCGGAAACAATGGGTGGATTGTGTGGCACGTGTAATTTGTCACCCATGATTAGCTGCAGTGTGTGTGTGCCAGGTTCTAATGTAAGGGTGGTTTGTGTCTGCCCTTTTCCAAAATGCAGTGGTGGTTCACCCATTGGCAAACCTTCTGGTGGAAGCGTTTCCTGATCAACCAGCAAATGGTGGTGCCCGGTTCCTTCTATGTCGATGCCAGCGGGAGCCACGCCCATGCCTTCCAGGCCGAAAATCACAACGAATTCGCGTTCAACAGTGTCACCGTCTGCCGGGGATAGGATGCTCACTTTTGCACCTTCGGGCGCTGAGGTTACGGGCACGGTTTGAGCTATCAACACAGTGGCGAAAAGCCCGGTCAGCATAGCGGCAAACAGGGGCAGTACAAACTTACTTTTCATTACATTCTCCTCGATTGTTATAAGGGCAAACTCTTAACAAGCGTGCCCATTGAGGATCTCGATTATCGACAGAATACAAAATCTGAAGGAAAAACGATCTCCTGGTAGTACAACAACTCAGGGTGCGTATTTATTCCATTGTTTGAAAATAAAATTAGGAAATTGTCGAAATGGCAAATATAAATGCGCTGAAAGACTCACATAGCGCGAATTGATAACGCCTTCTACGACTTTTCTGGTCAAACGTGTATCGTTGAAGGGTCTTGGCAAAGTTCGAATTTTGGTCAGAAAATGAATAAGCTTACCCAACTGCTTACCGGTGAACTCGACGCTATGTGGCGTTTTGCGCTGCGACTTACTGGAAATCAGGCAGACGCTGAAGACCTGGTTCAGCGAACCTGCGTTAAAGCGCTTGAAAAAGCGGGCGAATATCGAGAGCAGGGGCGGTTACGTAGTTGGTTATTTAAAATCGAACACAGAATCTGGCTAAACGTACTGCGGGCCAGGCAAATTCGACATGCAGGCTCGTTCAAGCACACACACTTTAAGAATGAACAGTACAACGAAGCAGCTTCAGAGTCGTTTAATATAGTCGACCCGGAGGCATCTACTATTCATCATGAGTTGGTAAACGCGCATTCCCCTGAATCGCAAATGCGATTGCAGCAAATATTTGATCAGGTAGAGTCACTGCCAGAAGCGCAGCGTTTGGTTGTCGCTCTTGTATGCGTTGAAGGGTTCACGTATCAGGAAACAGCGCTTGTTCTCGACATTCCTGTGGGCACCGTTATGAGCAGGCTGGCGCGAGCGCGGATTACACTGGGCAAGGTAATGTTGCAAGAGAGCTTTGCAAAAAAAGCGGCTGAAGTTGATGGAGGGACACAGCGATGAAATACACAGAAGTAGACATACTGAATTATGTTGACGGTAAATTGAATGACAGTCAAACGGCTGAGTTTCTTGCTGCACTTCGCACCGATTCCGAACTGGCTAGCATGGTGGCAGCAATGCAAGCCTCGCAACTGCCTATCCGTCAAGCTTATCAACAAAGCCCGTACCCCCCGGTACCAGAGGCATTGCGCGCTCGTATTGAAAATTTGGTAGCAGACGAAAATGACGATCAAACAGATCGGCGTTCATTAAAATCAAAAACCGGCATGGGTATAAAGACAGGATTAGGTTTTGCTGCCTGTTTGTTTCTCGGCGTATGCATTGGTGCTTTATTTTCAAAGGTTTATTGGCAGACTAGCAACACGAACTCAAACGAATCCGTTGCCCAATCCACCATGCCGTCTGTGCAAAGTACCCACGATCGCTTAGTTAAGCGTGTGGCTGACTATCAATCACTCTATGTAGAGAAAACAGTGGCGTCTATAAACGGTACGCATGTTGATGACGCTCAAAAATTACTTGAAGCAATCAGCCTACGTACAGGTGCCCAGCTTCCGCTCATGGATTTTTCATCGTATGGCTACAAGTTTGCTCGAGCCCAGGAGCTTGGGTTCGAAGGTCAGACCCTTGTGCAATTGGTGTATAAAAAGCCGGGGGCTGCCCCTTTGGCGCTTTGCTACATGCCAACCGAAAATACACCATCGAAACCACTGCAGGTATTGCAGCAGAATCAGTTATATACGGCCAGCTGGATAGCCAATAATCAACACCATATTTTGGTAGCAGATGAAGATAATGCGACATTGCAAGAACTTTATGAGCACACTATAAGAAAGCTTTAATACAGGCACTCAACAATACAGGCACTCAACGGTGACACCTGATGTTTTGCATATAACCAACGGTGATAGCGCTGCTAACATTATTAACGCCAGCTCCGTGCCCGGCGTTGTTTTACCATGGCGCGACCCCATGCATCACGGACCATGTCCGGCCGTGGCTTCGCTGGCCGAGTTAAGCCGAATTCGGATAGCCTACTTAACTCGCGAGTTTGGTGACGAAAATAGCGACAAGACTCTGTTATCAGCTGAAGAACCACATGGTTTTTCCGAACGCGATGCAACGTTATTTCGCTCGACTGATTTTGATGAAGTCGTATTGTGGTTCGAGCACGACTTGTTAGATCAATTACAACTTTTACAGTTGCTTGATTGGTTTTCGCAACTGGGCAATTCAAATTTATCCCTTTCACTAATCAGTATTGATCACTTCGATGGAATTCAGGAATTTCGTGGTATCGGCCAGTTGTCAGCTGAACAAATGGCATCGTTATATCCGCTGCGTAAGCAAGTTACTAAGGCGCACTTTGATATTGCGGTGATGTTTTGGCAGGCGTTTTGTCATAGTGAACCCAAGGCGTTATTGAGTGCATGTAAATCATTAGATTCACCTGTATCGCAATTGCCGTTTTTACAGGCTTCAATAATGCGTCACCTGCAAGAATTTCCCTGGTTGAGGGATGGACTAACGCGAACAGAAAGACAACTGCTTCAGTTAGTCGATTCTGGTATGACTAACCCGATAAAAGTGTTCACAGAAAACATGAATTTTGAAACTTGTTTGTACATAGGTGACTGGCGAAGCTATTCGCAAATACATCAGCTGTGTATAGCAGAGCAACCTTTACTGGCTTGCGCAAATGGAGCAATGTTCGAGTATCCACCAGGCGTTAAACATTCTTTAGAACAATTTGGACTGCAGGAGCTGGTGGTAACAGAATTTGGTCGTGAGGTACTGAGCAGGCGTCAGAGTGTGTTGAAAACGCTGCATCGCAACAGTTGGCTTGGCGGTGTGCATTTGTGTTCGGAAAAAGGGTTATGGTGTTGGGACGAGGACGGTGACGAATTGCATAAAATTGCAGGCCTTAACCGGTAGTTTGACGACGCATCTGTACTTAACGCATGCTAGCACGGGAATTTTAATTCATGTTTTGGTTTCGGTCTTTATTTTGTGTTTTTTGACAGGCTTGGCTGCTTGCTGCTGATCGAGCTCAACAACAATTTTATTAAACATAGTATCGGCGAAACTATCCCATTCATGGCTTGTTCGATTGCTTTCGTTGTCTGGCATGGTTACTCGAATTTTCAGCAGCGTACCATCGTATTCAGTTTGGTAAACCAACGTATAAGACGCGAGATTGTCGCTAAGATAAGTGGCCTCAACACGGGCTACTGTCCTGAAACCACGGGCTTGAGTAGCAGCGCCAACGAGGTTAAAATTGTCGTAGATGCCTTGTTTTACTGCACCGGCAATAGCTTGAATGGTGGCTCGCGTTGAGCCCATCACCAAATCCTCGTGGTCGAGATCAGCATTTTGTGTTGCTACCGGATACACATACACATCTGCCAGGCGACGCTTTTGAGGATTGACATAACGAATAGTGTAGCCGTTAGAGCTGTCCTCAAAATATCGATAGCCTTGGTATTCAAAGCTGCCAATATCCTCTGGTAAGGTTTCGATCAATTTTGGCGCAGGTTCAGCCACATCTTCGGTGGGCGGAACAAGCGTTGCGCAGGCCGATAGCGCCAAGCAGGAAATCATTACAGAAACATGAATAAAACGCATTAAATATCCACAGCAGTGCAATTAGTGTGAATATCTTCGCAAGATCTGCGCCCGCAGCCTGTTATCCGGCTACAGAGCGGTTTGTTGCGTGCACAATTTATTGATGGACTATTTTTAACGCATGACTCTTAACATTAAGTAAGCTTGCGTTCAGATTCAACAGCTACACTGCACAGATGCTAGTTAATTTCTATTCTGCAAGGCTTCTTCCAATTCTGCTTCTGACGGTGGTGTTTGCCGGCTGCACAACAACTCCGCCTATGCGCCCGGATAATATCTGCTCAATCTATAAACAGAAACGTGGTTGGCATAGTGTTGCTACACGGGCTGAAAAAAAGTGGGGAACGTCGATGCACATCGCTATGTCCATCATGAATCAGGAGTCGGCTTTTAAACATCGTGCGCGACCACCGCGCCGTTATCTATTGGGTATTATTCCGTGGCGTCGCGCTTCCAGTGCGTATGGTTATGCGCAAGCTATCGATGGTACTTGGCTTGAATACGTGCGAGATACCGGAAATTACTCGCGAAAACGCTCCAACTTCGCTGATGCTACCGACTTTGTCCACTGGTATATGAATGAAGCTATTCGTCGCAATAATGTGGCCAAGAGTGATGCTTACAATTTATATCTTAACTATCACGAGGGTATTGGGGGTTTTCGCAGCGGTACGTATAAACAGAAGCCGTGGTTGAACGGAGTCGCTTTAAAAGTGCAGCGCGGTGCAGACAATTATCGAGCGCAGTATGCATCATGCAAGGAGTCGCTCAAACCAGGGTTTTGGGAACGTCTGCTAAGTTACTAGTTAAGCCGATCACCACTCCTCGAAAGGAAATAATGGCTGTTCGCCCGCTTCATGCGACAACAACCACTGCTTTGTACTGATGCCACCAGCGTAGCCCGTTAAAGCGCCACTGGTGCCAATAACCCGGTGACAGGGAATAATGATAGAAACCGGATTCCTGCCGTTAGCTGCCCCCACCGCTCTGCTGGCAGTTGGCTGTCCGATCAATTTGGCAATATCCGCGTAGGTGCATGTTTTGCCATAAGCAATTTGTTGTAGTGCATTCCATACTTTGTGCTGAAACGCGGTGCCTTTAGGTGCAAACTTTACGCTGAATACTTGTAAGCTTCCAATAAAATAGGCGTCAAGCTCCTCGGCGAGGCGGGCGAAAATGACCTCATTGTATTCCCATGAGGCGTCCGGTGTTATAGGTCGACAGGTGGTCGGGAACTCGATTCTATGGATGTTTTCGCCATCTCCAACTAGTAAGAGTCGACCTACCGGGCTTTCATAATGCGAGTAGTACATTGTTGATCTGGTAAGCTATTACATTATATTGATTAAGGTGGAGCGTAGCGTATGGGGCTCGGAAATTTATTTAAATCACTGTTGGGCTCAAGCACCAACGGTACTTCTGGTGTCAAAGCCGCCGATCCCATCGAATATAAGGGATTCACTATCGTCGCAGA
>CALIMV010000339.1 GCA_938045275.1 uncultured Granulosicoccaceae bacterium
GTATTTAATTGTTCATCGTCAAGATCACAATCTATTTCAACCTTTAGCTCAATGTTTTCTGCCCCACCAACCATGGTACGTCGCGGCATTGAACCTTTCATGGTGTAGTAGTTATCCTGAGTTAGCTTTAGCTTACGTATCTCAATATTTTTTTGGGTCGCATAGGCTTGAATCTCGTTCATGAAACTTGCCGCCATGCCAACCGATAAAAAAGCGAGCGGGCAACAAGCCGCGTCGTGTCCATTTAAATAAGGACCCTCATCGCTAACCAGGCGCCAAGTATCGCCGGTTTTGGCAGAACGCACCAAAGCTTCTTTTTGAAAACCTGAAAAAGAGCTGACATAGGTACGCAACGCATCACCTTTTCGGTTTTCCGGTGCGTTAATAGCGTGCGCATTACTGACCTTAAAAAACGGTGGCAAACTACTTGCGCTAATAATATCTTCGCCCAATGCACCCATGTTCTTTCTCCTACAACAATACTTAGTAAATTGCAGTGTGGCTAAGCCACACCAACTCGCTTGCAATACGCCGTTAAAACGACAGACTTTAACCCCAGTTAAACCCGGCCCATTTAATGGACTTACCGGCAACCCAGTCAGCACCTGTAGAATAAAGTAACTCGACCTCCTCGCCTTTCAAACCCGGCATGTCCTTTTTTACCGGATAACCCACTTGAGATTGTAAATACGCCAGATGCTGGTAACCAACCGGAAATTCACTCAGCACATTAGCGTCAAGCGATACGTTGGCGTTTGGGTCAATAGGATCCATACGATCTTTTTCATATATTGGCTGGCGCAAACACATACCCCAACGACCGTTACGTTTTTCTAGAAAATCGTAGAAGCGGCCCGTGCACACGACATCGACTAAAACCCCATGAACTTCACCACGCTGGGAAATTGTCATCTTTGTTTGAGTTACTGCTCGATCGCCAGCAAGCTCACATGTAAAGCCGCCTAAAAAGTGAAGAATGGACACGCCACGTTCCCACCCCTGTTTGTTCATCTCAATGAATTCATCTGGCGTGCCTTGCGTCCAGGTTGCCATCATTCGGCCGTCGTCATGCCAAACAGTACGAAACTTTTCCCAGAATCCGGCATCTCGCCAAATAGCCCAGTTTTCGATCAACTCGCGTAACGCTAATTTATCGATTAATTCTTCGTTCATCCGACGCTCCTGATTCGGTGATTAACAACTGCCATCCTAGTGAAGGCCCAACATTTGTCTGGCTTGTGCCACCTGCGCTACTGGACGTTCGTATTTTTCGCATAAATCAACTACTCGTTCTACCAATGCCGCGTTTGACGGAGCCAAAGTTTCTTTATCAATACGAATATTATCTTCCAATCCGGTTCGAGCATGACCGCCAGCAGCAATACACCATTCGTTAACAACGATCTGCCCTGCCGCGATACCGGCAGCGCACCATTCAGAGTCCGGTAACAATCGTTTTGTGGTCTTGATATAAAAATCAAAAACTTCCTTATCGACCGGCATGGCATTCTTCACACCCATTACAAATTGCACGTAGGGTTTTTCAGGGAGCTGACCATCCCTATGCATAGCGGCCGCCCGAAATATATGGCTTAAATCAAATGCTTCTATTTCAGGCAAAATTTTATACGTGCGCATTTCACTGGCAAGCCATTCAACCAGTTCAGGAGAGTTCTCATACACGCGAGTTGGAAAATTATTAGAACCTACAGTCAAAGATGCCATATCAGGCTTAAGTGGCAGCATTCCTCCTCGTTCTTTTCCAGAACCAGAACGTCCACCGGTAGAAAACTGGATAATCATGCCAGGGCAGTGTTTTTCCAACCCTTCTTTCAGTCGAGCAAATTTTTCCGGATCGCTTGATGTTGTTTGATCATCGTTACGAACATGCGCATGGCAAATTGATGCACCAGCCTCAAATGCTGCCTGTGTACTTTCTACTTGCTCACTAACAGTGATCGGAACAGCTGGATTATCGCTTTGAGTTGGGACTGAACCGGTTATGGCAACACAGATAATACAGGGCTTGTCAGTATTTGACATAGGTTATACTCCAGGCGTTACTGGTTGGTGCCGTGATTAACGGCCAGGTGCAAATCATCTTACGCTCAAGTATTTTATTATTCCAGAGACTGTTCCATCTCCTGTGCCGACAGCAAATAGTAGTTGCGCCCGGCTGCGTTAATTTCAAGATCGGCCATGGCGCGTAATGACGCAATTTTTATTTTTTTGGCAGCGATAGCCTGTTCATTTGCATGGATTAAATGGTCGCTTAATTCCATAGCCCACTGATGATCATCATCCGCTGCTGCCTGTTGCGCAGTTTTGAGCAACGCATCCACACCTCCAGCAAGTTTAATAATTCTATCTGCACTTTGTTTCGGCGATAGTTTTGCCAAGTTTGTCGGATTTCCGTCAAACCAACCCAGCGTACCAGCAAAATACGCACGTACCGACCAGGCAACTTTCCCGTAGAATTCTTTAAGGTAAGGCTTGCCCGCAAGTTCACTTGGCAGGCTCACACTATGCGCAAGTTCATCAGGCCCCAGTTGACGGTTCATTCCATCGACAGTTTGAGCCACCAATGAACTAATTGCTTCGCGATAGTCAGAAAGATACTCTTTAATTTTAGCTGACCCTACGACTGGCATTGTATGGCCCGGTGCCAAAACTTCCGCTTTAAAATTAAGCAATAAATCAAGTGAGTCTGCCCAGGCGTTAAAATCTCGATAGGCTGTTCCACGGATAGCGTACAACATCGGGAAAGAAGAATAGAAGTTATCGCCACAAAATAACATTTGGCGCGATGCATACCAAACAACAATATGGTCCGGTGTTTCACCTGGCGCTTTTACCAGCTCTAGATCAAGACCACAGCGATTTAGTTTCGTTCGCGCATCGCTCATTAACAAAGTGGGTTCGATATAACCTGCCCCCATACCCTCCATTGGGCGGTCACCGGGACCGACACCTACGCTTACCCGTTCATTCGGGAAAGACAAGCCCATACCAAACTGGCGTTTTGTCCTTGCCATCAATGCTTTGCCAGGTTTTGGATGTGGACTATCAATCGCAACCAAGTCTGACTCAAAATTATCACTTGCAATAACTTCAGGGGTACCACCTTCTGCGAATACCGATGCACCACTAATATGATCACGGTGTGAATGCGTATAGATGATGGTTTTCACCGGTTTGTCGGTGAGCTTTCTAAACTCGGCAAGAATATTCTGGGCCGCTTTAGTTGTTTCGGTCGAATCAATGATGACTAGCCCATCGTCACCTATAAGCATATAAACGTTGGACGCTGCAAATCCAATGGCACCAAAAACATCAGGCGCAAGCTCAATCACCTGTTTTTCAAATTGTCTATTTTGAGCAACCAGCTCAGCATTGGGATTCATAAATTTACCTGGCATATTTGGATTGTTGTACGTAACACAATTGGCATATGATCTGAGCGCCAATGCTCACCCTCAAACTGGTTTTCGAACGGGCAGTATTTTCGGGTCTTTACCTTCAGCGCTCTGCTCGTCCCAATAACCGATTAGCACGCCAAGCTGCTCTTCCATGCCCGTCATTTTTATGTTGTGTGCCTCAGACCAGGTTTCGCGTTGTCGATATTGCAAAGACCATTCAGCAAGCAAGTTGAACAGACGTTGTCGAATATTCTCGTGATCGGGGCTGCGCCCAAGATCGATAAGCTCATTTGGGTCATTGACCAGGTCAAACAGCACAGGGGGATAGCCTGGCGCATGAATCAGTTTCCACTCCTTTGTTGCCACCATATAAGATCGGCAATCAAGAGGCTGTTTTCCTGTTTGAGGTCGAAACACCTGGCAAGAATAGTCGTATTCACTGATGGCGTAGTCTCGCCAATCGCACGGTTTACTACGAATTTTTGGCAACAGGGAGCGCCCGTCCAGAATATTGGTTGCTATATCGCCGTCGAAGTAGTCAACAAAAGTTGGTACTAAATCAATTAACTCTACCAGCGAATCGTCTACGCTACCACGCGTCTTATCAGCATCACTACTTGGGTCGATTATGATCAATGGCACCTTTACCGAAGGCTCATGAAAATAATCTTTGTCGCCCATCCAATGATCGCCGAAGTAGTCACCATGATCGGATGTAAAAACAATCATGGTGTTGTCGAGTAAATCTTGCTTACGCATAAAATCGAACAAAATACCTAGCTGGTCATCGATTTGAGTAATAAGCCCCATGTAAACAGGAATGACCTTTTCGCGAGCCTCCTCTTTACCGAAGGTTTTACCGGCAACTCGCTCCATAAAAAGCTTCATCAATGGATTGGTATCTGTCAGTTCGTCTTCTGACTTTATGGCTGGCAAAACATCTGCCGCGCTATACATGTCGTTATAAGGTGCAGGAGCGACATAAGGCCAGTGTGGTTTTATGTAGGACAAGTGCAACAACCATGGCTTTTCGCCATCATCCTCAGACAAAAAATCTATTGCCTTTCTGGTCATGTAAGGCGTTTCTGATTCCTCATCAGACACTCTGGCAGGTCGATTAACTTCATCATTAAAAAAACCAGATCGAACTCCGTTTTCAGTCTCTACTGAATTTGCCGCCCAATGCCAGGGGTTGTTATCTTCAGTATGACCACGTGACTTTAGATATTCATTGTAAGGAAGGTTATCCTTGACCATGGAATCCGGGTGTACCCCATCGTCTCGTTCAACCACTTCGAATCCGGCCTGTGTGTGGTGTACACCAATGGCGCTGGTTGGCTCCACTCCGAGTCTTCGCATGCCTTCCTGATCGGCAACAATGTGTGTTTTACCTACCAACATCGTGCGTACACCTAAAGGATTGAGATGGTGACCGATGTTGCGTTCGCCGATTCTTAAAGGAGCAAAATTTGAGGCAGAACCGTGTGACGATACATAGCGGCCAGTGTATGTGCTCATGCGTGAAGGGCCACAAATGGGGGATTGGCAATAGGCGTTGCTGTATCGTACGCCACGTTTTGCCAGAGCATCTATATTCGGTGTTTTTATTGTCGGGTGACCACTACAGTGCAAATAATCAAATCGAAGCTGATCGCACATGATAAACAAAACGTTCTTACGCACCGATTGTTTGTCGCTCGTCATAGCCTAATTTTAGTCACGGAATAACCTAATTGCCCTAGTCACAATGTGGCGAAGTAGCACCGACATTCATGTCGTAGTGCTACTTCTTTATAATAACTTACTTACTGAAAACTTATTTATTCATAGCGTTATAGATTTCTTCAGCATTGTCGATGCCGCGTTCAGCATAATCGGCAAAGATACTTTTCATACCCTCTTGAATAATCGCATCCATTTTTGCACGCTCCTCATCTGAAACGGAAATGGATGTGACTTCTTCCATGGCCGCAGGTTTGGTGGCATGCCAGGCTTTCCCGCGCTCTCCTTCATTGTGGAAACTCGTCGCACCCATCATGGATGCGGTCTCCCCTGCAAGCTCATCAATGATTGCGCGATGCTCATCGGAGAGCCCCATGTAGCGTTCTTTGTTCATCGCTACAAAAAATACCGCAAAGGTCACGGGTATATTGTCGATATAGTGAGTGGAAACTTCAGCAAAATTCCACGGCTTATCCATCTGTGCCGGCGAGATTGTAGTTCCATCAATAGTGCCCGTCGACAAACCTGTGTACATTTCAGTAACTGGCATTTGAACAGGCACAGTACCCAGTGCTTCCATCAGTGGCGTAACCATTGTAGCGAATGGCACAACCTTGGCACCCTTAAGGCCTTCCAATGTTGACAAGTCTTGTGTGGATGCCCAGGCGTCTCCAGCAACTGTAAACAACCCAATTAGTTTTACATCTTTATATTCGTCTGCGAGATGTTCGTCGTATACGCTTAGCAGTCGTTCTGTTGCTTCGAGCGCGTTGGTGGATTTACCTGGCGGTACAATTAAAACTGACTTGGGGAAGATCGTTGGCGAATAGGTTTGCAAACCAAACGCTATATCTGCAACTCCTTCAACAACTCGCTTGTACTGCTGCACCGGACCTGCACCAAGCTGTCCGGCTGGATAGACTTTTATTGTCAGTGAACCATCAGACCGCTCTGACAATTCTTTGCCAAACCAGTCAAAGTAAAACGAGTTAATATGGTGTTGCGGTGGGATGAACGTTGCAACTGACAATTCTTCGGAATAAACTCTTGATGAGCCGACCGAAAGACCAAATAGAAACGCTAAAGACAGCATTAATCGAGCAGCTGATGATTTTCTTTGTCTTGTTTTCAATTTACTTCCTCCTGGATAAATGGTTCCTTCAAACCTTTGAAAAATCCGGGCACCATTTGGTAATGCCTTCCTGATAGCTTTTCTTATTCTGAAAAGCATTTGCCCAGCGCGTGATGTTTTTGTAGTTTTCAAAAGGATAACCACAACCAATAAGTACAAAGTGCAACGGTATCCAGGAAATATCAGCGAGCGTAAACTGTTCGCCCATGATCCAACTTCGTCCCTCCAACGCATTGTCGAGTTTGTCGAAGCATTCTTCCAGAGTCTGCTTCGCACGGACCACGTCTTCATCGCCAAACGCTTTGCCGCCTGCGTGCTTGGCGTGAAACTCTTTTAGTTCCGTGTTGGACTGAAGTTCCTGGTATTTTTTTTCTTCCTCTGCGGTCTTCTGTACTTTCTTTTGAATCATGGTGGCGTAGACATAAGGTTTAACGGCAGGAACATGAATTGATGTGGCCAGTCTTAGCCATTCCAACATTTCTTGCTCATTATCTACAGCTCGTAAAGATGGTTTGGGGTAATGTTCATCGAGGTAGTCGATAATCTCATTAGACTCAACATGGACTACGCCATTATCGATCAGAGTCGGTACGAGTCCCTTGGGATTGATACCAAAATAATCATCAGAAATATTTTCTTTTTTCTTTAAATCGAGGTGGTGACTGGTCCAATCCAGGCCTTTCTCAGAAAGAGTCATGCGCACTCGCATCGAACAATTGGAGATGTCTCCGTGATACAGGTGCAAGCCCTTTAGAGATTCCACTGACTTATTGGTCGGAACAATGACTGCCATAGCCTTTTCTCATCGCATGCGATCGCTTGATTGTCCTCCAACTTGGGATCCAAAATCAAGAGAAAATATGCCTAATTCTGGCTAATTATCTGTACGACGGCCTTTTAAGGATCCCAAATGCGATAGAATTGAGTTTTTTAAGCTGGACGTTGCATAGCGTTAACTCAAATTGACCAAGGCCAGCAGCTGGTAGCCATCCAATCGCAACAAATAAACGCAAACTATTAAGAGGTGTAATTGATGCAGACTCATCCGGAACTACAAGAGCATCCCCAATACTTCAGCAAAGAAATTGTACAGCTTGCAGACAACGTCTATCAGGCGTTCGGGTTCGCTGCGTCAAACGTTTACATGATCGTTGGCGATGACAGTGTCATTATCATTGATACCAGCGAGTCGACTTCGGCAGCGACAAACATGTTGAATGAATTTCGCAAGATAACCCAACTGCCAATTAAAACCATCATCTATACCCATTCGCACCGAGATCACGTATCTGGCGCTACTGTGTTTGCCAATGATGACAAGCCTGACATTCTCGCCAGCACCCGATTCTCTGATGATTCACTGGCAGTGGCAACAAAGCACCCGCTACCGACTAAAGCAATGCAAGCGCGAACAAAGCGGCAGTTCGGGATTGGATTAAGTTACCCAGACGAGTTTATTGGCATTGGTGTTGGCCCGGGTGATCGACCAATGAAAGGCTTAGGTGCGGGCAGCCTCCCGCCAACACGAAGAATTGGTGATGACGGCGAACAGCTGACATTGAGTGGCATTGATTTGCAATTAGTTATGGCACCAGGTGAAACACCCGATCATATGGTTGTGTGGTATCCGGAAAAAAAGATTCTATTCTGTGGAGACAATTTCTATAGATCGTTTCCCAATTTATATGCCATTCGAGGCACTGTCTACCGCGATTTCGACACCTGGGTAGAAACACTTGATCTGCTTATCGACTTTAACGCTGAGGTGCTTGCACCCGGGCACACAAAAGCGATTAACGGTGCGAGCCAAGTAAAAACCTTATTAAGTGACTATCGCGACGCCATTGCCCATATTATTGAACACACTCGCAATGGCATGGATGCTGGATTAACCATTGATCAATTGGCCAATACAGTTAAGTTGCCGGATCATCTCGCTGAAAAACCACACTTGCGTGAATACTATGGACGCATCGACTGGTCAGTACGTGCCTATTGTGTGGGTACGCTGGGCTGGTTTGATGGCAACCCAACTTCGCTTGGCACGCTTGCACCAAGTGACGAAGCAAAACGATTTATCGATCTGATCGGTGGCCCCGATGCATTGATAAACGCGGCTGAAAAAGCCCGTTCTGAAAGTGACTACCAATGGGCACTGCAGCTGATCGATCGGTTGGTATTTCTGGATGATGCCAGTGACAATAATCGCTCGATAATTTCCAAGGCAAAAACACTAAAGGCCGAGTTATTGAAGGAGTATGCCGGTGAACAAATTAACTGCTGCGCTCGTCATTACTATCTGCAGTATGCAAAGGAGCTTAACGCTTCCGAATAAATTTTAAAACTATTAACTTAGCAATCCAGGCACTGCACGTTTCGCTCGCCAGAACAGCTTATAGACTGGCGAGGCTTAATCAAGCTAACCTGCTCGATTGCGGGCTTTCGTCCATCTGTCCAATCAATAGTTGTGTTAGCTCCTCGAACAATGCTGCTTTTGTCGCTGAATGCGCAGGACTATCCCACAAGTTATGCGTTTGGCGTGAGTCATTTTCAAGGTCGTAGAGTTCTCCCCATGTTTGATCTTTGTAAACAGACAGTTGCCACTCTTTTTTTACAATTGAGCGAACACGAGCGCTTGAATCAAAACTGTTACGAGCGAAACCGTCGTTGTATTCGATCAACAAACGTGTTCGATGCTCACTGGCACCATTAACACAAGGTAAAAAGCTCTGACCCTGCATACCGAAATAAGGGTCAACCCCGGCACGCTCCAGAATCGTTGCGGAGATATCGATGGTTGAAGCAAGTGCCGAGGTGGTTCGAACTGTACGAGATGCGCAGTCTGACCAGATCATCGGAACACGATTGATTGATCGCAATGCCCAGGGCCCTTTGAGTAACATATTGAAGTCACCCAGATAATCGCCATGATCAGCATTAAAAATGATAATGGTATTCTCAAACTGTCCGGAGTCTTTCAAGGTTTGAATAATCTCACCCACCATGTCGTCTATCATCGTGATCATTCCAGCGCTTAATGCCATGGCCTCCTGCACTTCACGCTCGTTTGCCATAAAGGCGTGCTGCGGCGTTTCTTGCCCGCCCGTTTCCTCAAAGTATTGTTTTGCTCTGAGTAACGGCGGCGGTGGATTCTGATGATCTTCAAAACGTGATGGCAGCTCAAAATCATCAGGGCAGTACATATCCCAATATTTACCTGGAGGATTAAAAGGATGGTGAGGGTCCGGAAAAGAGACAAACGCATAAAAGGGCTGATCGTCTCCGATTCTACTAGTCAAATAAGCATTGGCACGATCACGAATATAGGCAGAAGGATAACCGTCTTCAGGAATTGGCGTCCTGTACGCCTGCGGGCAAGTATAGTTGTGCGGCAATTGGTTTGCCGGGTCGTGAAGTGCTTGCCAGTTTGGGTAACGATTTTTAAACCATTGCTTGTAGTGACCACCTGCTTTGTCGCCGTGTGCAGTAACCATGTCGACATGGTCGAACCCGTAGTATGGCGTTGGAAAATCGAATCGCTCGTTTGACTCATAACGACCGGGTTCTTCAAAGGCATAGGTTTCGTCTGTTTCTTTCCAGGCTTCTTTGATCGGACCGTTAAGCCCTGTATCCGGGTGACGGGCTTGCATTGTAGTCATCGGCTGAAGGTGACTCTTGCCAATACTTGCTGTTGTATAACCACTGGCTTTCAACACATCAACGAACGTGTTCGCCGTGGTCGACAAGGTGCAGCCGTTGTAGCGTAAACCATGAACAGACGGCATTCGGCCGGTCATAAAGCTTGCCCGATTAGGCATACATACTGGCGTCGCTACATGAAACTCATCAAAGCGCGTACCTTGGGCTGCAAGTGCATCAATGTTCGGCGTTTTAACTACAGGGTGTCCATAGCAGCCGAGCCAATCGGCTCGCTGCTGATCAACCATGAGATACAAAAAATTTGGCTTTGTTTTCATTTGTCAGTCTGGAAAGCAGATTTACCTGGCTTGCGCCACAGTTCTGTGCTGAAAAGTTTGATACCCGATAATGAGTACACCAGCCAAAATACCCAGTCCATAAATTTCAATCGGCTTACACAGAATTAGCACTGCAACAGCAAGTCGAATCATTATTTCCACAGGGTTTAGCGCTTTTTGATCAAATGCTGCCAGCGCGCTGGAAACCAGATACAAAGCCAAGGCCAGCCGTGCAAATAGAAAAGCCAGCCAACCTTTATTAATCGTGCCATCGTAGCCGGCTAGATAAAGCCCGGTTTCCGGATCGATTACGGCTTTGTCAATTAATAGCAGTTCTGGATAGATCGCGAAAACAAATGGGAGTGTAAACATGACGATACCCGATTTCACGGCTGAGAAACCCGTTTTCATAGGGTCTGCTTTGGTAATGGTAGAAGCGGCAAATGCAGCGAGCGCTACCGGCGGCGTTATCGCTGATGCGACGGCAAAGTAAAAAATAAACATATGCGCCGTAAAGGTCGCAATACCTAGTCCGACCAACATCGGCCCCATTAAAAGTGCCACATTAATGTAGGCTGGTACCGCAGGCATTCCCATCCCCAGCAGCACCGCCAGAAGCATTGTTAATAACAGTGCAAAGAGTTGGAAGCCAACCGAGGTGACTGAAACATCGAACGATTTAAGGTAGCCCAGGACATCGACTGCAACAAATTTTGCCAGGCCTGTGAAGTTCAGACAGACGTCAATGACTGTCACCGCAAGAAACAAAAGGTAAAGGGTTGAGACAGTAATACCCGCTTGCGCCAGTCCGTCGAAAATCTTTCTTGGGTGTGTGCGCAGGTCCTTGTCGAGAAACATCAACACCAACAGCAAAACAACCGCCCACCAACCTGCTGCACTGGCATCGCCTGCGGCATTTTGGAATAGCTCTACAAGCCACGGCATCGATACAACGGTGCATACATCCCCGTTTGTCTCTACTACCGCGCCCATAAGAACTGATATCCAGCTGCAACCAACACCGTCCTTGGGTGTCAGGAGCAATACCAGGACCAACAGTACTGGTGCAAATATCTGAACCAGGTGCAATTTATCTTCCCCGGTCAGGCGCATGTCGTCAGGCAATTCACCAACCGGCTGGATGTCTTGTTTTCGGGCCTGGAACACAACCGATAAAAATAAGCAGAAAAAATAGAACATGGCCGGAACAACGGCGGCGATGATAATTTCACGATAAGGAACACCAGTCATCGCGGACATGATAAAGGCTGCAACACCCATGATTGGAGGCATGATCGAGCCACCAGACGACGCTGCTGCCTCAACGCCACCTGCGAATACTTTCGAAAAACCACGCTTCAACATCATCGGAATAGTAAGAACGCCGGTCGATAGAACGTTAACAACCGGGCCACCTGTAATAGTCCCGAACATGGCAGATGAAACAACCGCTGCATGCGCTGGACCACCGCGTAATTTACGCGTCGCCGAAAACGCAAGCTTTATTAGCGCCTGACCACCAGCACAACGTCCAAACAATGCTCCCAGAATGATATACGGAAACACCAACAGCAAAAGAACATTAAGAAAGCGCCCTAAAAGGCCAGCAGTATTGTTGATTAGTGCATCACGCACAAATTCACGACCGGAGGTAAGACTTCGTGGTTCTTCACTGCTTAGAATGGTTATAAGGTATTTGTTCTGATCATCAGCACCATTGAAGTACCAATTCATGACCGTGATAAAAGTGTAGGCCGCAATCGATAACGACACGAGTACCAGCGGCAAACCCCAAACTTTGATGTTGTAAATAAGAAAGACGATGATCGCACCGAACAAAATTAACGGCAGCCAGCCAAAAGTGGTATTCAGGCAAGCAGGGTCGTCTGCTGAATCGGGAATTGGTAAGCCAAGCGCTTCTGCATATTCGATATCAGCTGCCAGAGCCTGTGCAACCAGACGCGCCCTATCGCCCTTGATAACATCAATCAGGCACACGGCTTCCAGTTCGGTTAGATAACTTAAGGAAATTACTGCCGCAGCGAAAACCAACGCAAAATCAAGAAACAGACCAAACCTGCGGATATTGATGGCTTTGTCTGTCCAACTTCGCCACATCGAGTGCTTCAGCGCGACGATCAGCATCATCCAGAAAAACATAATCGGATATAGCCATTCGGTTGGAAACCGCCTGATCTTTAAATTTTCAATGCCGGTAATGGAACGCCACATGTCGTCCCATCCGGGAATTGCGGGCGTAACATTCAACAGTCCGAGAACCACCAACAGCAGACCGAGCCAATAGACCAGGCCGTCGCCGCCCTCTCTTTTCACCGATGCTGGGCTTGCCGGTGCTGCTTTGTTTAATGTCCGGTTTTGCTCAACCATGTTTGCTTACTTAGCGAAGTATTAATGTGTTGGGTTATAAGCAACTAAAATAAGGGAGATGGGCGACGCTGTTGGTCGCCCCAAAACCCTGAAAAACAGCCTAAGGTTTAGCGCACTCCGGAACAGTGTGACCCGCTTCTTCCCATGCGCGCACAGCACCAGGGTGGAACTTGATCGGGTTTGGACCGCACAGGCCCGCCACTTTTTCATCCAGCACACCAAAATTCAATGTCGCCATAAAAGGTGCCAGCGCCTTATGTGTATCAAGGTTCTCCACATGCGCCTTGGTCAGTTGATAAGCCAGCTCTTCATCCATGCTCTTATTAACCATATCGCCACCGGTAACTGCCATGCCACGAAACTGATCATCCTCGGATTGGACAGTCCAACCATCACCCAGACCAGCAATCGCGTCGCTCGCCGGAATGGTGTAAGCCACCGAACCTGGCTTGTTCAATAATTTCTGGCCTGCTTCAGACTCAAACGCATCCTTCGGCAGCGAATACATGGTCATAGCTCCGGCCGCACCAGCTTGCGTCACTCTGGGGCCAGGGAATGCGACTGGAATGACCGCAACATCAGCGGTTCCGTCGATAATGGCCGATGCCGCCTGGTTCCAGTTGACTGTCACCGATTCATAGTCTGCATCGGCCTTGGCTCCGCCAAAAAGCTGGATCAAGGCGCGAGAATTCGAAACGGCTGCACCACGTGGTGGCCCATTCAACACCTTTTTACCCTTTATATCTCCCCAACCTTTTATCCCCTTTGCATCATAAGCGTACATAGAGAACACGCTCAACGTATAGGGATAAAGTAGCTGAATGTTTGGCCCAAGCTCTGCACCTTTTTCTTTGCCCAAGCTTGCATAAGGACCTGCTGCACGCGACAAAAGAAACGGTAAAACGAAAGGCCCGTTTGCGATATCAATTTTTCCTTCAGCAAGCGCTTGAATATAGTTGGTCCCCGTTTGGCCGTCCTTTAACTGAATATTCGCGATTCCACGATCGCTCGCATATTCAACCAAGGCAGTTGCAGTCAAACCAACTGCAGTTCCAGCCCCGGCCGTGTTAGACGTTAAATTCTCCTGCGCCATCGCCGTTGATGCTGTCATCGAAGCTGCGGTGACAAAAATTGCGGTTTTGATTAACTTATACATAATTTTCTCCAGTGGCTCTGTAATGCATCCTGCCCTTGTTGGGCACGTTTACTTTTTTTTCGCACGCCAGGCAGTGCGCGTTACAAATTGATTTTACCGCCATCAACATTGATGGTCTGGCCAGTAATAAAGTCGCTATCAGGTGTGCACAAGAACAGAAGTGAGCCTGCCAAATCTTCTGGCAACATATCGCGTTTGATAGAACGGCTTGCCACAGTGGGTGCTCGCGCCATGTCGAAGCCATCGTTCGCAGCTACGCCCTCACTTTCAGTTAATCCCGGAGCGATGGCATTGATTTGAATATTTTTATCGCCCAGCTCACGAGCATGGCCTCTTGTTAAACCCAGCACCGCACCCTTGGAAGCTGTGTAGTGTGACAAACCTGGCGGTCCGTAATAAAAAGTGCCAGACGCAATGTTGACCACCTTACCACCGCCCGCTTTGATCATGGTTGGCGTTATAGCTCTCATCACCTGATGCAAACCACGAACATTCACACGCATAATTTGGTCAAATTCATCGTCATCAATCTCAAAAAATGGTTTTGGCGTGAGGGTCGCAAAGATCGCCGCGTTGTTAACCATGATATCCAGGCCACCCATTTCTCCCGTGGCTGTCTCGACCATCGCTTTCAAGTCATCGTTTGACGTAATGTCGACCTTCATACCTTGCGCAATGCCGCCAGCATCTGTAATCGCTTTTACAGCTTCGGCGGTATCCTGCACATCGGTTACCAGCACCTTTGCGCCTTCGTCGGCCATCACCTTGGCCATGAGTGCGCCGATACCCTGTGCGGCACCAGTAATAACTGCAACTTTATTGTCTAGTCGGCCCATTGGCTGTTCTCCGTTATTGACGTTATTAATATGTTCGTAAAATCAAGCTTAATTAGAGTTCAATTTCAAGAATCTTTGCTACTTCGGGCCAGCTCATGGCACCGTTATCGCGAAGGTCGTTAGTTAGATCTTCCGGCACCCAGTCGATCAGACATTGCTTAAAATTTGGCAACGCTTCGATTCTGGAAAACCAGGCTTCAACGTTGGGTAGCCGTCCGTTCTCCCATAAGCCACGCATCGACATCATTGCAAGTCGGTTCACATAAGGTGTCAATGCAATATCGGCTACTGAGAACTTATTGCCGACAAGCCATTTATCACCGTTAGCAAATGCGGTTTCCATTTTCTTAAGATAAGTGTCGTAAAGTTTCACTTTTTCTGTTGCACCTGGTGCTTCAAAGCCAAAGCGAATAAAGCCATCTTTCTGACTCTTCCAATTTGAAGTCACCGACATGGCAGGTGTTGAGGCAAGAAATTCTTTAGTACCTTCGGGGCCAAGATTTTTAAGGACAGTGTGTCTGTGAGAGCAGACAAAAGTGACAGCACCGCACGCCGGATGCAAATCCTCATCCACCGCTTTGGTCCAATACCGTGCCTGCGCCCGTTCCCAGGGGTCGGTCGGATGAACAGAGGTGTCCGGCGCCAGTTGATCAAGGTATTCGATAATCACCGTGCTATCCGGTACAACGATATCGTCGTGCACCAAAGTAGGCACAACCGCTTTCGGATTCAGTTTTAAGTAACCCGGCTCAAACTGTTCCCCTTTTAAAATGTCGATATACACACCATCCCAGTCGAGGCCTTTTTCTGCCATGGCAAAGCGCACTTTGGCAGCACAAACCGACGATCCGTGGTGATAAAGAGTAAAACTCATAGCTGTACCGTGACCCACTTTAGTTCTGTCATTGCTTCAAGGTCGGCGTCTGTGCCTTCGCGCCCTACTCCGCTTTCACCATTGCCGCCAAAGGGTACGTGCGCCTCATCATGCACAGTCGGGCCGTTGATATGGCACATACCGGCATCTATATGTTTAGCAAAATGCATCGCTTTATTGATGTCGTTTGTGAAGATTGCAGACGACAATCCGTACACGGTGTCATTGGCTTTCTCCAAACCTTCCTCATAACTATCAATCGGGTAAATAGACGTAACAGGACCAAACGTCTCGTCTTTGCATAAGGTCATTTCTTCTTTTACGCCGGTCAGCAATGTTGGCTGGCATCGGTTGCCTTCCCATTCACCTCCAGCCGCGATGGTAGCGCCCTTTTTTACTGCATCTTCAATATGTGTTTTTACTCTGAGCCGTTGACGCTCGGATATGATTGGGGCTATGACCGTGTTCGGATCGCGCAAGTCACCCATACCGACTTTTGAGGCGGCCATTGAAAATCGTTTAACGAATTCATCGTACAAAGGCCGTTCGACATAAAATCGACTGGAACCAATACAAAGCTGACCACCAAACATAAAAATGGACCGTGCTGCCAGCGGCATAACCTTATCCAGATCGGCATCTTTAAGAATAACCGTTGGACTCTTACCACCTAGCTCAAGTGTCAATGGCGTTTTGTTTTTTGCACACACTTCGTTTATATGCTGCCCCACTACTGAGGAGCCGGTAAAGCTAACGAAATCAACTTCACTGTGTCCGGTTAAGTCATCACCAATTTCATGACCCATACCCGTTACCACGTTATACGCACCCGCAGGAATGCCAGCGTCATGAAATATTTCGGCCATCAACAAGGTCAGGTGCGGCGCCATTTCTGAAGGCAAGTGCACAACGGTGTTACCAACTGCCAATGCATTTGCGACAAGGCGCGTTGTTTTAATCAGTGGCACGTTAAACGGCGTTACGATAGCTACGACACCGAGCGGTTCTCGAATAGACATGGAGAATTTCCCAGGAACATCTGAAGGAATCGTTTCTCCGCGTACGTTGCGGCAAAGCCCAGCTGCTGCGCGAATCATCGTTAATCCTTTATCGAATTCGAACATTGCCTTCCCGATTGGTGAACCTATTTCATCGATCAGGCAATCTAATAAGTCTGCTTTTCGCTGTTCCATAATTTCAGCTACTCGCAGAAGCCAAAGTTCGCGCTCTTTAGGCAGTGTTTCACGGTATTCGTTGAATGCTGTTTTTGCTGCAGCTACGGCGGTACGCATATCATCGCCGGTACCTTTGGCCGCTTTGCAATACAGACTATCGTCAAGTGGGTTTAGTACATCGAAAGTTGCACCACCACTGGCCTCCGTCCATTGCCCGGCAATGAAGTGTTTAAGCGTTACAGTATCTGTTTTTGCGTCCATAATATTTCCTCTTAGTTACCAGCAAATCACTTAAGTTTTAATCAAGCTAATTCCCAACCAGCTTTTGCGGCAGGTATAGCGCGATTTGTGGGAAAAGAATAAGTAAGCCGATCATTGCGGCCATGGCAAACCAGAAAGGCCAAATGCCAGCAAAAATGCGCCCCATCGGCACATCAGGTGCAATAGATTTAACAACGAAAACATTAATACCAACTGGTGGTGAAATCATCCCCATCTCCAGCGCAATAACAACGATGATGCCAAACCAGACCAGATCCCATTCAAGACCAATTGCGATGGGAATAACAACAGGAATCGTCAATACCAACATAGCCATCGATTCGAGAAACATTCCAAGAAACATGTATGCGGCGACAATAACCAAGAGAATACCTACATTGCCAATAGGAAGCGATGTCAGTATTTCTACAAGATTACCCGGCAGCTCTGTTAGTGACATGAATGGGATAAAAACAAACGCGCCAATAATAATAAGGAAAACAGTTGCAGTAGCGTTCATTGTTTGTAACACGACCGTTCGTATAGCTCTTAAGCTCAGGGAACGACGTGCAAGTGCAACGCAAAACGTGAGAAATGCACCAACAGAAGATGCTTCTACAGGTGTAAAGAATCCGGTATACATACCACCAATAGTTGCGCCTACAACAAGAAAAATGGGCAAGGCGCGATACAGTGACGCCATCCTTTCAGATCTTGTTGACCGGTCTCCTCTGGGCCCAGCTGCAGGGTTTCTGCTAACGGTTATTAAAATGGCGCCGATAAACAACAGCGTTAATATGATGCCAGGAATAATGCCAGCCATAAACAATCGACCAATCGACTGCTCTGTTAATACGGCGTAGATAATCATTCCACCTGATGGAGGAATGAGAAATCCCAGTGTGCCACCCGCAGCAACCGAACCGGTTGATAATGAGTCATCGTATTGATAACGTTTCATTTCAGGCAATGCGACGCGCCCCATAGTTACAGCTGATGCAAGTGAAGAACCCGACAAGGCCGCAAATCCTGCGCACGCGGCAATAGTCGCCGAAGCCAGACCTCCACGCAGGTGGCCCATCCATCGATATGCCGTGGCAAAAAGATCATTGGACATACCCGATACACCGGCAAGACTGCCCATTAAAACAAACATGGGAATAACCAGCAGGTTAAAGTTTGAGGCAGCCTCAAACGTTTCACCGGCAATATTTGAATAGGCCGTCTTCCAACCGCGAGTCCAGGCTTGTTCTGAACTCATACCTATCAGAATAAATTTGTTTGCGTTGGCAATGACGGTACCGGCAAAACCCACTGCGAGCATGGAGAGCGCAACTGGCATTCGTAGCGCCAACAAGGTGAACAACACCAACAGGCCAATAACACCAATGAGCGTCATGCTGATCACAGTTCGCCACCAACATTGATTTTGCGGATATCGTTTTGCCTAAGCAACTGCCAAATATCTAACATCAATACGAGCGTGTAAAAGCCTATAGAAATAGATAATAAGTAATAAAAAGGTTCGAACGATATGAGCAGCTGTTGTGTGGTTTCGCCAAACTTAACTGCATTAGCACCCGACTCCCAAAGTCGCCACGACATCACCGCAAGCAGCGCAATACCCAGTAACTTGACGAATATCATTGACCATTTTGCGAAAGCACGTGACATTCTTGATTCAAATACTTCAATCTCGATATGAGCGCCTGTCCTGGCTCCAAGGGGGACCGATAACGCAACAATAACCACCAGTGACAGTGCCAGCAAATCCTCTGCCCCCTGGATTGGTGAGCCCAATGCTTTGCGCATGACGAGGACATTAAAAACACTGTAGAAGGTCATGAAGGCCAGTGTTACACCCCCGCAAATGAGCGAAACCGAAAGCAATATACGATCAATCCACTTAATCAGTGGGATAGATCCCTTTTGCTGTTCCGCTTTAGTTTCGTCTGTCATTGCTTTGTTGATTTAGTCATGCCAACGAGCAAAACAGCTCACTAATCATTATGTAATATCAGCCACACCTTCAACGGCGCGTTTGTATTGCTGCACGGGACAGGCACCTAATTGACCTGCCGGGTATAACTTCATAGTCAGCGATCCACCCGAACGTTTTTCCAGCTCGTCGCCAAACCAGTTGAACATATTGTTGTTGGTGTGGTGCTGTGGCGGTACGAACGTGGCAACGGAGAGTTCTTCACCGCTAACACTCGTTGTGATGAAACCGAGCACCAGAGCAGCAAGGGCAGACCTGCAAAATCGGTGATAAATCATGGCATTTCCCGCGGTACTTTTTTCATGGATTCAGTGGCTTGGGATCCAAAAACAGCCCGTTTCTGCAAAAAAGAGCCACATTAAACTTTGTTTTTCGCTAGTAGACACTATTCTAGGATCCCAAATCAAGCCTTTTTTCAAGTTGACTGAATAGAACAAGTAATTGCACTTGACTTTGGGATCCCAAATCAGCTCAATAGCGCTATGGAATCTATTGATGCTGAACTCGCGGCACGAATCCGCAATGACATCATTCTGGGAATTTACCCAGAAGGCGAGCGCCTGTCCGAGACACGGCTGTGCGAAACCCACAAGGTATCTCGCACGCCCGTGCGCCTGGCACTGCGTGTTCTGGAAAGTGAAGGCCTGATTAAGCGCGGTGAAGGTCGCGGCTACACAGTACAAAGCCCGACGGTTGCCGATATTTTGCAAGCCGTGCAGGTTCGCGGACATTTGGAGAGTCTTGCCGCTCGCCTAATGGCGCAATCGGCAGACAAAACAGACTACCTGCCAAAAATGGCCGATGCCATCGTAACAATCGAAAACCTACTCGAACCGGGCCATATAGATGAACCGATGATTCTAAAAATGCAGGCGGCGAACAAGACATTTCATTCGACCATTTTGGAAGCTTGTGGCAACGATTATGTCAGCCTTGCATGCAAACAAATCAGGCATTTACCAATGCTTGCGCTTGGTGCAATGGTGTTTGATAGAAGTGTGTTGGAAACACCGGAGCGTATTGAAACCGGATTGTTCCGTTTGCGCATTGGCAACGCCCAGCATCAGGTAATATACGACGCAATCGAAAGTGGCGACGCCGTGCGGGCTGAGTCCATGATGCGCGAGCATGCCAATATAATGATTGAGTATATTCAAACGTTCGAGAAACGGGATGCAACACTGAGCGTTAACGACCTGGTTGCCTATACAGCGAGTGATGCCGGTTCATCCAAATGAAAACTCAATCAACTTGATTCACTTTTAATTGGCATGCATTCATACAAAATGCATGTTCAGCGAGAATTACATAATGACTACCACAAAGGTTTACGACGACATACCGGGTACGATAGTTTTTGACAGCGATCAGGCAACCAAGGGCTATCATCTGAATCAATTTTGTATCAGCCTTCGGTTGCAACCTAACCGCGATGCCTATAAAGCCGACCCGGAAAGCTACATCGATAAATTCCCGATGACCGCTGATCAACGCGATGCAGCGTTAAATCAACAATGGAACCGGTTGCTGGAATTGGGTGGCAATATTTACTACACATCCAAACTGGCGGCCTTTCACGGAATAAACTTCCAACAGCTTGCAGGATTAATGACGGGTATGGGACAAACTGCGTATCGCGAAATGATGGTTGCTGGCGGACGTTCGATCAATGGTAACCGGTTTAAATCCGAATGGCAGGATAAGTAATGGCGTATGTAACTTCAGGTGTGGCTTGCTCACATGTACCGGCGCTGGGCGTAGCTTCTGACAC
>CALIMV010000340.1 GCA_938045275.1 uncultured Granulosicoccaceae bacterium
CAGTTTCTTCTCAACTTCGAGCACGTCCTTGCCAGGCGCAATAGCGGTCCTGTTCGACACACGGAAAATGTGCGTATCCACCGCCATGGCAATTTGCCGAAATGCTGTATTCAGCACCACATTAGCGGTTTTTCGCCCTACTCCTGGAAGTGCCTCCAACGATGCACGATCTTCCGGGACTTTGCCACCGTGCTGATCCTGCAGTATCTGACAAGTTTTGATGACATTCCGCGCTTTGGTGTTGAACAATCCAATGGTGCGTATATGATGTCGCACTTTGGCCTCTCCCAAGGCCAGCATCGATTCTGGTGTGTTGGCTTCAGCATAGAGGCCCTTGGTCGCAGCATTCACACTAACATCGGTTGCCTGAGCCGACAGCAACACGGATATCAGCAATTCAAATGGCGAGCTGTACACTAATTCGGTTTTCGGCTCAGGGTTGGCAGCCTTCCACCGGGAGAAGATTTGCTCTCGTTTGTTTGGATTCATACTGACAATAGTAACCGCATACTTCCCAAAATCGACGATCCGGTTTAGCATCGATGCTGAATCCACTCTCGGGACGTGCCGATGTGCGGTCGAATTAATGTTTCAGATAATGAAGGTGTTCGCCTGTTGCTGGCCATGCTCGGCATGGAGGTCTGGCCCAGTCGCGACCCGCGCTTCAATGTCGCCCCCACCCAGACGCTGGATGTAGTCAGTTGGCATAATGAGGCACCAATGCATCAAAGTATGCGATGGGGCCTTTTACCGGCTTGGGCAAAACCAGGCACTTTCTCAGCCCCGTTGATCAACGCTCGTAGCGAAACAATTCATGAGAAGCCCTCGTTCAGGAAACTGATCAGCACGCATCGCGTTCTCATTCCTATAAACGGTTTTTATGAGTGGCGACGGACAGGAAAAGTCAAAGAACCCCATTTTATTAAGCCCGCCAATGCTGGCGCCATGTTTATCGCCGGTTTGTACCAACCCGGACAACCAAAATCATCTAACGACGAATCAGACCGCGCGCAAGTGTGTTGTGTCACTGTGGCGTCAAATGAAGCAATGAGCAAGGTCCACCATCGGATGCCGGTAATTCTGAACCCACAAGACGCACTTACCTGGATTCAGCCTACTGACAAAAACACGCTGAATCGACTGATGGTGCCTGCCAGCAATGACGTGTTGGAGATACATGAGGTCGGTGACTACGTTAATTCAGCGCGTAACGAAGGGCCAGAATGCGTTGCACCCAGGCAGATTAATGATTTGTTTGGATAGCGCATTGCTCTGGTGCGGGTAATAATTTGAGCGCTGATTAACACCTCAATTTTATAAACTAGCGCAAACGAGTCTTCATCGAGGCTACCAGTGGTATGTTCATTGGTGTTTGCTAAACAGTCTTTGTACACTTTACGAGAAAATATCATGACCGACTATGTCATTAAAAAAGCACAAATTGACGCATTGCCTGGGCTTTACAAAACTCATTTCCTGAATGAAAACGCGCAACGCAATAATAAATCCTTAGGCGATCTGACCGGTATTACGGGTTTCGGATTTCATTTGATCGAGGTTCCACCCGGCAAAGAATCCACTGAGTTTCATGTACATTATTTTGAAGACGAATGCACTTATGTACTCTCCGGTACAGGCAAAGTCTTGATTGGTGAAAAAGAACATGAGATTGCCGCTGGTGATTTTATTGGTTATCGTAAAAACGGTGAGCCACATACTATGATCAATAATTCAACGGATGCGCTGGTTTGTATCGTTGTTGGAGAGCGGCTTGCTCACGATGTCGGTGACTACCCGGCCAAACAAAAACGAATTTATCGCAACAATATTCCTGAATGCGGTCTGGTTACAAACGTTGTCGAACACAAATACATTTCAGAACCATCAGTTGGCCCCAATGTTGTGCCAGATAGCGCGCAAACGGATTAAAATCAGTAACTTGAATTAGGAGAGTCGTCCGGGTTCAAGTCACCATAGACCTCATCGGGATCGGTATTATTAATTAGCAGCACTTCGCGTACAGTTTCAATGTCTGCCAGTACTTTGTCTACGCGACCGGCAAAATCGAACTCATTCACTTCGATCGCTTTGGGCATATAGCAAAAAGCTACTTTCAGTGCATGCAGTGCATCGTCATCTAGTTTACTCATTCGATTTCGCAGGTAATGTTAGATTTAATGATTAATACAAAAGCCATTCAGTAACTGCGCAGCTGACCGACCAACACACCCTGAAAACTGACTCGATCACTGGAATACCGCATAGTAGACATTGCTTTGTTTTCTGGAATAAGTTCGACTATGCCATTTTCATTGCTGCCACCCGCACCGCTACTGTTACCGGCTTCGTATTGCCCTAATCGCTTAAGTGTGGCTTCTTGGGAATCAATAAGAGCAACAACAATATCGCCAGTGCGTACCTTGTTAGTTTTACGCAAAATAACAGTATCACCATCGAGGATACCCACGTCTATCATTGATTCACCAGACACGCGCAAGGCATAGCGATCGGGTCCAATAAAAAACTCCGCCAAGTCCAGATGTGCCTGATCTTCAATCGCCTCAATGGGTTGGCCAGCGGCGATCTTGCCTAAAAGCGGTAATTTAAAATCACCGGAACTGATGCGCTCTGCGGGCAGATGGACCAGATCAATTACGTTGCTGCCGGCTTGCAAATTAGTTGGCTGGGAAATTGGCTGGGCAAATGGCTGGTCGCCGATCGGTTTGCCAGTTACACGCAAACCACGCCAGCCCGTGCCGTGCCGCTCCAGTTTGCCTTTCTCTATAAGCGATTGAACGTACCGATGCACAGTGCCCTTGGATTTGAGTCGTAATGCCGCAGCTAATTCAGCAATGGTTGGCGATTGGCCGTGTTGGCTTATATGTTGATCTATGGCGCTTAGCACCCGCGATTCAAGATGAGTAAGTGGGCTGGCTACAGCCATAACGTTCTCCAAACGTTCTCTATTATCTAAGCGTAGCACAGCTGCTCAAATGTACCAGTAAAAAAGAGAATTGATCAAATTCTGTTCACGACCACGCACTGCATTTGGCTATACTTCCCAGCTAGCATCAGCCTGTACTGATATCAGCAAGAGCACGTTTAAATGAGTAACTGTTAATGAGCCTACCCGGCCATGTGTCGCCAGGCCTGCACGCACCGCTAATTGATGCACTGTTCGACGACCGACCACCTGCTACGAATGCCGACCTTGATTTGCGCGCTCAATTGCTCGCACAAAATGCGATTTGGCAGCCAACAAAACTGGCCGGGTTAAGCCTGTGCGTGCTTGACTTTAGAAACGGTGCGCACCCCAGAATGACCGCACTCGCCAAACTTGATCCTGGCTCGACAGGCGTTACCATTCCGGCCACTGAATTGGAGTTGCTGGTTCAACATGGACTTGTGGCCGATGACAACACGGAGTATCTGCACCCGTACTATTTACGCCAACCACAAGATGACACCGGTAATAATCAAAATATCACTTTGCATCCAGGCAGTAAAACGCTACGCTCAAACGAAACACAGTTCGAATTCTATATCGCTACAGGTCAACTACAAATCACCGATACGGAGCGAAGGTGCATTAATCTAGCAGACAACAGCTTGTGGTTACCGGGCCCAGTTGAGCATACCGAAGTCATGCCACTGCATATGCATAACGGTGCTAGCTCAATGTTAGTGCGGTGGTTAGCGCCCGTGACTTTTAGACCCAGGCTCGACCCTCTGGGAGAAGAGGTGTTAGTGATAGATGGCACATTGGCCGATGAGCTCGGCAGTTACCCTGCCGGCAGCTGGATTCGAAATCCAGTGGCATCATGGCAAGCTTGGGGAGGCGTAGCGGGAACCCTGATTTATTATAAAAACGGACACTTCGGTCAATCGACAGCCAACCCAAACTAAAGTGTCACTTTGACTTTTGAAAAGAACAATCAACTTACACCTGATCAAGCGGCCGGCCTTGCACGCGATATAAAACAATGGTCAATTGATCTTGGTTTATCAGCTTGCGCCATTACCGATACAGCACTTGGTGATCACGAAGCACATTTATTGAATTGGCTGAACGATGGTTTCCATGGCGAAATGGAGTACATGCAACGCCACGGTACAAAACGCAGCCGACCAGCAGAGCTAGAGCCCGGAACCATTCGGATAATTTCTGTGCGGCTAGACTACTTCGCACCCGATGTTGCCGATGCCGATGAAGTCATGGCTAACGGTAAACTCGGCTACGTTTCTCGCTATGCGCTTGGTCGCGACTACCATAAAGTGTTACGCAAACGGCTTCAGAAACTGGCAGACAAGATAGCGTTAAAAACGCACGATTTTTCTTATCGTGCATTTACAGACAGCGCGCCAGTACTGGAAAAAGCCATTGCCGAAAAAGCCGGCCTTGGCTGGATTGGTAAACACAGTAATTTGCTTGGCGATAAAACAGGCTCATGGTTTTTTCTGGGCGAGCTGTACACTAATCTTCCATTGCCCGTCGATCTACCGCAAATAACCTCACATTGTGGCTCGTGCACTGCCTGTATAGATGCTTGCCCGACCAATGCAATTGTTGCCCCCTATCGCGTGGACGCACGGCGCTGTATTTCCTACCTAACCATTGAACTTGACGGCACCATACCAATAGAATTTCGCCGCGCCATGGGTAATCGTATTTACGGCTGCGATGATTGCCAGCTGGTTTGCCCGTTCAATAAATTTGCTAACCCTACCAAGACCGCTGACTTTAATCCCAGGTTCAATCTGGATGCCCCAGTTCTGGTTGATCTTTTCAACTGGACTGAAGACGAATTCAGCCAGCGAATGCAAGGTTCGCCAATACGCCGTATTGGCTACTGGAACTGGCTTAGAAACATAGCTGTTGCGCTAGGCAATGCGCCGCACAGCGAACAAGTCATAGCGGCATTGCAGTCGCGCGCTATGACCGACAATGAAATACTGCGCGAACATATTGATTGGGCGCTAGAAGAACATACCCTCAAATCTAGCAATGATAAACGGTTGAAATGACGTATACAGTCGGCCAGGTTCAGTAAGCGTTTTTAACGATCACGACATTGGCATTTTTTTCTGCATCAAAAGTGCATCCCCCGCCGCCGCATCAAGCGAATAAGGCAGAAATCCAAATTTCTTGTAAGCAGAAATTGCAACAGAATTATTTTCCAGCACTTCCAGCGTCACCTTACAACAACCTCGCCGTTGCGCTTCGGATTCGACAAATGCAAGCAACCCCTGACTCAGGCCCTGCCCTCGGGCGGATTCACTCACAGCAAGATCATGGATGTTGATCAGCGGCATGGCGGCAAATGAGGAAAATCCGGTTAAGCAATTCGCCAATGCAACGTATTCCGAATCTAGCTGACACAATACGGTAAAAGCGCCAGGAAATTTTGCCAGCCGACTAACCAGTGTATCCCTTACCTGCACTGACAATGGTTCGCCTCCTCCCATCGGGTCTTGCGCGTAACTATCAAGCAGTTCGACCAGCACTTTCGCGTGCTCAGGGTTTGCGTAGTCTGCAATAATGTAATTTGGCGACATAATTTCAATAACAACTATTTTTGGATGAATTGATTTCGATTGACCAGATCTTTAAATTACACTAATTTCCTGAATTGGATACTGAATTACAGCAACTACCTCGCAGGCCACAACTGCGACTTCAAACGCCCCGATGAAACCAGGTACAGTAAAACTGGCACTGTCAACGGATATGTGGCATCTTATTGATAAATCGGCTATTTCATTGTCGCTTGTGTCTGCGAACCAAACGATTCATCCGGTACACGATATTGTCAGGCGCAAGCGAACATTCGCAAAGCGGTAATGTGACGCAGTAATGTGACGCAGTAATGTGACGCGATTAATTAAAGCCGTAAATAGTAGATAGCTATCGAAAACAATAATGGACCAATGCCATGCTCGTAAATACACCGAAAGTCAGCATCGGCTGGCAAGCCAGTGCCTTCACACTACCCAATCCGGACGGTGAAACCTTTGCCCTCGATCAGCTATACGGTGATAATGGGCTGTTAGTTGCATTTATCTGTAATCATTGTCCATATGTTGTTGCCGTTGCAAATAGATTTGCTGAAGATGCTCGCGTGTTGCAAAGCGAAGGCATAAATGTAGTGGCGATAAATTCTAACGATTTTACAAGCTACCCTGCAGATAGTCCTGCGAAAATGAAACTGTTTGCCAGTCAATATAATTTCAGCTTTCCCTATCTCGTTGACGAAGACCAATCCGTAGCGCGCGCTTACGATGCTGTATGCACACCGGATTTTTTCGGCTTTGATCGTAACGGCGCATTACAATACCGCGGACGCCTGGATAATGCTCGTATGGACGGGGATGCGGATAGAACACCAGAATTGCTCAATGCGATGCGTCAAATCGCTAAAACCGGCACTGGCCCATCAGGGCAACTGGCAAGTATGGGCTGTTCGATTAAATGGCGGTAGTTGTATAATCGTTGCATAGTAGTTGCATAAAAGCCCCGCGTTACCTGCCCAGGCAGTTTTCGCCATTGCCTCTTCCATCCACTGCGATTGCCGGTTCACTATTCCCATTTGATCTCGCGAGCACGACATAACCCCTGGTGTCTGAGCCACTGCCTATCTAACCCTCCATTCAGCCGTTTCATTTACCAGATTTCTTTCGTGTGAATTTGAACTGCATCTTAGTTTCATGTTTTTCTCGTAAATCACACGGCCATTAAGCGTAGGTAGGCGAGCATATTGCGTATCAAAGCGTTGAAACGTCGAGGATTTTCTTCGATGTTCGAGTTGCTGTGTGCGATATAACCGCGAAAGCATGAGCCGATAAATCGAATCTGTTGATATTCGGTGTCAATTGCTAACAGCAGCGTATGAACAATGGCGCTCAATAGAGCCGACAGTGTACGTTCCCAGCCAGCTACGCGGCCAAATCTGTTTGTTGTAAGCGCCCAACCAGGACTCAAAATATGTTTGCTGTTGGTGGCATTTTTCAATGCATGAACAGATTTACATCGAATTCAAAGCTTTCCATTTGCAAAGTTGTGCAAATATCGATGATAACGCTGGCTACAGGACTATCCAGCCTATCAGTAAGAGCTGATCTCGATTTAACAGAAACACTCGATCCAACCACGTTGGTGAATCAAGTGATTGACCCGGCACAAACGGGTATTATCATTAACAGTGTTACCGTGTTTGGCGGCAATGGTCAAATTGCAACATTTACTAATGGCTTAAGCGTCCCTGGTTTCATCGATTTTGAAGATGGCATCATTCTTAGTTCGGGTCAGGTATCTTCTATCGCCGGACCCAATGCGGCCGATGGCACTGGTACAGATGAACCCTTAGTCGCAGGCGCTGATGGCGATCCAGATTTTAATTCACTCACGTCAGCACCACAAGGCACTTTCGATGCTGCCTATATTGAAATAGACTTTACTCCCTCACAAGATATGGTGATGGGTTCATTTGTATTTGCATCAGATGAATACAATGAATATGCCCCACCGGCTGGAACACTGAGTGCCGGGAACACGTATTACGATGTCATGGCTTTTTTCGTAAACGGCGTTAATCATTCTATCACCGCATCCGGTGAAAACGTATCGATAAATACGGTAAACGAAACACTAAATTCTGCTGATTACTATTCAAACGATAGAGAAGATGATGGTACTCCGACCCCCTATAACATAGAAGCAGATGGTTTTACACGAACATTAACCTGGACTGCTTTGGTTAATCCTGGTGTGTCGAATACGTTGAAGTTTGGTGTTGCTGACGGTGGTGACTCGTCTTACAACTCTTGGCTCATAGTGGATCAATACGCATTCGAAGTAGCTCCCGCTCCAACCACTGTAGATTTAACACTACAAAAAACGGATAACACCACCGCAGTGGCTGTTGGGAGCCCAATAGTATATGAGTTTACCGTAGACAATATTGGTGCGGGACCAACCGGTCGAGAGATTACTGTTACGGATACTTTACCGGCTGGCGTGACGGTTAACAATGGCGTTGCGGCGGCGCTAGTAGAATCTGGTGTAAATGGTAGCGAGTGGACCTGTCAGTCTGATGCGGGCACCCCGCAAACCGTTACATGTAAAAGTACGGTTAGTATCCAAACTGGTAGTGCAAACAATGCTTCAACATTTTCATTTGCAACAGACCCTATTGCAGCAGCTCTGGACGGGAATACCCTAGTCAACAATGCAACGCTTTCAACAACAGACGTTGATAGTGACAACAGCAATGATTCTGCATCTGATAGCACCTTGGTGACCACCACCGATATAACTGATCCTACGGTAGAAATTGCTGGAGCACCCGGCGTTATTGATACTACGGCGCCATTTACCGTAACGATTGATTTCAATGAAGATGTTACAGGTTTTACCGCAACGGATTTACTTGTCAGCAATGCTACCGCCAGTAACCTTGTTCAAGTTGACCCTTCGACCTATACACTTGATATAACACCAGATGCAACAGGCGATATAGCCTTATCTTTGCCTGCTAACACCGCTCAAGACACGGCGGGAAATGGCAATGGGGCGTCTACCACCGAAATCGTTTTATTTAACAGTAATTCGGTGGAACTATCACTACTTAATGTACCTGCATTTGTTGGCAATCAAGATGCCTATTCCGTGCAATTCGAATTCAGTGAAGATGTTGTTGGCTTTTCACTAGCCGATATAAACGTCGAGAACGGTACCGCTTCAAACTTTGTTACGTTGGATGGCAACAGCTATACTGCCGACATTACACCTGATGATACGGGTGATATCGTCATCAGTGTTAACGATTCAGCTGCTACCGATACCGCTGGCCTGGACCCTACGCTTTCTGCCGTTGCCACAACAATCTATAACATCTCGGCACCCACTGTTGAAGTGTTGGGCGCGCCTGCCGCCGTCAACACGCTTACAGCATTTCCTATCACATTGCAGTTCAGTGAAGCGGTAACCGATTTTGATATTACCGATATTATTGTTTCGAACGGGTCGGTAAGTAGTTTCGCGGTAACGGATGCAGACACTTACACAGCCGTAGTTACGCCAGATGGGAATGGAGACATCTTGATTGATGTACCAACTGGTTCTGCGATTGACGTTGCCAGTAACGGCAACCAGGCCGCCAGCACTGTGACCACCGTTTTCGATATTACTGAACCTGATCTAACAATTTCAGGTATGCCCGCCTTAATTAATAATACGAGTGTTATTCCTGTCACATTCGAATTTACCGAGAATGTTGTCGGTTTCACTGCCGCAGATGTTGGTGTTACTAATGGCAGTTTATCTAATTTTACGATTGTCGATGGCAATACCTACACGGCAGATATTACTCCCGATGCCGTAGGTGATATTACAGTTTCAGTAGCAGCTGCTGTAGCTCAGGATGCGACTGGTAACGACAATACTACAGCGCAAGTAACAACTGTATTTGACGATGTACCACCGGTACTAACTATCGCTACTGTAGCCGTTGACAATGTAATCAACGCGACTGAAGACGATTCACCGGTGTCCATTTCAGGCACTAGCAGCGGTCTTGAGAATGGCCAGCAAGTTACGGTTACGCTAAATGGAGTGAATTACACGACCAATGTGAACAATGATGCATGGTCGCTAAGCATTCCGGCGGCCGACGCACAAGCACTGGCAGCGAACGAAACAATTACAGTTAACGCATCAGACTTAGCCGGCAATGCAGCAGTTGAAATCACACTGGATATTCAACACGACTCTACTGCACCGATTGCCCCAACTGTTGATTCGGTGCTGACAAACAATATTACCCCTACTATTTCTGGTACAGCAACTATCCTGACCGGTGACATATTAACGGTTGAAGTTGATGGCGAAGCGTATACCGCCGGAGATGGTTTTCTTGTCGATAATGGAAATGGTACCTGGAGCCTGAATGTACCTGTGGCCAATAGCATTTCTGAAGGTACATACAGCGTTGTAGCGAGCGTTACAGACTCTTCGGGCAACAGTGCAACTGACGCAAGTAACAATGAGCTTGAGGTTGATACCACACCTCCATCGACACCACTTGTTGCTGTTGATATGGCTGCCGCAGATGACTCTGGGTCATTGAATAGCGACGACAACACTAACGAGACTGCACCAAACTTTGCTGTTCCTGCCGGAACTGCGACTGCGGGCGAAACAGTCACACTTTACGCAAACGGTGTTGCCGTGGGTACGGTTGTTGTCGCCGGTGATGGCAGCTTTACTTTGCCATCCAGTGCACTTGCCGATGGCAATTACGCAATCCAATATACTCTGTCAGACAGTTCCGGAAATGAGAGCAGTCTATCTCCAACACTTAGCATTACCATTGATACTGTTACTGCTGCACCAGTTGTGACGACGCCAATAGCTGTGGATGGCATTGTCAACAGTAGCGAAAACAGCTCTGTTCTCGTTGAGGGTACAGCTGAAGCTGATAGCACTGTTGAAGTCACATTCGATGATGGGGTGAATACACCTGTCACGGTAACCGTTGTTGCTGACAACACGGGCGCATGGACACTGTTGGGTAGTGAAGCTGACCTGAGTGCGCTAACCGACGGTACTGTTAGTATTGATGTATCGGTTACCGATGTCGCCGGCAACACTAATAATGCCTTGACAGAAACCATAGCGCTGGATGCGACAGCACCAGCAATTCCAACTGTCACCCCCTTAGCGACTAACAATACTACACCAACCCTCACCGGCACGGCAGCTGTCCAGCCCGGTGATGACTTGTCGGTTGAGCTCAACGGTATCACGTACCTTGCTTCCGGTCCCGACCTCACCGACAACGGTAACGGTACCTGGCAGTTAACCATTCCGGCTGGAAACGCGTTATCACAGGCAAATTATGAAGTAGAAGTTTCAGTGACTGATGCTTCTGGTAACACGACACTCGATACCAGTAACCTGGAACTTGAGGTTGATGTAACTGCCCCACTTATACCCGATGTACAGAGCCTGATATCCAACAACGCAACACCAACGATTACAGGAAATGCGGTGATCGGAACGGGTGAGACACTATCCGTTGAGGTCAACTCTATAACTTACACAGCTGGTGACGGAAACCTGGTAGACAATGGTGATGGAACTTGGGCTCTGGTGATTCCGATATCCGATGCACTTGCAGACGCTACTTATGAAGTAGTCACAACCGTTACCGATGCCGCAGGTAATGCATCGTCAGATGTAACAACAGGCGAATTACTGGTTGACACAATAGCACCTGTTGTCCCCACTGTTGTAAGTCAGACAACTAACACAGCAACACCTGTTATAACCGGCACGGCAACCGTAGCCGCTGGCGAAACGCTTTCAGCAATCGTAAACTCTATTAACTACACTGCTGGAGACGGCAGCCTGGTTGATAATGGAGATGGCACCTGGGCGTTAACCATACCGGCGGCCAATGCTGTTGTTGATGGCACTTACGATGTCAGTGTGGTAGTGACGGATACCGCAGGTAACAGCAGTGCCGACAGCGGCACAAGTGAGCTAATTGTCGATACAACCGCTCCTGCCACGCCAACCGTCGCTCCTAACTTGTTAACCGTTGATGACAGCGGAACAGTCGATACTGATAATATAACCAATGTAGCCGCACCTAACTTCGATGTACCGGCAGGCACTGGTGTGTCCGGAGATTCAGTAACGGTTTACGCCAACGGTATTAATGTTGGAACCACCACAGTTTCACCGGATGGCAGCTTTTCTGTTGGCGTATCAGCGTTGGCCGATGGCAACTATGCCATTACCTACAACTTTACTGATCCTACAGGTAACGAAGGTGCGGAGTCACCATCTCTTAACGTCACCATTGATACAAATGCCGTCGTACCCGTTATTGATACACCAATAGAAACGGACAACATTGTTAATGCCAGTGAAGATGACTCTCTACTAATACAGGGTACAGCCGAGAGCGGTAGTAGTGTTTTGGTTACCGTCTCCGACGCAGTAAATCCAGATGTACAAATTACCGTTGTTACCAATGCGGAGGGTAATTGGTCGTTACTGGGCTCAGAATTGGATATCAGTGGTTTAAATGACGGTAGTTTAACCGTCGACGCGACGGCGACCGACACCAGCGGTAACAGCGCGGCAGCGACGCAAGTCTCAATAGACCACACAACAACACTGCCAACGGTATTGATATCAGCTGTCACCGGTGACAACCTGATCAACGCTACTGAAGACGACAGCGATGTCACTGTGTCTGGTACATCTACAAATGTTGAAGATGGCCAGGTCGTTAGCGTGAACTTGAATGGAAAAACCTACAGCGCAGTGGTAGCGTCTAACGCATGGTCGCTAAACATTCCGGCAATAGATATTCAAGTGCTCACCGGAACCCAGCAAATCAGCGCCGATGTCGAAAATCTTGCTGGCAATGCAGCCGTCCAGGCAACACAATCAATTACACACGATACAACCATACCTCAAATAACAGTAGATCCTGTGTCGAATGAAGATTTAATCAACGCACTTGAAGACAACGTTGACATTGTCATTTCCGGTAGCAGTGTTGATCTTGAGGACGGACAAACTGTTACTGTTGCATTGAACGGTAACAATTACGTGGGTGCCGTTAACGCGAACATCTGGAACGTTACCCTACCCGCTGCTGACGCCCAGGCATTACCCATAAGCACTGTTTTGAGTGCCGATGCGAGTGACCTCGCGGGCAATGCTGCGGCTACCGAAACTAAAACAATCTTTCATGACACTACCGCACCCGTTGTTGCAATCACGACCGCACCTATCGCAACCGGTGCCAACAGTAACACCTATGTTGTTAGTGGTACCTGTACCACTGGTGATGAAGCCGTCACCGTATCGATAACATCAGCAACACCAGCTTCTCAATCTGTATTGTGTAATGCGGACAGCGAATGGTTCGCAACATTTGACGTTAGCGCAATTGCGGATGGAAGCAATACCGTTATTGTAAACGCCACACAAAGCGATATCGCCGGAAATACCGGTTCAGCGGCAACTATAACGGCTGATAAAAATACCAGTGTGCCGTCAATTACCATTAATTCTGTCGCTGGTGATGACTACATCAACGCGGTTGAGGATAACTCAAATGTCACAATTTCTGGTAGCACTACCGATATCGAAGACGCACAAATTGCGGTTATTGGGCTCAACGGTACTAACTACAATGCGACGGTAACGGCCAATGCGTGGTCGGTTAGTATTCCTGCGGTTGATGTTGCCGCTTTGGGTGCAAGTGAAACCATCACCGCTGATGTATCCAACCTGGCCGGTACACCCGCCAGCCAGGCAACTCGTGAAATTTATCATGATGACACAGCCCCACCCATACCCGCGGTAACTTCGGTACTGACAAACCTCGGCACGCCTGTCATTTCCGGAACAGCTACCGTTGTCGCGGGCGATACGCTAACGGCAACAGTTAATGGCGTCACTTACACCGCTGGTGATGGCAACTTGGTTGATAATGGCGATGGTACTTGGGAACTGACTATACCTGTCGAAGATGCTTTACTCGAGGGTATATACGACGTGACAGTTTCAATTGTCGATACTGCCGGCAACAGCGTCAGTGAATCAACCAGTAACGAATTGGAAGTTGACACCAGTGCACCTGGAGCACCGGCTGTAGCACCCGATCTGATCGTCGCAGATGACACTGGCGCAGATAATTCTGACGATATAACGAATGTGTTGGCAGCAACATTCAGTGTACCTGCCGGTACAGGAGCTGATGGTACCGTCGTCATTTTATATGCTGATGGCGTGGAAGTTGGCAACGGCGTTGTCATTGCCGATGGCAGTTTCAATATCGCTACCGTATTACCTGGCGATAGTACTCATAATATTACCTATACGTTTACTGATGCAGCAGGCAATGAAAGCCTGCCTTCTGCTGCATTGGCCGTCACAGTGGATAGCGCGATAACGGCTCCAACCATCGATATGCCAATCGAAACTGATAATCTGATCAGTGCAGCTGAAGATGATGATGTTCTGGTAACTGGTACGGCCGAAGCCGATTCAAGTGTCGATGTTACATTCGACGATGGTGTCAACCCACCCGTTGTAGTGACGGTTAACGCCTCTGCTGGTGGAATTTGGACTCTGGCAGGAAGCGAAGCTGATTTGAGTGGACTGGCAGATGGCACAATAAGCGTTGACGCCCTGTCGACTGATACCGCAGGAAATTCTGCATCAGCGACCACAGAAAGCGTTGAACACGATGCCACGCCAACTGGCGTACCCGTGGTAACACCTTTAGTTACTAACTCCACAGTTCCCGTGTTAAATGGTAGTGCAACCGTTAGCCCAACAGATACCTTGGCGGTTGAAGTGAATGGCGTTACCTACACCGCTGGAGCTGGCCAGCTGGTAGACAATGGTGATAACACTTGGACATTAGCCATCCCCGCTCAAGATGCCCTCAGCGATGGCGTCTATTCTGTTACCGCAACAATCACGGACGCCGCCGGAAACGTAGCGGTTGACACTGGTTTCGATGAATTGGAAGTCGATACGGTTGCACCAGCAGTTCCAACAGTGACTAATTTAATCAGCGGTACCTCAACACCGACAGTTGCTGGCACAGTCAATTTACTCGCCGGTGAATCTCTAACCGTTAGCATTGATGGTAACGCCTATACGGTTGCTGATGATCTGATTGTTCCGGGTGACGGTACCTGGTCTGTAACCATCCCAGCTGCTGACACTTTGGCAGATGCGAGTTACGAAGTTTTAGCTGTGGTTACCGATGGGGCTGGCAACAACACAAGCGATGTTAGCACCGCAGAACTAATAATTGATACGCAGTCTCCAGCAATTCCGAGCATCGTGTCATTGGTAAGTAACTCATCAACGCCAACTTTGACGGGTATCGCCACACTACAAAATGGGGAAAACTTAAGCATCACTGTCAATGGAGTTACCTACAGCGACGGTGATGGCAATCTCGTTCACAACGCAGATGGTAGTTGGCAATTGGACATACCGGTAGTGGACGCTTTAGCAGATGCAAGCTACGAGGTTGCAGCGAGCGTGACTGATATTGCAGCCAACATCAGCGTTGATGCATCAACTCTGGAACTGGTCGTTGATACAACAGACCCTGTTACACCTACCGTGGTTGCACAATCATCGGCTACCGGAACCCCAACAATTAACGGTACTGCAACAATCGGTACTGGGGAAAGTCTTGTAGTAACGATTGCCGGTGTAAGTTACGCGGACTCTGGCACAGATTTAACCGACAACGGCGACGGCACCTGGTCACTGGTTATTCCGGTCGCAAACTCTCTTGGTCAAGCAACCTACGATGTACAGGCGATTGTCACTGATGATGCTGGTAATGCTAGCGAAGATATTTCCACCGCAGAATTGCAAGTGGATTTCACTGCACCAAGCACGCCGGTGGTAACCAGTTTAGTCACTAATAGTTCTACTCCAACAATAACTGGCACAGCCGTTGTTGATGCGGGCGAAACATTAACGGTTTTGGTTGATGGCGTAACATACAGTGTTGGCGCTGACCTAACATTAACCGGCAGCGATTGGACCTTAGTCATTCCAGCGGCTAATTCACTGAGCGATGGTCCGTTCGCAGTAATAGCAACTGTAACCGATCAAGCAGGTAACAACAGCAGTGACAGCACCAGTAACGAATTGGTCGTTGATACAGTCGTGCCAACAATAAGCATTCTCACTATCGCAGGTGATGACACGATCAACGCAGTCGAAGATGACTCCGCTGTAGTGGTGGCTGGCACTACCACAGGTGTAGAGGACGGACAGGTGGTAACTGTCCAGTTGGCTGGCATAGACTATCAGGCTGTTGTTGCGAGCAACGCATGGTCGGTTTCGTTGTCGGCTGCTGACGCACAAGCGCTACCTAACTCACTGGTAGTTTCAGCCGATGTGGATGATGCGGCAGGTAACAGCGCCACTACGGCTACGCTTGCTATATTGCATGATACACAAGCCCCTGCTGTTGCAGTTACTACTATACCGTTGATCAGTGGTGTCAATGCATCAAATTATACAGTGGGTGGCACTTGTAGCATTGGTGACGGAGATGTGTCGGTTACTGTAAGCGCTGGTGCTCCACTGACACAAACGGTAAGCTGCTTGGCAGATGGCACTTGGACGGCCTCGATAGATGCTTCATCCGTTGCTGATGGTTCGGCCGTTGTGTCTATTGATGCAGTACAAACTGATGCCGCAGGTAATTCGGCCACCGCTGCTACTGCCACTACAGACAAAGACACCGTATTACCAACAATTGCAATAACTGACGCTGGCGATAACGGAAACACTCTTTACAACGCAACCGAGGCAACCAGCGTACAAGTTGAAGGCAACACTAGTGGTGTATCAGATTTTCGTACGGTGACGGTAACTTTTGATGATGGCACCAATCAGATAACAACGACAGCAGCAGTTCAAAGTAATAGTTGGAGTGCTGATGCAGTTGATATATCAACACTTGATCAGGGCCCGATCACTGTCACTGCGGAAGTCAGTGATTCTTTTGGCAACTTGGCTGTTCCTGATGTTGACAATATGACGCTTGATACCGGATTACCCACCATAGCCGCGAACAACTATGGTCCAGGCACAGATTCAACACCAACGCTATCCGGTACGTCAGATTTACCCGACGGGGCCACAATAACCATTGAAGATACTCTGGGTACGCTGTATTGCAACGCGGTTGTAACAGCGGGCGTTTGGTCTTGCGACAGCCTGGTTGAACTTGATAATGGGACAATAACCTTATTCGCTTCTGCATCAGATGCGGCTGGAAACAGTACCACCGATACGTTCGACGCTACCGTTGATTTGGCTCTCGATACAGATGGCGATGGAATCGATGATATAACAGAAGGATCAGGTGATTCCGATGGCGATACCATTCCAGACTACCTGGACACCGACTCAGATAACGATGGTATCGACGATAGTATTGAAACAGCGCTTGACGCAGATGGCGATGGGATTGCCAACTACCTTGACCTTGACTCCGACAACGACACAATAACGGATGCGTTGGAACTAGACACCGATTCTGACAACGACGCCCTGCCCGACTTCCTAGACCTGGACTCTGATAACGATGGGGTTACCGATTTGGTAGAGTCAGGCGTTGATATTTCAATCGATGCGGACGGTGATGGCCGCGCCGACGGTGCGACTGGTGTCAATGGCTTACTCGATTCTATTGAGACCGCTGTTGAAAGTGGAATGGCTGACTACACTGCAGATGGCATTGCCGATATTCCAGTGGATACTGATACAGATGGCGTTGCAGACTATCTGGATCTTGATTCGGACAATGACGGTGTTGCCGATGTAGTTGAAGCTGGCGGTGAACAAGGCACTAATACTGGAATTATTGCTGCCCTGATCGACAATAACTCAGATGGCTTGCACGATCCTCTCGCTTCAGCGCCGTTGCCCGACCTCGACACAGATGGTGATGGCGTAAAAGACCGGTTGTCATTGGATTCAGATGCTGATGGCCTGTTTGATTTATTTGAAGCCGGTGGTGTTGACTCGGACAACAATGGATTGGTTGACGCACTGCTGGACAACGATGCAAACGGACTACACGATGCGTTACAGAATACAGCATTACCAGACACTGACACCGATGCAGATTTGCTTCCAGACAGAATAGATGCCGACGCTGACGGAGACGGAATCAATGACTCGGTTGAATCGAGCGGTGGTGACAATACGCTGGATACAGATAACGATGGAATCCCGAATCACCTTGATCTGGATTCTGATGGCGACGGTCTTCTCGATCAGGATGAAGGCGTTACCGATATCGACGGAGACTCTGTCCCCGATTACATTGACAACAACGCAACTGCAGATACCGATGGTGACGGTATTGTCGATTCTGTTGAAGGCCTTGATGATGCCGATGGAGACGGGATTCCGAACCTGAATGATACTGATTCTGATGGTGACGGTATAGACGATGTTATTGAAAGCGATACTGATTCAGATAACGATGGCATTCCAAACTATATCGATCTCGACTCAGACAATGATGGAATACCAGACGCCATTGAAGGTAACGGCGACAGTGACGGTGATTCCCTGGCTGACTACCTTGACACCGACAGCGATGGCGACGGGATTAACGACAACATAGAAGCCGGCTCCGATCCCATAAACCCTGTCGATTCCGATTTGGACGGAGATGCAGATTATCTCGACTCAGATTCTGACAACGATGACATTGATGATGTAGACGAAACAGCTGCAGATTTCGATGGTGATGGCATTGCCAATTACCTTGATCTCGACAGTGACGGAGACGGTATCGATGATGCTATTGAGCTGGATGACGACCCGGACGGCGACGGAATAAACAGCCTGCTCGATCACGATAGTGACGGCGATGGCATTCTTGATAGCATAGAAGGCGGTCTCGACACCGATCTGGACGGTGTGATCAATTCACACGACCTGGACTCTGATGATGACGGCATTGATGATAGCGTAGAAGGTGTTGCAGACACAGACGCTGATGGTCAACCAAACTTTATTGACAGCGATTCTGACAACGATGGAATCGATGATCTAATTGAAACTATCGCTGATACAGACGGGGACTCTATACCGAATTATCTCGACAGTGATTCTGACGATGATGGACTTGCTGACTCATTGGAGGGCGGTCCTGTACCAGGCGTTGCGATCGATTCTGATAACAACGGAACACCAGACTTTCTGTCAAGCGATTCAGATGGGGATGGCATTAATGACGCAGATGAAGGTGTTATCGATACAGACTCCGACGGTCTCGCCAACTACACTGATACCGATAGTGATGGTGATGGCATTCCCGATGCAGTTGAAGGCGTAGTCGATTCAGACGGTGACGGCGTACCAAACTACCTCGACCTGGATTCTGATGGCGATGGCGTAAACGATTTGGTTGAAGCTGGTCTTATACCCTCAAATCCTCAGGATACTGATAACGATTCTGTACCCGACTACCTTGATAGTGATAGTGATGGCGACGGCATAAGCGACCTTGTTGAAGGCAACATTGACTCTGATGGTGACGGCATACCAAACCTGATCGATACCGATTCGAACGGCGATGGCCTACCCGATATTGTTGCCGGAACAGACGACGCGGATGGCGATGGCATACCTGACTATCTTGACGCCGACTTGGACGGTGATGGTATTTCCAATAGCGCCGAGGGTTTAACTGATACTGATGGTGATGGTATTGCCAACTACCTTGATACTGATAGCGACGGAGACGGTATACCCGATCTACTGGAACAAGGTGGCGACGCCGATGGCGATTCTATCGCGAATTTTATTGACACCGATTCCGATGGAGATGGTTTAACAGATCAGTTTGAAGCCGGTACTAATCCACTTGTGCCACTGGATACCGATGGTGATGGTACCGCTGATTTTCTCGACAACGACGCCGACGGTGATGGCATTCCCGATTCACTGGAAACCGGCGTTGATACAGACGGTGACCTAATTCCGGATTTTATTGACAGCGATTCAGACGGTGATGGCATTACAGATATTGTCGAAGGAGCAATTGATTCTGATGGTGACGGTGAACTTGACTATGTAGACAGTGATTCAGATGGCGATGGCATTGGCGACGAGCTTGAAGGCGAAGTCGATACTGATGGTGATCAGGTGCCCAATTATCTAGATCTGGATTCGGACGCCGATCAAATTCTCGACATGATTGAAGGCTCGGTAGATTCCGACGGTGACGGTATTGCGGACTACCTGGATATGGATTCTGATGCCGACGGTATCCCGGATCTTATTGAAACGAATGCCGACTCGGATGGTGATGACCTTGGAAACTATATTGACCTTGACAGCGATGGTGATGGCGTTTCGGACAGTGCTGAAGCAGGCTTGAGTCCCGCCACACCAATAGATTCAGACGGTGACAACATTCCAGACTTTCTCGATTTGGATTCTGATGGTGAC
>CALIMV010000341.1 GCA_938045275.1 uncultured Granulosicoccaceae bacterium
ACAAGTGATGGCACATTTACGTTTGAAACAAATGCGCTTCACACGATCGATTCCTTTGTTAAATACAAGATTACGGGTAAATTTCCAGATCCATCTGATTCGGACGCTGTTGGCACCGGTGAATTAAATTGGAGCTACGCAATTTTCGGAACTAAAGGTCGCGGTTGTACTAGCCCAATAACAATACGGAAATCGACAATGCGGCCACGTATCGTGCACGGGGATACGCTTTTATTTAATAAACAAGACTGGCAAGTCGAAGCACAACACAAAGATAAAAGACTTCCTGGGTTTCTCCTCATTGCTTCTCCGAAACATGGCAAACTATCTGAAAGCGACCTAAAGAATGGTAACCTCATCTATCAACCAAATGAATTTTCCCAGCAGGATTTTATTGCAATAAGAATGTGGCAGACTCAGGAGCCTTTCTTCACGCATCACTATTTTCTGGTTCAATCGGAAGTAAGTCAGTTGGAATGACTACCAAACACAGCGATATAGCAGATCACCACATCAACACAAGCTCTGGAAGCCTTTCCACCAATGCACCGCACATCACTACCCGTGTTGGTCGTATGTGAAGCTCACCCGGATTTCCTACACCCTTGCTACGCAAATAGCAGCCTGATTACGGTTTATTGATAGGGTATCTCCTAATTGAAACTCTTGTGGTCCATCAGTAATCTACAGTGACATTAAAAAATACATGATCTGATCTCGTCGCCGAAAAGGAAATCGACATGCATCTACAGACTCAATTCTCCGCTCGCAATAGCCACATAGCACACGCCCGTTTTAATCCCAACAAGGACAAATCGGCGGGCGAGTCAGCTCACTGTTCAGCCAACTGTACAAAGGAGCCAACAAACCAGTTATTGGGACAAGGGCAAGAGCAGCAAGGTCAAAACCAGGCTTTCGAACGACTGAACGAGATTGCATTGCGACAGTCAGATTTACCCGAATCGGCATTTACTCAAAATGAAGAACTCGGCTGGTCTTCTGTTGCCAAGTTGCCGCGTGCCGCAAACGAGTCGATTGACAACTTCGATACCGACAAACAAACGGGTTTCAGTTCCGCATTACAAGACGCAATTTCAGCTATCAAATTCCCACCTGGCGGCACGCTAAAGCCAATCGGACCTGAAGTAGAAATTGGGCCCGCAGCGGAAACCGAACTGGACGACCCGTGGCGGGACTCAACAACACCAGGTGTGCACAGTGAAGTCGATGGTGAATTGTATGTAGGAACAGATGGCGACGAGATTCAGCACACCGACATTCAACAACGCGGATTGGCGAACTGTTACTTTCTTGCAGCAGTCGCAGCAGTGGCTAAAGCCAACCCGGATGCCATCCGTGAAATGATTACCGACAACGGTGATGGTACCTACACGGTTCACTTTGATGGTGATCTTGGCGATGTAACTGTAGACGACGACCTTTTAATGAATAGCTCAGGCACAAGACCACTTGGCGCTCAGGTTGAAAACGGGAGTGGCGATCCTGAGTTGTGGGTTGCCATTATCGAGAAAGCTTACGCGGAAGGCAGAGGTACTTACGAAGACACAGAGTGGGATAATATCAAAACCGGAATGGATGATCTGCTCGGCGAGGGCACTACAAAAACACAAAGTGCGACGAGTTTTGATCCTGAAGATCTGGACGCAGCACTCGACTCAGGCAGCCCGATGATCGCCAACACTTACGGTAGCGGCAGTAAGAAGAAGTACGATGACAATGGCCTGGTTGGCTCACACGTATATGCTGTACTGGGGTATGCGCGAGATGATTCTGGTAACATTCGTATTGGCGACGATGGCAAGCCGATGATCGAACTTTATAACCCGTGGGGCCACACTGAGTATGCCGACAGTGAAGACAGCACCAATGATGGCGTGTTTGCAATGTCCTGGACTGAGTTTCAGGAAAAATTTAGAAGTGTTGGTGTTGGAGAAGCACTCGGCGAGTAACAGGCGAACGCACAAGCCAGTCACCAAACCGCCAACCGATCACTGAAGGCTAACGAAAGGCTATCTGAGAGCTAACTTATGCTTTATCGTCCTGTACTGTTAATGGTGATAGCCCTGTTGGTGGTTGGCTGTTCGAGCGATTCAGATTCGTCACTTGAAAATTCGACTAACGAGCAAAACATGCCAGCAAACGATTCTGTAAAAGACCTGCTTCAATTTAGCAACCCTGAGGATGCACAGCGCTTTCAGTGTATCTACGATCAGTTTAGTGTTGTGGCGCAAGCGAACGGGCTAACTGAAAACGACATGCAACACTTTGAAACTGATCAATTGGTTTCCAAACTATGGTGTGACGGAAAAGGCAACAAAGACAGCTTGTCATGTCAAAACCCGCTATTTTCCGGCCCATTAAAAAATGCTGGCAGCCAGTTCATGCTGTTACAAACATTCGTAGTAAGTGACTTTCCTGAAGTAACAGGCACGGTCCAATCGTTTGGCCAAAACCCCGTTGATGAGTCAGCCTGGGGCATCAACTTTAATAGAACGCGCAATGCACCTTCCATTGGTGCTCAAGACGGCGATGGTGCCGATTTCCTGTCGATTCAATTCAGTCGCTTGAACGACAACGGCGAATTCCAGAACGAGCTTATTTTCGACCAAAATATTGGTTACCCCCTCGGAGCCAAGCCAGTGGTGGTTGACTTACCCGGCAATACACTCGACGACTTCACGCAACTCTCGGCCTCACCAGAGCTATTTATAAGTACATTTGAAGCTCGCTACGACGCACTACAAACCGAGATAGAAAGCAAGTTTGAATTAGGAGAGCTGGTGGACGACACAGGTAGTGAGCTGTCAAACGCTTTGGCTTATATAGACGGACAACGCGAAGTTATCCGTACCAATGCACCTCAACTTCATGCGCTATTAACTAACAGCATTGACGTAGCACTCTGCCAGTAAATAATGCTGCATTCAAACACCGCGGCAAGCAGTCAAATCGGCGTATACAAGACACACCTTCACACCTTAGGTCTTGACTGTACATTCGTCTAGTTATTCTCGCTGCAATTCGCCCGCCTTGCCGTGCGTATGTAACCGGGTAAGCACTGTCTTAGTAAAAAATAGGGTATCCCCTAATGGTATCAACCGCACGCCTCTTGTAAGGTCAGAGCGACCTTGGTGCCAACAATTTATCGGATACTAAATGATCGCACCCGTTGCGGCCTCCCAGCCAAAAAATTTAAAAATAGACTCCATCGATAAAACGAAAAAGGAGACTGCAAACGAGCCGCTACCTCAGCGCTCTGAGCTGGCTGTTGCCATTGGAAACGCGCTCGATCAAGGTAACGAAAATCCTGATAATAGCCAAAAACTAAACAAGATAGATTCTCTACTAACGAATGCATCTGGGGACGATTTAAAAAAATTGGTCGATGCATTGCCAGACAGTGCTTTGAAGCGGTGGGTCAAGGAAATTCAAAACAATGCAGTACCCAACAGTGGACTTACCAAAGATCAACGTCAGGAGTTTTTCTCGCTACTGGGCAGAAATCTAACCCCCGATCAGGCAAATCGTTGGCAATCGGTTCTGCCTGAGTCGCTGAAGGATGAATTTTCCAGCGCCTTTGTTAAGCACAGCATTACCGATCAGAGCTCGACAGACTTGGGGCAAGACGCTTCAAGCAACGAACAAGACTCTCTGTTTTTACTGGGCAATACCGTTCAAGCGCGCAGCCTGCAATTGTCATTGTCGCAAAGCGCCTTAAAGTCCGAAACATCAATAGCCAAAAACGCACCGGATGCAGAAAATAGTGACCCAGGTAGTAACGACCCGAGTGGTACTGAGTCGAGTGGTAGTGAGCCGAGTAGTAGTGACCCAAGCAGCAGCGAACGGAGTAGTAGTGAAGCCAGTAGCCGCGATGCGAATATCAGCGAGGCAACAACTAACGATGCGAATGAAGACCCCAACGGCATTGTTGCAATCATCGACACCATTGCACCTGATGCTACCAGTGAAGTAAAGCAACTGCTGATCGATGGGTATAACCGGGTAAAAACAACAATGGAAGCGGCGGGTCAGCCAGGTTCCGATCCAAAAACGTTGGCAACTGCCATACACGAAACCAATTTGTTATTCCATGAGCACGGGTTGGGAAATCTATTACCTGCGACTAAGAAAGGCAAAATCTTTTTTACCTATAACTCAGGCAATTTACCTCCGGAGCTAAGTCACTACCGTTCGCGTAAAACGTCTAACGACAGGGAATTTGGCGATGTCGACTGGTCGGTACGCGTAAGCCTCTATTCTATGCCAGAAAGTTTGCTGACTAAAATCGCAGCACGACAGTTGGCCAGGCCGGCAGGGCTTGCAGCTGCGGTGCGCAGTGAACAGTTCGATACTGAGCGCGGGTTTGCGGCTTCACAAGGTATTGATGATGCCGTTGCAAATCTGGAGCAATCCCTATTTGCCAACGGCACGCCTGACGCGCAAACTGTGATTGCAAACATGCAGGCTGTTGATGCACAGGTAGTAGCAGAGGGCGGCAGCGGGTTCACCAAAACTGAAAACGGGCAGACATACATCTCTGCGCAACTACTTAGATTTTCAACGGATAGTGTTGAACCCGACGCCACATCGAGTCAAGCAACAGATAATCAAGAGTGGATAAATACCGCCAATCTCAGCCCTGAGCAATTGTTAGCTGCAGCAGATCAGCAACGCATCGATGTGTTATCCGTTCAACTTAACGACAAAGGCGAAACTGATCTTGACACCGCAACCCGTGGTATCGCTGCACTAAATCCAAATGGTACGGAACAGGAAAACCAAAAGCTCGTCAATCAATATCTAAAACTGCAACGCAGCATTCAGGTTGCCTCAAGAAACCCAGAACTTGAGTCCAATTTGCTAAACAACCTGCAAGAGACTGACCGCCTGTTCAGAGACGCTGGCATACCCACTGTACTGCCTTCCCCTACTAAACGTGGTAGTTACATATTCCGCTTTACTTCAGCCACACTGCCACCTGAATTGAGCCACTATAAGTCCAGAAAAACCTCTAATGATCGTGAGTTTGGCGATAGAGATTGGTATGTACGTGTGCCAATGAGCAGTGTCCCTGAAAGGTTGCTGGTTAACTACGCCAAGCGGCAGCTTCAGTCAATACCCGCCAATGCAGCGATTAGTAATCTGAGTCAAATGGACCAGTTTGCAGGCTACCCGGTTACGCATACAGCTGATATCCAGGACATGTTCGATTCGGCACAACCGATTGCTGTTGGTACGAACACGGATGGCGAACCCACACTGGGAGATCTGCTGCAAAAGTTCGATACCGAATCTGCCGCTCCAGAGTCAAAATACGATTATCGCGCACTCGCTGATACCAGTTACCAGGTTGCAAGTTCTCTGCTCACCGATTCTGCCAACGGCATGAGTCAGGAAGAAATGAAAACCTTAATCAGCTGGGTCGATGCGGAGTCGCTGGATGATATTGGTTTTTATAATCGCGAAGAGGTTCGCGATCATAACGATGAAACAACAATAAAATATCTTGGCGCTTATGGCAATTTTGGAGAAGCCAAATACCGCTTTGCACAAGCCTGGTTAGGTTCAACAAAAGAACAGCGGCTTGAATACATGGGTTTGGATAAAAGCCGTTGGTCGCAGGCACAACCCTATATATCTACTGCAATAAACTCTGATAAACAAGCACGTGCAATCGAGCGCTCGGAATTTGGCTTGGATGACGTGGTTAAGTTAGTCATTGGCGGCGTTGCCACCTACGTTACCGGTGGCCTTGCAAGCGG
>CALIMV010000342.1 GCA_938045275.1 uncultured Granulosicoccaceae bacterium
CGCCAGTGACATCCAGCACTGCCCTTCGGATCGACGCCTAGCCCAGCACGCTTATACGCTAGCAGAGACGTAAGGGAATTAATCAGAGGCTCCCTAGATTAAAGCGAGGCTTGCACTGGCCCGTCAAACAGGCGCCATGTGATTAGGCCGTACTCCCTTACACAATGCACTTTTTTGGCCGTATTAGGTCACAATGTGCGAATGATCTTTTGGGAGTGCACCTAGAATGCGCAAGCAGTTTGTTGTCTGGTCGGTAGTTGCAGTGGTTGTTGTTCTATTTTTGTGCACTGTATGGAAACCGTTTTGGCTACTTTTTCTGGTTGTGCTGCCGGGCATTGCGGTCGGCATCTACGACATGTATCAAGAAGAGCACTCCCTGCGTCGAAATTTCCCATTGGTCAGTCGAGGGCGCTGGTTTCTGGAGTCTTTGCGTCCATTCTTGCGCCAATATCTGTTCGAATCTGAAACCGATGGTGTGCCCATCAATCGCATGTTCCGATCGGTTGTTTATCAGCGTGCGAAAGGGATGCGAGACACTGTGCCGTTCGGTACGAAGATGGATACCTATCGTGATGGTTACGAATGGATTGCCCATTCCATTGCTGCAACTGACTCGCATTATGCCGACAAAGATCCCCGTGTATTGGTCGGAGGCCCGGATTGCAGTCAGCCCTATTCGGCCAGTGTGCTGAATATCAGTGCAATGAGTTTTGGTTCATTAAGCAAAAATGCTGTGCTGGCGCTCAATTCTGGCGCAGCCAAAGGTGGCTTTGCGCATAACACAGGTGAAGGTGGCCTCACACCGTTCCATTTAGAACACGGTGGCGATCTGATCTGGCAAATTGGTACTGGCTATTTTGGGTGTCGCGGCAGTGATGGTGGTTTTGACGCTGACAAGTTTGAGCAAACTGCTAGCCAAGACAACGTAAAAATGATTGAGATTAAATTGTCTCAGGGTGCTAAGCCTGGTCACGGAGGTATTTTGCCAGCAACCAAAAATACGGTGGAAATTGCTGCCATCCGCGGTGTTGAACCTCACACAACGGTACTATCGCCACCAGGGCATTCGGCTTTTTCAACACCATTGGAAATGATGGAGTTTATTGCATTGCTGCGCAAGAAAAGCGGCGGGAAGCCAATCGGTTTTAAGCTCTGTATTGGCCGGCAAAGCGAGTTTGTTGCGTTGTGCAAGGCAATGGTACAAAGTGGCATTAAGCCGGATTTTATAACTGTTGATGGCGGTGAGGGCGGTACTGGTGCTGCACCACTTGAATTCTCCAATTCGGTGGGTATGCCGCTACGCGATGGTTTGGCGTTTGTTTGTGATTGTTTGTCTGGTTTTGGCATTAAAAAACACATTAAAGTTATTGCCGTTGGCAAAATGTTCAGCGCCTTTCATCTGGTAAAGAACCTGGCTTTGGGTGCAGACATGTGTTATTCAGCCCGCGGGTTCATGCTTTCACTTGGCTGTGTTCAGTCGTTAATTTGTAACACTAATCATTGTCCTACGGGAATTGCTACACAGAATGCCGCTCTGACCGAAGGGCTGGTGGTCACTGATAAATCTGAACGTGTTGCGCGTTTTCACAAGGATACTTTGGAACACTTGGTTGAAATTGTCGGTGCTGCTGGTTTGAAGTCACCCGAGGAATTAACGCGTACCCATATATACAGGCGAATCGATCAAGATTCCATTCGTCGCTACGATGAAATTTTTGAATACGTGGAGGTCGGTGGCTTATTACAAGAACCTTACCCACAACGTTACAAACAGGCTATGGCTGAAGCCACCGCGGAGAGCTTTTTACCTGCAAGCTATATAGGCCAGCATGAAGAAGGGTTAAAGTCAGTTGATATGGCAGCGAGTGCGTAACCATCGTGTTAAACAGAATGCACGCAGTTGCGACACAGTGGTGTAACTAGTGGAGCTTAGCGACAATCTTCTAATAAATACGTTTGTATTTTTACTGGTAGCGCTGCTCGCTGTACCGGTTGCAAGGCGGGTTGGGCTTGGTCAGTCAGTTGGTTATCTGCTCGCCGGTATTTTTATCGGGCCGTGGGGCCTTGCAATAATTCGTGATGCCGACTCAGTGCATCTTGCGGTTCGAATCAGTACTTTCTTGTTGTTATTTGCGGTGGCATTGCAGGCCACGCCGGCCCGTATCCGCATGCTCGCAACCGATTTCTTTTCGCTGAGTATGTTGCACTTTGGTCTAACCGCGTTGCTGGTGTTGTTCGTCTCATTGCTTACTGGCGAACATTGGCACCATGCTTTGGTCATCGGTGTAACCTTGGCGCTTTCCTCCAGTGCTTTGGCTAACCAAGCGTTTCGCGATACCTACCCAGCTGGCTCACCATTAACCGATACCGGGCGGCGATTATTATTGTCGCAGCATCTGGCTGTTATTCCGATACTGGTCTTCTTTCCTTTACTGAGCTTTCCAGCAATTATAACCCAAGGCAGTGCCGGGCCAATGGTATTGCGGTCTTTTTTAATGGTGATTGTGTTCGCTTTGTTTGGTCAATATGCGCTAAGACATTTATTTCGATTTGTTGCAGCGATTGGGTTGGATGAGGTTTTTGCAGCGTTTGCTTTAATACTTGTCATTGGTACGTTGTTACTGGCGCAAGTACTAGAGGTGCCAATGGAGCTTGGCGCCATGCTGGCAGGTTTGTTATTGACAAGATCGGAATACGGTTCAGCGATAAATATAGCCATTCGCCCGTTTCGCGATTTAATGATTGGCATGTTTTTCATTGCCATTGGCATGACTGTCGACTTCAGTACATTTATTGGAAAACCATTGCAATTGATTGCGTTGGTTATTTTATTAGTTGGTATCAAAATTTGGGTGCTTCGAAATATTTTACGTTACTCATCAGTGCCGCGTGCTCAGCGAATTTGGCTGGCTACGGCGCTGTCGCAAAGTGGTGAACTGGCTTTTATTGTCATTGCCTTTGCAGTCAACTACGAAACCATTCCAAGCAAGCTGGGCTCGGAGCTTACGGTTTTGGTCGCCTTGTCAATGTTGACAACGCCCATACTGCTAATACTGGCCCATCGACGTGGCTTGCTGCCAGCACATCAGCAAAGTAACACGGGCCTGCAAGTCGGTGCCGTTGCTGACTCTCAAGTAGTTATCGCTGGCTATGGACGTATTGGGCGAGTGATCGCGCAACTGTTGAAAAACAATGGTTATCGCACAGCAATCATTGATCATAATCCTGAACGTTTCGCCGCTTTGAGAAAAGCTGGCTTTGTTGGCTTCTACGGTGATGTGATGCGACCTGATTTGCTCAGTGCTGCCGGCATAGATAATGCGGCTGTTCTGGTAGTGTCAATTGATAACCTGGTTCTGGCCGAGGAATTGATTGTCAAGGCGCGTCGGGAGTTTCCAGGATTAACCATTGTTTCCAGCGCCACTGATTCCAATGGCAAACACGTTTTGGTTGAGCGTGGTGCTGATCGGGCCTATGCAGAGACATTTGAAACTGCGCTGCTAATGGGCGAAGATATACTTGAATTGGTCGGCGCCAGTCCGTTGGATGCCCAGAGCATGACCGAGGCATTTAGAGATGCAAACGAAAAGCCTGCAGACACAGCTCAGGAATCGAACTAGGTGTCCACCCATTACGGCGGCATCGAGTGATCCAGTCGGACTATTTGTCGTTGCAAACTATTAGAAACAGGTGAGGCTGTTATGAAAGGTTCAGATGTAGAATCCATGACTAAACTGCTCAAAGAGCACGATGTGCCTTTGTCAGCTGTGCGAGCGAACAAATTATTACTCTCTCTCGGTTTTCTGGAGGAGGCCGAGCGACCCAGTGCCAACAACCCAGAAGTCAAAAAGAAATACAAGGTGTTAACCGGCAAAGGGCTTGATTACGGCGCCAACGAAGAAAACGATCAGAGTCCAGGTCAAACTTCGCCGTATTACTACAAAGACAGTTTCGAAGAATTGGCGAAAATTCTTATCATTGCTCGTGATGAGCAAGATAGCGAAAAAAAATAGTAGCAACCGATGCACTGGTGGTCTGGTAGTTGTATCGATACCGTCGCATTTTGTTTACATAGGGCTTCTTCGCAATAGCTGCTCCACGGTTTACTGTTGCTCGGTTATTTTGCTGCCCTGGTTTTTTTCACTGAATGGGGTTGCTGGCAGATAGCGGAGCGCTAATTTTGTGGGTTTGGTAAACTTGAGCAGAGCCATAAACGGCTCTTCATTCCTAAACTGGTACCTGAAACGTGTCTAACAATTCCATTTTGATGTCCCTGCCTGTTGGTGAAAAAGTTGGCTTGGCTTTCTCCGGCGGTCTTGATACTTCCGCGGCCATTGCCTGGATGAAACAAAAGGGTGCATTGCCTTATGCCTATACGGCAGACCTTGGTCAGCCCGATGAAAATGATCTTAGCGATATTGCTTCACGGGCAAAAGAGTATGGTGCTTGCGAGGCTAGAACAGTGGATTGTCGCGAGGTCATGGTGCATGAAGGCATGATAGCCATTATGTGTGGCGCATTTCATATTGAAAGTGGTGGCAAGCGTTACTTTAATACCACCCCCTTAGGTCGAGCTGTCACCGGCACTATTCTGGTCAAATCCATGCAGCAAGACGACGTCAACATCTGGGGTGACGGTTCTACATACAAAGGCAACGATATAGAACGATTTTATCGTTACGGTTTAATGGCGAATCAAAATTTGCGTATTTATAAGCCGTGGCTTGATCGCGATTTTGTTGCGGAGCTCGGTGGACGCAGTGAAATGAGCGAGTTCATGATCAAGAACGGATTTGAGTATAGAGCCAGTGCGGAGAAGGCGTACTCAACTGATTCAAATATTTTGGGCGCAACCCATGAAGCTAAAGATCTTGAATACCTTGATAGAGGTGTGAATATTGTAGAACCGATAATGGGGGTTAAGTATTGGGATCCGTCGGTTGGAATTGAATCAGAAGAAGTCACCATTACATTTGAAAAAGGATGGCCCACGAGTATTAACGGCATGCGTTACGACAATAATGTCAGCTTATTTATGGAAGCTAATCAAATTGGTGGTCGGCACGGCTTAGGCATGTGCGATCAAATCGAGAATCGCATAATAGAAGCGAAAAGCCGTGGCATATATGAAGCGCCCGGAATGGCTTTATTACACATCGCCTACGAAAGACTACTCAATGGCATTCACAACGAAGATACTATCGATAACTACCGAAATATGGGTCGTCGACTGGGCGTTCTTTTGTATCAGGGACGATGGTTCGATTCGCAAAGTATTATGTTGCGCGATTCATTAGAGAAATGGGTTGGCAGCGTAATTTCTGGCTCGGTGACTTTACAACTCAGGCGAGGTGACGACTACTCCATACTGAATACGGAAAGTGTTAACTTAACTTATAAGCCTGAAAATTTATCAATGGAAGTGGTAGAGAACGAACCATTCTCACCGGTAGATCGTATTGGCCAGTTATCTTTGCGGAATCTTGATCTTGCCGATACTCGCAACAAACTCAAACTCTATTCAAATTTGGGCGTGCTTCCTGCCGCAGACGATGTCAAACAGCTTTATAACGATGACACCTGATGCAGCTTGAATGCATTCCAATGCCCAGTTTGTTGTTTCTGTGTCGGCGTTTTAACTAAAGGCGCTAGTACATGGTCAACGAGTTGGTCAGTGATGATTACGTTCAAGTGCTAACAGGTGGTGCCGCGTTGTTGGACGTTCGTGCGCCAGTTGAATTTAGCAAAGGCGCATTTCCAGGTTCACAGAATATACCGTTGCTCGACGACAAGGCGCGGCATCTGGTCGGCATTGAATACAAAAATGCCGGCCAACAAAGCGCGATTGATCTTGGCAAGAGGTTGCTGCCACCGGATGCACGCAACGATCTTGTACAACGCTGGTTGAGTTTTGTTGCTCGCAATCCAGATGGTTATCTGTACTGCTTTCGTGGTGGGCTTCGTTCCAGAATTGCTCAGCAATGGTTAAATGATGCTGGATGCGACTATCGGTTGGTCAAAGGTGGCTACAAAGCGCTACGGCAATTTTTGATTCAAACATTGCAGCAGCAGTGTGAGCAAGTTCCTTTCTGTTTAATCGGCGGTCGCACTGGTACCGGCAAAACTCGGCTGTTGAATCAAATCCCCAATTCTATCGATCTGGAAGGGCTGGCTCGGCATCGAGGTTCAAGCTTTGGTCGAATGGTAGTGTCTCAACCAAGCAATATTGATTTTGAAAATGCCGTTAGCATTGCGTTGTTAGCGTTATCTAAAGAGCGTAACGTGCCTGTTTATCTCGAAGACGAAGCTCGTATGATCGGCTCAGTTTGTATTCCAGCGCCGCTTCGAGAGCAAACACAACGAGCACCTGTTGCTGTTCTGGAGGCGCCGTTGGAAGTACGTGTACGATATGCTGTTGAAGATTATGTTGTCGACTTACTCAAAAAATACCAGGCTAAACTTGGCGAGTCTGCAGGTTTCAATGCCTTTGCCGATTATCATCGTGAAAGTCTGAGTAGAGTCCAGAAACGCTTTGGAGGTGTTCGTTACAAACAAGCGTTAAGCTTGCTTGAAAAAGCCTTGCAAACGCATGCCTCAACGGGCAAGACTCACGACTACGATACGTTCATTGAAATGATTCTAATCGATTACTACGATCCAATGTACGACTACCAAATGAAAGCCAAACAAGACCGGTTTGTATTTACGGGTGATGCGAAAAGTTTGCTGGAGTGGTCATTAAGCAATAGTTTGGCTGTTCGGTCTAACATAACGTGAACTCGGCGCCGGTTATTCGCGATGTGGTGTTGGTGGGGGGGGGCCACAGCCACGTCATATTCATTCGTATGTGGGCAATGCAGCCGATGCCTGGTGTGCGTTTAACCTTGGTGTCGGAAAAAGTAAACACACCGTATTCGGGTATGCTGCCAGGCTTGATCTCTGGCCACTACAAAGAAGCTGATGTGCATGTTGATCTCGCTCGCTTGTGTAGTTGGGCCGATGTGCGATTTATTGAGCAGCGTGTTAGCGGTATCGATCTTGACACCAAAACGCTGAGCGTTTGTCCGCCCGCACATGCCTCTGTCAACAGGAGTTCTACCAGACCTGATATCGAGTTCGATGTGCTATCGCTCGATACCGGTTCTACACCAGAGCTTAGTGTAGAGGGTGCTGAGCGATTCAGTGTTCCGGTCAAACCGGTTCATGGTTTTTTCCAACGCTGGCAGTCAATACTGACAAGGTTGCAAACACAGTCACACCAACCACTGTCCGGAATCGCGCCAACCAAGGCCGGTCCAAGCGGACGCGTTCCACCTGAACCTGATCAGCCCGAAACTGCCGAGCCAGCAACGGCTATGTCCATTGGCGTGGTCGGGTCGGGCGCTGGTGGATTTGAACTTGTTATGGCTATGCGTTACGCATTGTCTTCTGATGTCGCGAGCTGTCACTGGATAATTCGAGGTGAGCGTGTGCTAAAGGATCGTCCTGAAAAAGTGTCGGAAATGGCATTGCTTGCGGCGAAAAATGCAGGCGTCCTGGTTCACACGGGTTTTGATGTTGTCGAAGTACGGGAAAAGTCGATTCATGCACGCGATGGTCGCAGCTTGTCTATAGATGAGACTGTTTGGTGCGCGGCAGCCAAAGCGCCTGATTGGCCTCGGGAAGCCGGCTTTAGTGTCGATAAGCGTGGTTTTGTTCTAACCAATAGGCACCTGCAAAGTATCAGCGCCGACTTCGTGTTTGCTACTGGGGATATTGGTACCCAGCAGGAAACACCCAGCGACAAAGCGGGTGTCTTTGCGGTTCGTCAAGCGCCTGTTCTTTTTCAGAATATTCGACGTTATCTGCTTGGCGCTAAGCTGAAAGTCTATCGACCTCAGAAAGACTTTCTCTCACTGATGGCAACCGGGAAGAAATCGGCGATAGGCAATCGAGGTTTTTTAACAGCGCAGGGAGCCTGGGTTTGGCGTGTCAAAGATGCCATCGATCAAAAATTCATGAATCAGTTTCGGCATTTGCCGGAAATGTCAGCACGTTCATCCTATTTTAAAGTGCCAAAAGCACTGTTAAAGCAAAGTACCGTAACGGAGCAAGAAGCATCGGGCATTGCCATGCGATGTTGTGGTTGTGGAGGGAAAGTAGGGGCCACCATTCTGGACTCGGTTCTGCAGGAAATAAATAGCGTCAAGGCAAATGGCGTTGTTACAGATCTGTCTAATGCTGGCGATGCAGCAATAGTACAAACAGATTCGCAACAACTTGTGCAGTCAGTTGATCAAATTTCGGCCGTGTGTACCGACCCTTATGTATTTGGTCGCATTGCAGCCGTACATGCGCTGAGCGATGTTGTGGCAAGCGGTGCAGTTGCACATTCGGCTCAGGTATTAGTGAACTTACCGTTCGCAGATCAACGTATTGTTAAACGTGATCTGCGACAGCTGATGGTAGGAGTGGTCGATGCATTGAATGAGGATGGCTGCAGTTTGATTGGTGGTCATACGGCAGAAAATGCAACCATGAGTTTGGGTTTTGTCGTTAACGGTTTTGGCAAAGTGCAATCACCGGCAAAGCCTGATGTCACTGGTGAAGGAGATCATCTGATTTTGACCAAACCATTGGGCAGTGGCGTCATACTCGCTGGCATGATGAGGCAGCGAGCTCTTGGTGTCGATGTGCAGAAAGTGTTGTCTTCTATGCAACAAAGCAATCGCGCTGCTGCAGCTGTTTTGTATCAATACGGTGTGAAAGCGGTAACCGATGTTACCGGTTTTGGTTTGCTTGGTCACTTGCACCGACTGTTAACACCACTGGGTGTTGGTGCGGTACTTGAGGTACAAAATACGCCAGTATTCAGTGGTGCGAAGGCATTAGCACACAGTGGTGTAGGCAGTAGCTTGCTTGAACAAAATCAGCACGTGCTCAAACAAGTAGCAAGCGAGGAATTGCACGATAGTGTTTGGCACAATATTTTATGTGATCCGCAAACCAGTGGAGGTCTGCTAGGCATAGTGCCAGCGGCACAAAGTGACCAGGTATTGATAAAACTGCGTGAATGCGGTTGTGAGTCGGCCAGTGTTATCGGTTCAATTGTCGATCAAGATGGTATCCATCTGCGAAGCAGTTAGGTCCAACCCACTTACCCACTTACATCAGTATCGGAAACAGTGAAGTAACCAGTAGCACCGCCATTGCAATATTTACCGCTCTTAACTTTTTGGGATTATGAAGAAAACGGTTGAGTTGGTCACCCATTAATGTCCACGAACTTGATGAAAAAATACCGGATATTACAAAGGCAAAAGCCACAATGAAAATACTGTAAAGTGGCCGTGCGTCAGGTGTATGGACGCTGATGGCTGTTAACGCCATCACCCAGGCCTTGGGGTTTACCCATTGAAATAGTGCTGCTTGTATAAAGCGAAGCGGCTTTGTCGTTTTTTCTCCCGATCCGATCGATTTTGTATTGGCAATTCTCCATGCTAAATAAAGCAGGTAACTAACGCTCAATAATTTCAACACCGAAAAGCTGTATGGCACCAGCTCGAATACCTGCAGTAAACCTACCCCCACAAGTATGATCATCAGTGGAAAGCCAAGCACTACTCCCAGCATGTGAGGAATGCTGGGTCTAAACCCGAAATTCAAACCCGAAGACATCAGCATGACATTGTTTGGACCCGGAGTGGCGCTGGTCACAAATGCAAAGCTCAGCAGCGAAATTATGGCGGTTATACTCATCATCACAGATCAAGTATATTGTGTTGATTGCGCAATTAACTGCATATATGCTGATCTAAATGATCATATAAGTAATAAAGTACTGCCATGGTGAGAATTGGCCAAATAATATTGTGTGAGCTGGAATCGAGCAAATGGCAATGCACCACACTAGACGCAGCCACCCGAAATCCGGTAGCCTGATCTTGTGCTTGACAATGACTACTATCTGGCTAATTTTCGATTTCTCATTGATTTCGTGGGTGAAACCTATCAGGGTTTGCTTATCGATACAGAAGTTCAATGGCGTGACTCTATTGTCTGTATGTCAGAGTCGGCACAGCGTTTATACGTTCGGCTCATCGGTCGCAGATCAACCGTTTTCAGGCAATCAAAGCTAAAGTATCCTGAAATCGATTCAATACCAGTAGCGGCGCAAACCCTCTGCACAAATGGGCTCGGTAGCAATGAAGCGCCATCCGAACTCGTGGAACTATTGCCAGCGTTTACCAAACCCGAACTAATCAAGTTACTCGGCCTGCACGAACAACGCAAGCTCGCTCGTGCTGAACTTGAGCAACATATCGTCGACAGTCATTCAGCCAGTGCTGTGAATGTGCTTCAACAAGCAGATCGTTGGATAACCATTCACGGATTAGATGAATATAAGGTTTATAAACTGTGCTTTTTTGGAAATTGTTATCAGGACATGTCTGAGTTTGTACTGCGTGATCTTGGGGTATTCACGTACGAGCAGTATCGTATCGATAAGCATTCGCGTGTTTTTCAATCGAGAGAGCAGTTGGAATCGCATCTACAGTACTTTGCATGTGCAAGTGAATTAGACGATATTGATCAGACAGACGTTGACGCATTGCACCGGGTAAATGATGCTTTACCAGGAAATCACAACAACGACCCACATTTATTACGACGTATTTGCAGGCTACGCAACTCAATTGCTCGACAATTAGAACGATTGGACGAACCGGTCCAGGCTTTGTCTTTGTATCAATGCTCAAGCAGGCCTCCATCCCGAGAACGACAAGTACGCTTGCTGATGAAGTTATCTCGATTTGACGAGGCGCAGCAGCTGTGCGAGCAGATTACGGCCGAACCGTTCGCTGATGAAGAACTGCAGTTTGTTGATACAATACAGCCGAAGCTTTACAAAAAACTATCCTTATCCCCACCGAAACGAAAAAAATTTCGACCACCGACTACAAAGCTGAATTTAACAGCCACTGAAGATCGAGTGGAAATTGTTGCTCGTGAGTTCTACGGTCAGTTTGGTGAGTGTTTTTATGTTGAGAATGCATTGGTCAATGGTGTGATGGGCTTATTTATCTGGGACATTATATTTGCACCTGTTAACGGAGTTTTTTATAACCCTTTCCAATCGATTCCAGCAGATTTTTATCAAAAAGAGTTTCTCGATAAAAGAGCTAAATTAATTGCTGAGCGGTTTGCTGAATTAAATGATCCTCTGCGTTTTTCAGCCCGTGTCTGGGAGTTTTATGAATCTCGAAATGGCATCATGAATCGATTGGTTAACTGGCAGTATTTGAGTGAAGAATTATTATCGCTTGCGCTCATTCGTATTCCGGTTAGTCACTGGCAAGTATTGTTTACTCGAATATTAAAAGATTTACGCAATCATACCAGTGGTTTGCCCGACCTTATTCTGTTTCCTAAAACAGGCTCATACGAAATGTTGGAAATAAAGGGGCCAGGAGATGCTGTACAGAAGAATCAGCGTCGTTGGATGCAGTATTTTTCTGAACACAGTATCCCTTATCGAGTTGTGCATATTCGCTGGGCAAGTCAATCAACACCAGTGTGAATAGAAAAAGTCTAAAAGTATCAGTTACCGCTCTCGCTGATTTCGCCTGTCGTGTCGGTGACCTTGAGCTTTCGGGAAGTATTGGGCCAACTGCTCGGGAAGGAATGCGAGCGCATAAAAAAATCCAGGCGCAACGAGATGTTGAATCTGAATGTAAGTTGAGCATCAATATTAAAATTGAAGATGTTCAAGTAACACTTTCGGGTAGAGTCGATTTATTGGATGAACATCAGCACCGTATTAGCGAAATCAAGACTACGCTAGTTCCGGTCACGCGATTAAGTGAGTCAAAACTGGCCTTGCAGTGGGCACAATTAAAACTCTATGGATTCTGTTATTGCGCGAGCCGCCAAAATGATGGTGACTTATTGCCGTCACAGGGAATAGAGTTAGAACTCATTCATGCCAATATAAGAGCAGAAACGGAAGATTCTCAGCATTTGCAGATGACGTTTGCAGAATTATCGGCGTTCGCAAATGATGCGCTTGTTCGTTATGTACAGTGGAGGCAACTTATATGGCAGGTTCAATCGCGAACTAAAAGCAGTGCGGCTGATATGTCGTTTCCTTTTCTACCGTATCGTGATGGACAAAGAGACATGGCAGCTGCGATATTTCGGTCAACCCGAGATGGCGAAACGTTGCTATGTGAAGCACCGACCGGGACGGGTAAAACGTTAAGTGGCCTGTTTCCGGTTGTAAAGGCACTTGGTGAGGGCTATGTAAAGCATGCGGTGTATTTAACCGCAAAAACATCCGGGCGGACAAGTGCATTACAGGCGGTTCAGGCTTTGGAACAGGCGGGGTTACAAATAACCTCTGTGATGCTTCGGTCCAAAGTGCCTACCTGTTTTTGCAGCAATGGCCGTTGCGAACGAGATGACAAAAACGTATGTCCGATGACCATCGGGTTTTTTGATCGGCTGCCTGCTGCCAGAGAGGAGGCAATAGCCAGCGGAGTACTCGACGGTAGTCAACTTGATGAAATAGCCTGGCAGCATCAACTGTGTCCGTTTGAGTTGGCATTGCAGATGTTGCCGTGGGTTTCACTGGCTGTTGCCGATTTTAATTACGTGTTTGACCCGCTTGTACGCATTGGGCGATTCAGTGAGCCCAGAGCGGATACAACCTTGTTGATTGATGAAGCACATAATCTTGTTGATCGCGCAAGGGGTATGCACTCTGGTTATTTGAGTCGCTCAGAACTGGTAGAAGCACGAAAGCTCATTGAACACAGTCACCCCCTATTGGCTGGCAGAATAAAATCCTTGGCAAGCGGGCTTGTACGCTTTGCAAAGGAGCAGCGTAGCCCGGAATCAGTTTCAGATGTCGTGCCGGATAAACTGGTTAAACAGGCCGGTGCAATTATCGAAACATTTACTGATGCACTGGATTCCGGACCTGCTATGCCAGAGCCTTTATTCGACATATTCAAAATGACGTGCCGCTTTGTCGCCATCAGTGAAATTTTTGGCGAACATCACAAAGTGATCACTACTCAGGAGCCAGCGAATGGTAAGCGGGAAATCAACGTTACTCTTAAATGTCTGGATGCCGCCACTTATCTAAAACCGCAGTACAATTTATTTCGCAGTACTGTCGTTTTTTCAGCCACGCTGCGGCCAGCGCCTTTTTATCGTGACGCGCTTGGAATGGCAGAAGAAACCCAACAGCTTGTCATTGGTTCGCCGTTCAACGCAGACCAAGTCAAGCATTGCATAGTCGGTTACGTAAATACTCGATATCAACATCGTTCCGCGTCCACACCTGATCTGATCGATCTATTACATGCATTGGTAAACAGTAAGCCCGGTAATTACATGGCGTTCTTTCCGTCCTACGCCTATCTCCAAAGTGTCCATACAGCTTTTACAAACAAGTACTCAACTATAGAAACCTGGCAACAGGAGCGGCAGGCCGATGTAGAACAACGAGCCAATCTGCTCAACAAACTTGAACGAAGTGGCACGAGACTCGGGTTTGCTATTTTGGGCGGTGTTTTTGGGGAAGGAATTGATTACGTTGGAGACAAGCTAATCGGTGTTGCGCTAGTGGGTGTTGGATTGCCAGGTATCGGACTCGAGCAAGACTTAATAGCGAACTGTTATCGAGACCAGGGACTTGATGGATTTGATTACGCCTACCGTTATCCAGGATTTACCAAAGTATTGCAAACGGCGGGGCGAGTGATTCGTACTGAATCGGACCGAGGTGTTGTGTTATTGATTGATGATCGGTTTAACCAACCGTTTTATCGAGACTTGTATCCATCACACTGGAAGCTTGAGTGTGCGCATACACTTCCAGAAGTAAAGCAATCGCTTTCAGCGTTCTGGCAGGCCCAGAGCCAGCTTGCGCTATCCTGATTGTTACTCGCTTGCTGTTTAATCGAGGCAACAGGTGTAAAAAGAAAAAGGCCCGGCTTCCTGGAGGGAAGCTCGGGCCGTCAACACAAACCGGAATTATTTAAGACTTTCGACGGCGTGTGGTTGACGATGCACGTCTGGCGCTGGCCTTTCGTGTGGAAGATTTGCGAGCTGGCTTTTTAGCAGTTGGTTTGCGTTTTACTGCAGTCTTACGCTTAGCTGTGGCCTTCTTCTTTGCAGGCTTGCGTTTCGCGGCAGTCTTTTTTACCGGCTTACGCTTGGCTGTGGCCTTCTTCTTTGCAGGCTTGCGTTTTGCGACAGTCTTTTTTGCCGGTTTACGCTTGGCTGTGGCCTTCTTCTTTGCAGGCTTGCGTTTTGCGACAGTCTTTTTTGCCGGCTTACGCTTGGCTGTGGCCTTTTTCTTGGCAGGCTTGCGTTTCGCGGCAGTCTTTTTCACCGGCTTACGCTTGGCTGTGGCCTTCTTTGCAGGTTTGCGTTTGGCTACTGCTTTCTTTTTGACAGGCTTTTTCTTCGTGGCCGCTTTTTTCTTTGCTGGTTTACGTTTAGCGCCGGCCTTTCCAGCGGATGACTTTTTTCCAACAGTTTTTCGGGTCGTGACTTTCCTGGTCACTTTTTTCTTAATACTCTTTGTTTTCACCTAATGGTCCTCAATTTAATCGCTTAAGTGTGTTGTCGCACAGCAAATAGCGTACACATTCGTAAAAACTAGAGGAAAAAGTTTGATTTATAGCAACTTTTTGCAACTCAACAGCTTATTTGCCGTCATATATGAATAGAAACAGGTGATTCTTATACTCAATCAAAAACCCTTAACTGATTTTTGATTGAATTTTTTTAAACCTTTCTGAAGTTGTATTAGTCATTAACTATCAGTTTTAAATTCGACATTCAGTCGCGTTGTATCAAACGTGTTGAATAAGTGGATTTTTGAACAGAGGCGTTAGTGCGACTTAGTATGCAGAATGATTAGTGTCGCTCAATAGCTAATTTGCGCTTGCAATACGCAATTTTTTGCTGTTCACAAGATGCAAATTGGCCAGGTATTGGGAAAGCGCTCACACATACCTTTACAGGTAAGTGAAAACTCTGGGCCGATAGCATAATATGATGGAAAAAAATGACCTAAATAGGGTTAGTATTCGTTGCATTTTATGGAATTAGTGATAACGTTAACAGCTTAGTAATTTGGGTAGTAGTTGGTACAGAGGCGCTGAATAAGATCAGTGCTTTATATAATAAAAAAGAGGGTTTCATAGTTGCTTATTCTGAGTAGAAGGACAGACGAGTCTATTGTTATTGGGGACGAAGTCACCATTACAATATTAAGTGTGAAGGGAAAACAAGTCAGAATTGGGATTACGGCGCCACCCGATGTCAGTGTGCACCGTGAGGAAATTTATGAGCGGATTCAGTCCGGCGAGCCAATTGAAGATGCATCATCGCAATCAGTTGATGAATCGAATGACTAGTAAGAATTGACAATTCGAACACATCAAAACCCGCTAAATAGCGGGTTTTGTGCTTTTTGAAGGACATTTTATTGCTAAGCCTTACCTTACCATTCTCAATTTCCAATCCAATGCTGGTTTAACACTTAACCCGTATTGTTCTTGCAAGGCCATTTATACCAGATTGATTCAGTAAAGATTTTTGTTCCGTATCGCAAATTGACAGCTTGGCGGTTTAAGTGTGTGTCATTAAAAATCCAGAATACTAGACTACCAACAACTACCTTATTGTTCAGACTTTATCTCTTCAGTCTATGGATTTGAATGCCAGGTAAAATGGTTCGAAAAATGCGCACAGAGGTTCATTCGCCATCTGTGCGATTTTCAATTTTCTATGTGATCTACAATTGTTTTATGTGATCTACAATTGATGTATCTCTAAATCCAACGCCTTCACATCGTTAGTTTCTGCCGTTGTCGCATTAGTGATTACCGCAGTGCTGGCTTTGGCAGCATCAAAATAGGTTTCACCAACTCGGCGAAGATCAGCGAGGCTGACATTCAGCACTTTTTGTCTTGCCGCCTGCCGGATTTCCGGAGTACGTCCAAATAGTTCACCTTGGTAAGCACTTCTTGCTTCTCCTACAGGAGAAGCGGGCTTATCGATACTGCTGATTACATTCAAAATGGCCTCTTCGAGGGCTTGCTCATCATGCTTTTCATTCAATAACCAGCTAATTGAGGCGTCAAAGTCATCAAGTGTTTCTACAAGACGAGGATCGCGGTATGAATAGAAAGCGAAAGATGCTGAATCTTGATTGTAGGTTGCACCACCTCCATAAGCGCCACCGGTTTCGCGAATACATCGATGCAGGAAGCCGTTTCTTAAAAACGGGCCCAGCACGCTCAGCGCTGCGCTATCTTCATGAGCTGATGGTACGGCAGGAAAGGCTTTCGCGCAGAAATTGACTTCTGTACTCGTTGTCCAAAGTTGTTTGACCTGTTCTCGAATGGCAGCTGGTTTGTCAAGTTCGACCGAAGCCCCGTCTGTTTGTTGAAAAATGGGTGCAAAATCATCGCTTACTGACGCTAGATTGTCTTTTTCAGCGACCAGCATGAATTGTTTAGGTGCTGTTTTAACAATCTGACTAATACGCTCCAATTTTTTGCAGATTTCAATCAAAGAATCGTCATTGGTGGCTGCTTCATCGAGCTTTTTAATTGACTGTATGCCGCGAAGGCCACTCAGGTCGTGTGAAAGCCTCGAAATGGGGCTCATACCTCTTGAAGCGGCTGACATGGCTAAACTATGTCCACGCCCGGTCACACTTTGTTCTGCTGCTGTTCGAGATTGAGCCAGTAGCTCTCTGATGCGCGAATGCTCATCAAAACGCAGATTATTAATGGTGTCGTTCAGCAATTCACTCAGCGCACCAGAATTGCGTAGCAGCGATTTACCCCGAAAAATAAGATAACTTGTTACGTCCTGCTCATTGTCTCTGGCACTGCGACGGCTGACGTACGCTGAGATACCACCCGTTACCGAGGCTTGCAACGCTTGTGTCTCTATGTAATCACGTCCACCAGAGCCCAGCTCGGCAGCAATATTAGTGTAAACAGGAAGTAGCGTTTGCAGATCATCATCGAGCTTTGGTAGGTCCATCACCACATGTGGATAGACCAGGCCATTTGTGCCTTGCGCATAATGCATGGCAGGGCAGCTATTAATGGTTGTGCTGGTTCCATCGCAAATATGCATGGTGGGTGGCACATCGGCGCGAGTCACCTTAGGTAGAATATCGGGGTCGTCCTCGGTATTTTGGCGATCAGCAAGAGCCTGGGTTTGCTTGATGATGTTTTTTGCGTCGTCATCGCTGAGGTTAGCCTTCATCTCACTCAATCGATGTTTTTCGGCAACCATGCGACGTTCACTGATTTTTTCGTCGGGTCTTAAAGTTAAGCGCACTCGATGCTGATTATCCAGTAACAGGCGTTGTACCAAGCCTGGAATAAACGCAGGGTCCTCAGCTGCAACGCGCAATCGTTCCAACGCGGGGTTCAGATCAAGTGCAGCTATTGCATCGCCCCGCTGCATAGCAGGGGACAAGCCACTAAGCAGAAGTGTCAGGCCAAACGGCATGCCATCCCCACGTATTTCTCGCTGGCTTAGTTCAAGTTGATGTAGCACGGCGTCCACTTGCTTTTTGGGTACACCATTTTTTGCCACGTCGGTAAGTACATCCAATATGAGTTTTTCAATGTCTGCGGCTTTTTCAGGTTCAGTGCCATCAATGCCACACACAAATACCATTTCCAATGAACCGTCGTCTACACCGCACAATTGCGACGGGGCATTACCAAGTTCGGTCTTCTCTAATGCTTGCATTAGTGGAGAGGCGCTGTTGTCCAACAGCACACTTGAAAGCAGGTGAGTTTGTAAACGTTCGTCGAGGTCAATACTTTTACCCAACAACCAACTCATCACAACATGGGTTCTGTTTTTTTGATCTGGCTCTTCATTGGCATAGCCCTGCTCAACTTTGATCGGTGAATGTATAGTATGTGCCCGATCAACCTTGATGATGCGATCGAGTCGTTCAAAGCGTGCTAATACCCGATCTTCAAAGCGTTCATGTAGTTCGGCTGCTGGTATGTCACCGAATGTCATGAATACGGCATTGCTGGGGTGGTAATGGGTTTTATAGAAATTGACGAGCTCTGCATAAGTTAAATCAGGAATAGCTTCCGGGTCACCCCCGCTGTTGTGATGGTAAGTATTATTGGGGTGCAGGTGCTTGCTGATTTCTTGCCATAAAGTGTTAAATGAAGAACTCATTGCGCCCTTCATTTCATTGAAAACGATACCTTTGAAAACCAGATCAGAGTTGGGGTCGTCAGGGGTTTCGAATTCGACTCGATGGCCTTCCTGCATGAAGTCGAGCTCGGCTATACGAGAGAAAAAGACCGCATCAAGATAAACATCCAGCAGATTGAAGTAGTCTTTGTGGTTTTGGCTGGCGAATGGATAAGCAGTCCAGTCGCTGGAGGTGAACGCATTCATGAAAGTGTTCAGGGAGCGCCTGATCATCATGAAGAATGGGTCGCGTACGGGGTACTTTTCACTGCCGCACAGAACGGTGTGTTCCAGAATGTGTGCCACGCCAGAAGAATCTGTCGGGATAGTCCGTAAACCGACCAGGAATACATTCTCGGGATTGTCCGCCGCCAAATGGATGTGCGGCGCGCCGGTTTTTTTGTGGCGGTATTCGTGTACATCAATGTCCAAGGACTCAATTTTGGCTGTGCGTAGCTGCTCAAAGGCCGGGTGTGGCGACATAATATTCATTTTTATTTCTGCTCCGAGTCTCTGCTTAGACTGTTTAGTACCCAAGTATATGCCGGGAGGCGCTGTTGGTGGCTAGTTTTGCCAAGTTAACGCTTTAAGGTAGTTGGAAAAAGGCCGATACCACGTACGGAGTCCGCGGTTTTGTTGACTTATACGCAAGAATCGCTCAATTGGTGTCGGAGCCTTGTGAAATTTTTAATCATTCTAATCGCTATGTTAGGCCTGAGCGCGGGTGCGTTGCATGCGTATCAAAAGCGTAATCTGCTAGTACAGGCCGCGTTGCTGTCGGAAGGCTACACCTTGAGTGCATCAGTGAAGGCACGAGTTGCTGATTATTACTTACAGAATAATGCCATGCCTCACGACAACCAATCAGCAGAGCTCCCGCCTGCCAAGAGCATCTATGGCACCAGTGTCAAGCGCGTTTCAGTTAATCTCAGTGGCGTGATTATGGTCGACTTTGATGAAGAAATCGGTCGTCAAAGTATGCATTTCACACCTTCGGCCAGTCCGATGTCCGGACTTCTGGAGTGGCAGTGCACCAGTGATTCTATTGACCAAAAGGTGCTTGAGTTGCTCAAACCAACCTGCAGATTCACGGCAGCCACTAACGAAGGCAAGTTGATTAACGCTATCGCCAATAGTCAAATTGACACGATTCGGCAATTGCTGGATGGCGGTGCTAATCCGGACGCTGTGGTTAACGGTAATACGCCATTAATGCTGGCATCTAAAATTGGGCATGTTGATGTGGTGAAGATGCTGTCAGAAAGAGGTGCAAGCATTGACAACAATACGTTGAACTCCGAAAGACGTACGCCGCTAATGGTGGCAATAAGTAGTGACAACGCTGACGTTGTCGCTTACCTGCTTGCCAATGGCGCATCTGTTACTCGTCGCGACTACAAAGGTCTTTCCGCACTTGATCATGCCGTGAACACTGATCGCCGTTTGGGTGGGGAACGCTATCAGTTGATGGTTCTTGCCAGGCTCAATCCGAACTTTGCTGGCGCACCGCAACTTGGCGCTGGCGTAAGTCGAACACAAACTGAACAAACCGAGCACCTTGCCAGGCTCTATCCTCAGTTGTTGCAGGCAGCCACTAATTGCCGTGTAAAGCGACTGGCCACATTATTTCGGGAAGAAGGTGATTTCAATCCGCCAGATATGGTTGACGGAAAACCAATGATTACTCAAATTAAAAAACCTGAGTGTTCAGAAAAATTGCTTAAGTATGTAAAAACAAAAAGTATCTATAAAAAAGCGTTAGGCGCCCGATTCAGTGCGGCAAACAAAGCATGTGATATGAATTCGGTGGAATCACTACTGCTAACAAACCCGGGTATTGATATTGTCGCGCAAACTGGCTTGTACTCATATTTTGAGCAAGCGATGTTTGCCGGTTGTTCCAGTATGGTGGCGTTCTACATTCGAGACGATGGGCTTGCTGATAAAATTAACGGCGGTCACTTACTCAGCGCTATCCGAAAAACGCCGCAGAAAAAACAGGTTGCCATTGTTGGTGCATTGATTGTTGCTGGAGTGGATGTAAATTACCGAGACGCGAACGGTAATACACCGCTAGCCGAAGCTATCTCTCTCGAGCAACCCGTTGTGTCCAAGTATTTGGTCGATGCTGGTGCGGATGTCAATGCACCTACAAAAAATAAATCGTACCCGTTAATCGAAGCATCAAAGAAGGGGTATCACCACTTGGTTTCGCAGCTTATCAGCGAAGGTGCTGACGTCAACCAACAGGATGCGTTTGGCAGAACCGCTCTGATTGCAGCTGTTGCCAAAGGTCGAAGCCGACTGGTTGACACCTTGTTGCGAGCAGGTGCCAACGCCAAGCTGAGAGATAACAATGGCATTAACGCTGTGACGCTGTCAGAAAGTCGGAACTATAGTCAGATCTATTCACAACTCACAGCCAGCGCCGCATACTAAACTGACAACTATTCTTCCAGTATCAGTGTGCCCATAACGGATGGGTTCAGATAAGTTAAGTCAGTATCTTGACCGTTTTGACGCGATGGATGGTACCAACCCCATTTTGAATCACGACTGTTGCCGTTGTCATCGTCATCGAGCTGTAGTTCAAAACCAAACGGTTGTCCGATAGTGATTCCGGCATCTTCTATTGGTATGGCGATCTCATAAACATCCTGTTCAAATCTGCTATTTCGAATGCCGTCAGGTCCTCTATCGGGTCCAGTGGAAAAATTCAGGATAAACGGCGAACTTATAGGCCTTGGTCCAAGGTCAACACGATAGGTGGATACGTCATTTTCCGAATCGGTATCTTGTGGTTGCAATGCGATCAAGAAATGGAAGTCATCAGAATCACCCCACTCGGTGAGCCTGCTGTTGTTTCCGTCGATGAATAGCTCCAACCCATCGTCCTGCCAGACCTCATCGGAGTCGTTGCTTAATAGCCCCATATCATCAGACAATACAACAACGTAGAGATACTCTCCGTCGTGCATTGCTGCCCATCTATGCAATTGGTCACCGTCAACGGCAGGGTCTTCTGTGTTAGACGGATTGTCTATCATTAAGCGATCAATCCAGAGTCCTTCGCCGGCATTGTCGTTCTGCACAGCGTTAGCCCATTCCCCAGCCAGTCTGTTTTGGCCGTTAATCAACACATCTTCACCGTCAATTTCGGGAGCCTGGCGAGGCAGTATTCGAGGAACCAATACCGAGGCTCTGTACTCAGTGCCGACGGTACCTTCACCAGTCGTCGTTGATTCACTGTCAGTTTCGCCATCATCGGTACTCCCTGCAGTTTGTCCACCGGTATCTGTACTGCCGTCGCTACTGTCTCCGTCACTGCCATCCGTTGTTGTACCTGTATCGGTTGCGTCGTCGGTGGTTCCATCGGTTGTACTGTCCCCATCAGTTGACGTACCCGTGTCCGCTTCGTCAGTTGAGCCATCGTCATCTGCGCTGCCGTCATCAGTTGTGCCATCGTCAGTTGTGCCGTCGCCATCACCTAAACCTTCACTCGTACCGTCGCCGTCGCCACCAGGCAAAACGGTGTCAGCAACAAAGGGGTTGGTACCGTTTTCTCGCTCCGTCAGATTTGTAAAGTCGTCACCATCATCATCAATCGAGTAGGTGTATTCGCTATCGGATAAATTGACGACTGCACCGTCAGCATCAACCGCAACACTGTCCGACCAGGTGGCCAGTAACAACGTTTTATCGAATTCACCTTCGAATTCTCCGTCAGGCAGAGTTTCAATCCATTCGACAGAAACAATGTAGGTATTGTTTGGTTCAACATTGATCGTACCCGACCAGGTATTGTCACCGGTTAATTGCATTTGAATAGGTGTGCCGTCTGAGAGCTGTACAAGAGGGCGTAGCTGGCTCTTATTGACTGCACGTGCCTGTAAGATTCTCGCAGGAGCTTCAAATTTCACGTTAGGTGTAGTTTGTGCTTCAGGTTGGCAAGCACTTAACGTCGATACACCGAGTATCAAGCCGGTGATTTGCACGAATACATTATTGCGCCACATATTCAAGGTCCTGTTATATTCAAAGTAAGAGGCACTGTTCCGTCGCCACTTGAGTTGCCTTCGCTGCTATCGCCACCTGACAAAGATGCCACCGCGCCTACCACAAGAACGCCGGCTACGATGTGCCACCAGCGAATACTGCCGGTCGCTTTACTGGCTGGAGGTTCGCTGCTTGTAACGATCGGTGCAGTCGTTGTGTTTATGACAGGCTCGCTAGCAGTAAGGACGCGCGTATAGGGGTCGAAGGCAAAGCCTTCTACGGTTCTGTTGCCACCTTCGTCACGAGCTTGAATGTAATATTCAATGGCGCGCAAATCTGTCGGGTCGGTGGTCAGAGATGTGCTGTAGGTGTCACTGTTACCAACTTGTACCATAGCAATTGGGGTAAACGGCTGCTGGCCGGCGCGACGGTGATACAGCAAGACATCTTTAAGCAGTTGGTCTTCGATAACCCGCGCTGTAAACAATTGTACATTGTCGGCTGTAGACTCAGCGATGACCTCAAGCTCAATAACCGGCGAGCGGATATCGGGCGAACTTTGTGCTACGGCTACGTTCAAAGTAGGTAATTGCATGGCTATAGCCAGGGTTACCGCAATAAATTTGTTGACAAGACTATTCACAGCGCTGCCTTTCTCCAAATGGAAACTAAAAAATTACTTTAACGAGTATATGTAACCTGACTTATGTTACCGCGATGGGTGCAACGAATCACGACTACTATTTAGATATATCTGTCGAAAAAAACCAAATATTTTGAAACGTCTCTCAATTGTGTCATTACTGGTTCTGTTGCTCATTTCCGGTGGAACGAGAACCCAGCCCCATCTGGCCTTCATTAATGGCCAGATACTGACAATGGATGACAATAATCGGGTGGTTCAGGCAATGTCGATTATCGCTGGTCGCATTGATGCTCTTGGTAGCAATGAGCATATCACCGCCAATATTACATCATCAACCGAGGTTATTGACCTGAATGGAAACACTTTGTTACCGGGATTTGTTGATGCGCACAGTCATTTTCCCGCTTCTGGCGTCAGTGCAGTAAGTATCGATTTAGCACCGCCACCTATCGGCGATGCCAATACGCTTGAACAATTGCTTGAGCGTCTCGTTAAGGCAGCGCAAACCACTGCTGAGCGCGATTGGTTACTCGGGTTTAACTATGACAATACAGCCTTTGCAGATGGTAAACATCCAACCCGGGTTCAGCTCGATGCTGCCGTTCCAGATCATCCTGTATACCTTTGGCATAGTTCTGGGCACATGGGTGTTGCTAATTCAAAAGCATTAGCACGGCTGGGCATAGATGAAGACAGTGTTGCAGCGTCTGATGGTACGTTCGGCAGAGACATCAACACCGGTAAATTGAATGGTTTGCTACAAGAAAAAAGTGCCCCGCCTCTGAGCGACATTATAAAAACGCTATCGCTTACCAATCAGTTGCGAATTTTCACCAAGGCTCGCGATGACTATTTGGCAGCTGGAATAACCACGGTACAAAACGGTTACGCTGGAAAAAGTGTGATGAGAGCTCTGCGATTGTCGCAGTTTGTTGGGCAGCTTCCGCAACGTTTAGTGGTCTGGCCAGCTCATGATAAGCAATCAGTAACAACAAACGACGCTAATTCATTCAGTGCGCGGGCAAATGGACAGCTTACCTATAAAACTGGTGCGCTGAAAATTATGGTTGATGGTAGCCCGCAAGGTATGACGGCTTACCTAAGTGAGCCGTATTTCGATACGCGCGATAAACCAGCCGACTATCGAGGGTTTGCATTGATTGATCAAGCCTCATTGAACTCATTGGTGTCCGATTATCATCGTCGCGGCTATCAGTTAGCTATGCATGGTAACGGTGATGCAGCAATTGAGCGAATTATCATTGCGGTTGAACAAGCGCAATTGGAACACCCCCGACCCGATGCACGGCATTTGATTGTGCATGCGCAAACCATTCGTAAAGATCAAATTGCCAGGTTGTCTGCATTAAGCCTGAGCCCGACCTTTTTTAATTCTCATACTTACTATTGGGGTGATTGGCACCGGCAATTTACACTTGGCCCGATGCGTGCCAGCAATATTAGTCCGGCCCGGTGGGCACAGCAGGCTGGCGTCAGATTCTCTTTGCATTCGGATACACCGGTTACGCCCATAGCTCAGCAACAATTGCTGTGGAGCGCAACTGAAAGACAAACGCAATCAGGAAAAATACTTGGCGCTGATCAACGTATCGATATGCAGTCTGCGTTGCGAGCCATTACCATTGATGCTGCATGGCAAAACCATATGGAGGATATTGTAGGCTCGCTGGAAGTTGGAAAATTTGCAGATCTGGTTGTGCTATCGCAGAGCCCTTTCGACGTTGAGGATGTGCGTAGCATTGAAGTTCTTGCAACCTATATAAACGGGGTTAAGCGTTACCAGCGCCCAGTCACAGAATAAGTACTAACATGTCGTTCTGACTATGGTTGGCGGGCTTCCGAAAGTGGTATGTTCTGGCGTCACAAACAGTATTCGGGATAAGCACTATGCCACTAAGCATGAACCGGGAAGTATTTATCACCTGTGCTGTTACAGGGTCGGGTGGCACGCAAGATAAATCGTCGCACGTACCACGAAGTCCAGCACAAATTGCTGAAAGTGCCATAGCTGCAGCCGATGCTGGAGCGGCTGTTGTGCATTGTCATGTTCGTGACCCGGACACTGGCACACCATCACGAAAATTAGCCTACTACCGAGAAGTCACCGATCTGATAAGAGCTTCGGATGTCGACTGTATACTCAACTTAACAGCTGGTATGGGTGGAGATTTGGTACTTGATAGTGTAGAGAGCCCGTTGCCGGTAAATGCTGCATCGACCGATATGGCAGGCGCTACGGAACGCATTGCCCACATAGCAGAATGTCGACCAGAAATATGCACACTTGATTGTGGCACGATGAACTTTGCTGAAGCAGACTACGTAATGGTTAACACGCCAGGTATGTTGCGCGAGATGGCGAGGCAAATGCAGGCACTGGGTGTTCGAGCAGAAATAGAAGCGTTCGACACAGGGCATTTATGGTTTGCAAAGCAACTGGTTGAAGAGGGCTTGATCGACGATCCGGTATTGGTGCAGTTGTGTCATGGTATTCCCTGGGGAGCACCTGATGATTTGAATACACTTATGGCGATGGTTAACAACGTGCCTGACGATTGGACATTTTCAGCATTCTCGATAGGTCGCAATGAAATGCCGTTTGTCGCTGCTTCGGTTTTAAGTGGCGGCAATGTGCGTGTTGGCCTCGAAGATAACCTATACCTGGATAAAGGTGTGTTAGCCAGCAATGCTCAACTGGTAGAACGGGCAGTGTCAATCATTACTAACATGGGTGCAAAAGTCATTGGCCCCGATGAAGTTCGCAAACGCCTTAAGCTAACCAAAAGGTTGCCGGTATGAGCGAGCAAAAAAAAGTAGCCGCGATCATTGGCGGTGGTGTTATCGGTGGCGGTTGGGTTGCTCGGTTTTTGTTACATGGCTGGCGAGTGCAGGTGTTTGATCAAGACAGTTCAGCAGAAAATAAAATCAGTGCCGTTCTCAACAATGCACGTGAGTCTTTGCCAAAACTATTTGCAGATGCACTGCCCGCCGAAGGTGAATTGGTTTATACCGACAGCATTGCCAGTGCAGTAAGTGATGCCATCTGGATTCAGGAAAGTGTACCTGAAAGGCTCGACATCAAGCACGCCGTATTCAAGGAGATCGAGGCTGCTGCTGCTACCGACGCTATTATTGGTAGCTCAACTTCCGGCTTTATGCCATCTGAACTAAAAACGGTTCTGAAAAGTCCTCATCGCATGTTCGTTGCGCACCCGTTCAATCCTGTGTATTTGTTGCCGCTGGTTGAGTTGGTTCCGGGTGATGACTTTAACCCCGAAGAACTGGCGCGAGCACGAAAAGTGCTTGAGTCTATTGGCATGAAGCCCTTGCATGTCCGTGCGGAAATGCCCGCTCATATTGCTGACCGGTTTCTCGAAGCGGTTTGGCGTGAAGCTTTGTGGATGATTAAAGAGGGTAGTGCTACTACCGAAGAAATTGATGATTCCATTCGCTATGGTTTTGGATTGAGATGGGCGCAGATGGGTTTGTTTGAAACCTATCGTATCGCTGGAGGGGAAGCCGGTATGAAACACTTTATTGCGCAATTCGGCCCGTGCCTTTCCTGGCCGTGGACCAAGCTTATGGACGTACCAGAGTTGACAGACGAATTGGTCGATAAAATAGCCGATCAATCTGATCAGCAATCCGGTGAGTATAGTATTCGAGAACTTGAGCGCATTCGTGATAATAATCTGGTCGATATGATGGTTGCTCAAAAGCGACGTAATTGGGGAGCAGGTGAACTGCTAAACCAGCACGATGCACGACTTGCTGCTCTTCAAAAGGCTACAAATAATAATGACAAAAGCGAGCCTGCATCATGAATTTTGGATTGAGCGAAGAACAACAACTTATCGTTGATACGGTCCGACTCTTTGTAGAACAGGAAATTTACCCCCATGAGGACGAGGTAGAGCGCACTGGCGAAGTGCCTGAAGCCATATCGAGTGCAATACAGCAAAAGTGCATAGAAAGTGGATTCTATGCCGCCAATTTACCGGAAGAGGTTGGCGGTGGCGGCTTGAACCAACTCGACTTCACCCTGCTTGAGAGGGAACTTGGGCGCGGCTCAATGGCATTGAACCACTTCTTCGGCCGACCATCGGGCATATTGATGGCATGCAATGATGAACAAAAAGAACGATATCTGTTGCCTGCGGTGAAAGGTGAGCGGCACGACGCTTTGGCGATGACTGAACCCAATGCGGGTTCGGATGTTCGCGGCATGCAATGTCAGGCGCGCCCTGATGGTGATGATTGGATTGTTAATGGCACCAAACACTTTATTTCGCATGCCAATGTGGCTGACTTTGTAATAGTGTTTATAGCCACAGGTTCTGAACAAACCAATCGAGGTGAGAAAAAGCTCATCACTTGTTTTTTAGTTGATCGAGATACGCCAGGGTTTCAGATTCTTCCCGGATACGAATCGGTGTCCCATCGTGGCTACAAGAACTGTATCTTGTCTTTTAAAGATTGCCGCTTGCCCACTGCGCAAATACTCGGAGAGTTGCACAAAGGTTTTGATATAGCCAACGAATGGTTATATGGCACACGATTAACAGTTGCTGCAAATTGCGTTGGACGTGCTCGCCGTGTTTTTGAAATGACCTTGCCCTATGCGGCTGAGCGTGAGCAATTTGGTCAGAAAATTGGTAAGTTCCAGGGAGTATCGTTTCAACTGGCTGATTTGATCACTCAGATCGATGCAGCAGATTTGCTCACTCTCAGTGCCGCCTGGCGCCTCGATCAGGGTTTGCCAGCGAACCGGGAAATTGCATCGGCAAAACTACACGCAACTGAAACGCTGGCAAAAGTGACCGATACGGCTATTCAGATTTATGGCGGTATGGGACTCATGTCAGACTTGCCACTTGAGCGATTTTGGCGCGATGCGCGAGTCGAGCGAATTTGGGACGGTACATCGGAAATTCAACGACATATTATCAGTCGAGAACTTTTACGTCCTCTAGGTGCCTAGCGTGGTAAGCGCCGCTAGTGTGGTAGGTGCTACGCATTGCGTAACAGGAAAGCCATGAGTGACGCCATTGCTCGATTGATTCGGCCCAACAGTATTGCGATATTTGGTGGCAGCTGGGCACACAGTGTTATAGAGCAATGTCAGAAAATGGGATTCACCGGCAAGCTTTGGCCTGTGCATCCTACCCGTAACAGCATTGCCGGACTACCTTGTTATTCCTCCATTGATGCATTGCCTTCCGCCCCGGATGCGAGCTTTCTTGGTGTTAATCGAGAAACCACCATTGAATTGGTTGCTCAGCTATCGAGCATCGGCGCTGGTGGTGCGGTGTGTTTTGCGGCAGGGTTTAGCGAAGCTACAGAGGAGGATGCACAAGCAACGCAGCTAGAGAAAGCGCTGTTGGAGGCAGCCGGTAATATGCCGATTCTTGGGCCTAACTGCTACGGATTTATAAATTGCCTTGACCGTGCATTACTTTGGCCTGATCAGCACGGCGCTCTGCCTGTTGAATCGGGTGTTGCAATCGTTACACAATCTTCGAACATCGCTATAAATATGACAATGCAAATGCGCGGTTTGCCCATAGCTTATGTTTTTACGGTTGGTAATCAAGCCGCTGTAACCATTGCACAGTTGGCGATAACGGCTTTGAACGATGACCGCGTTACAGCGGTTGGTTTGCACATAGAAGGATTTGCAAGTGTGCGTGAATTTGAGCAACTCGCACAGCATGCACAAAGCGTTGGTAAGCGTGTTATTGCATTAAAGGTTGGCAAAACAGAAGCCGCTCAGCAAGCACTAAAATCACACACAAGCTCATTGGCAGGAAGCGACGCCAGTGCCGATGCATTTCTTTCTCGCATTGGAATTACCCGTGTGCACAGTTTGCCGGTACTAATTGAAACGTTGAAATTGTTGCACATAAGTGGCGGCTTGCATGACAGACAAGTGCTGTCGATGAGTTGCTCGGGTGGTGAGGCGTGCTTAATGGGTGATGCCGCAATTGAACATGGCGTAAGTTTTCCACCATTAAACGAAGCTCAATTCAAGGCATTAAGAGGCGCGCTTGGTGCACGAGTGGCGCTTGCTAATCCGTTGGATTATCACACTTATATATGGAATGACCGACAGGCTATGCAAGCCATGTTTGCTGGAATGCTAAAAACCCGAGCAGGCATTGCGGTATTGGTGCTTGATTTTCCGCGGTCTGATCGGTGCACCTTTGAGAGTTGGCTGCTGGCAATAGAAGCGTTTAAAGCAGCCGGACAGCATTGGTCTGGCCAATTGGCGGTGTTGGCCAGCTTACCTGAAAATATGCCAGAAACCATTGCAATGGACTTGCTGCAGTCTGGTCTTGTGCCATTGTGTGGTTTGGATGATGCCATGGCGGCCATCGCGGCAGCAGCACCTGTATCTGTATTTCCTGATGCAACTCAGGCTGCCGACAATGTGCAGGACGATTTTTCATCCTACGCAAGTGTGCTACTGCCAACTCAAAGTGCAGATAAAAGTGCAGATAATATACAACCCGAACTTGTCGCACTGACCGAGGTGGATACAAAGCGTTGGCTGCGTACCCATGATGTGCGCTCCCCAACCGGTGTAATGTTGCAACAGGCTGATGCAAACGTTGCTGATGTCGCTGACAATCTAGCGATGAAATGCACCGGGTTATCATGGCCAGTTGTTCTTAAAAGTATTGGTAGTTTGCACAAAAGTGAAACTGGCGGTGTGGTACTGGGTATTGAAGACCTGCAACAACTGCAAATTGCCATACTTGGCATGGATACAGATGCTGGGTATTTTGTAGAGGAGCAGGTAGGCGACATTGTCTGTGAATTGCTCGTCGGCATTGTTAGAGACCCGGTACACGGTTTTCTGATGACAATGGGCGCTGGTGGTATACAAACCGAACTGCTTCGTGACACTGCCAGCCAACTGCTACCATTAACGAAAACTCAAGTACACAGTATGCTAGCGTCTTTGCGATGTTATCCATTGTTGCAGGGCTATCGTGGTCGAGCAGGCTGTAATATGGATGACCTGTTGAACGCGTTGATGAAAATTCAACAAGCTGCCATATCCATCGCAGACGATCTGTACGAACTGGAAATTAATCCATTACTGTGTACTGAAAACGGTACTATTGCTGCGGATGCGTTGTTACGCATCAACGCGCAAGCCTTACATAACAGAGATTGGACATGACCATCAAAAGCAACAGCGAGTCGATTGAATTACGCAGCGAAGGCGGCATACTTGAAATCACACTGAACCGTCCCAAAGCCAACGCCATCGATCTAGCCACCAGTCGCCAGATGGGCGAAGTATTCATGGCCTTTCGTGATGACAATGATTATCGCGTTGCCATTTTGCGTGCCGCCGGCGATCGATTTTTCAGCGCCGGATGGGACTTAAAAGCCGCCGCTGATGGTGATGCTGTTGATGGTGACTATGGCATTGGCGGATTTGGTGGATTGCAGGAACTCGGGTTTGTTGATAAACCGGTAATATGCGCCGTAAACGGTATTTGTTGTGGTGGCGGACTGGAATTAGCCTTGTCGTGCGATCTTATTCTTGCATCCAACACAGCTACTTTTGCGTTGCCGGAAATTCGCTCTGGAACGGTGGCCGATGCTGCATCGGTAAAACTGCCAAAACGTATCCCTTATCACGTGGCAATGGATTTGTTACTCACTGGCCGCTGGTTTGATGCAGACGAGGCATTGCGTTGGGGTTTGCTAAAAGAGGTGGTTGAGCCTGCAAATTTGCAATCCAGCGCTTGGGAGCTTGCCCGTCATCTTGAAACGGGTCCACCGTTAGTTTATGCCGCCATCAAGGAAGTGGTGCGAGAGGCTGAAGATATGCGCTTTCAAGATATGCTTAATCGTATCACTCGTCGACAACTACGCACTGTCGATAAATTGTATTCGTCTGAAGACCAGCTCGAAGGGGCAAAGGCATTTGCAGAGAAACGCGACCCTGTTTGGAAGGGGCGCTGAGCGCATTATCGAATAAGGATTAATTTAGCATGTCAAAAAATAAGGCAGGCCAGTGTGTTTGCGGAAATGTATCGTACACCACGGTTGGTGAACCGCTTAGAGTGACCATTTGTCATTGTCTTTGGTGCCAGCGACGAACAGGTTCGGCGTTTGGTGTTGAGGTGGTTTATGAGACCGACCAGATCAGAATAAATGATGATGCAATTACTCGCTATCGCCACATTTCTGATGAATCTGGTCGTTGGTTGGATCAGCATTTCTGTTGCAAGTGCGGTTCAAACATTGGATTCACACTTGAGGCGGTCCCGGGTATTCGTACTATCGCAGCTGGCACGTTTGACGACCCGGCGTGGTTACTCTCAGATAAATACAGCCGGCGCCATGTGTTTACGCGTACAGCGCGTGACTGGACAGATATACCGGACGATGTTGAACGCTATGAAAAACACTTCAGGTAGATTTATTGACGCGATTGAACTGAACGACGTGACGTGAAGGCCGGCAGAAATGAATTTGACACTAAAAAAAGATCACTTTCATTAGCGACGATTTGCCAGCTGCGACACTCTATTTTCGATTTTGGATTAATGCGACGATCTTGCGATAAATGACGGTTATTTTGTGACCTGTCGCACTAATACTGCGAGCTAAGCGAGCCGCAAACAGTACATCGACCGGTATGGCAGCAAATCTGCTCGTAGAAGTGGATGCAAACTTCACCGCTTTTACGATAGATCATAAATCTGTAAAGAAAATGTCAGCCGCGTCTTCAACAAACAAACCAAGAATAGCCTTAATGACCTCGGGTCTTTCGCCCGTCGCCGAATATTTCGCATCGTTGCCGGCAAGCCCTGTTGGCATCATAAACTGGAATAATAGCCCGGTAGATTATTCCCATAAGCCGGCTAAAAGTAACACCAAACGCAAACTGCACGCATTGATAAGGCGGCGGCAATATGCCAACCTGCAGCATTTGTGTGATACAAATAATTTACTTTATGCCGATATTTATAAGCGCGATTTAGAAACATTAACGTTAACCCTTGCGCAATGGTCGTGCAGTCTTGTTATAACGTCACGGTGCTCTCTTGTCCCAACGACCGCGTTAAGTGAATTAAGTCACGGCGCCATAAACCTTCACCCATCATGGCTACCTGCCTATCGCGGTGCCGAACCGTTGCTTTGGCAAATTGCCGATAACCAGGAGTTTATTGCAGCCTCAATCCATCGATTAACCGACGAGTATGATTGTGGAGCGATACTTGCCCAGTACAAAATGCCAAGACCCCGTGCTACCGACAAAGCAAGCTTGTTACGCTTGGCTGATACGGTACTTGGCCATACGTTGCTGACTGACGTCATCACAGAGCTAACTGAAAATCCGAACAGTTGTGGTGTTGAGCAAATGTCAGACGATGGCACTCGCTATGCAAGCCGTGAATCTTCGGACTCTTTTGGCGAACGAGTTCCACTTGATACACTAACTGCTGAAACTGTCTGGGATTTGAGCCACTACTTCGGGCACTGCCCAATGCCCTGGTTAGTGGGCTTGGGGCTATCTGGGTGGCGCACAAAAACACAATGGCAACCTGCCCATCTGAAATCATCCCCAAGCTCTTCAGGCAATGGCCAATGGAGCATAAAGGTGAGTGCAGGCAGTGTTCACCTTATCAGCGAAGCATCAATCATAATGTTAAAACCAGCGCTCGCAACGCTCTACAAGGTGATAAAAAGCTAATCAGACTGACTCGGGTTCCGGTAAGTAACAGTCGTGTGGTTGTTGATACCGAAACATCAATGCGTGTACAAGCAAGCGAATAACGCAACACGGTTGGTAGTTGAACTGCTAGGCTGAGGTAGAAGCGAAAGGTGGCTGTCATGAGTTCATCGGATAATAAGTACGACGCAATTGTTGTTGGCACCGGCCCTGGCGGCGGCATTATCGCAAGAGATTTAGTGAAGTACGGTAAAAAAGTGCTTATTCTCGAGCGTGGCGATGACGAGCCTACGCGTGGTAAATTTTCTCAAATGTTGGGCAGGGGCTGGATTCCGGGCTCGCAACTACCGGTTACCTATAGTGGTAAACCAATTGTGCGTGGCATAACCACCGGTGGCACATCGAACATTTACACTGCAACGGCGTATACACCCGATTTTGATTTACTGGAGCGCTTTGGTGTCAATATAAGACGGGAAGTGGATGAGCTTAGAAACGAGCTGCCAATTGCGCCGATAGAAGACCGGCTGATGAACCCAGCCGCAAGTTTGTTCATGCAAAGTGCCAACGAGCTGGGTTACCCATGTAAAAAGCTCGATAAATTTATCTATCAAGATAAGTGTCTACGCAACTGTGATAATTGCATTCTGGGTTGCCCTAACGAGGCGAAATGGAATTCTCGTATGCTAATTGATGAGGCTGTGACAAATGGAGCAGCATTTATCAACCGAGCGATGGTCAAAAAAATACTGATCAGTAGCGGTAGTGCGTTTGGCATTGAGTACAAGTGTAAAGGAACAACCACTAAGGCGTATGGTGAAAAAATTATCATCAGCGCAGGTGGAATCGGAACACCGTTACTGTTGCGCAAAAGCGGATTCAGCAACGTTGGTGAGCATTTTTGTACGGACCCTGCGATAGTGGTTTACGGAGAAATACCGAACCTGAAAGGCACAGGCAAAGCTGTGCCGATGATGACAGGCTTTCATCTCAAAGAAGAGGGCATAATGTTATCTGACTTGCACGTACCCAGGGTATTGAAATCTTTGTTCGATATACATGCATTTAACTTTGGCGAAGTGAGTAAATACGATAACGTTATCCCTGTTATGGTTAAAGTCCGCGATGACTTGTCTGGAAAAATAATTGGCAATGGATTGGTAGATAAACCCATCTCTAAAGCCGATCAAGCCAAGCTTGATAAAGGTAGAGAAATTGCAAAGCAAATATTATTGCAAGCAGGAGCAGTAAAAACCTATTCGAGTCGCCCGATTTCACCTCATCCCGCTGCGTCAGTCAAAATAGGTGAACATTTGGATGAGAATCTTAAAACGAAATTCGCAAACTTGTATGTTTGTGATGCGTCTGCCTACCCGGCACCGCTGGGTTTGCCGCCAACGCTGACCATACTGGGTATGGGTAAGCGGCTGGCCAAGCACTTGGTATCTTCTGCGACAGAAAGCAGTATTGGCAGAGCTGAAAAAAGTGGTTCCGTAGGGCTTGTCTAAGGGCTGAAAAAGCTGATCGTTGCAATCGCGACCTAAAATGGAAATACATTTCTTTTGTGGAGCCGCTTTTATCAGCAGGAATCCAGTCGGTCTTTCAAGTATGCCGATTGCACTTCATTTTCTGATAATTCAATGGCCTTTTTAAAATCTTTTTTTGCAGCGGCTTTGTTCCCACACCGAAGATTCAGATCTGCGCGGGCAGCAAAAAACGGCTGATAGTGAAGCATGCTCGGATCTGATTCAATGGTTTTAAGTAGCTCCAACGCTGATTCCGTAGAGACAGCATGACTCATGGCAATAGCATGATTAACCTGTACAACGGCAGTTGGGTGCATTGTATGCAGTAGCTCGTACAAGGCATTGATCTGACTCCAATCTGTTTCATTCCAGCTAGGAGCCTCTGCATGTATTGCACTTATTGCGGCCTGTAATTGATATTTGCCGACTTGCTGCTTTAAAAGTGTATCTTTTAGCAACGTGGTACCTTCACTGATCTTGGCTTTATCCCATGCGGCGCGATTCTGATCTTCAAGTAGCACAATGTTATTGTTTCTGTCTTGCCGGGTGTGGCGACGAGAGTCATGCAACAACATAAGGCATAGCAGGCCTGCCACTTCTGTTTGCTCGGGCAGTAATTGCATAACAATACGAGCCAGTCTTATGGCTTCTTCTGCCAGATCGCTGCGGGTAATGTTTTTTCCTGACGAGGCGGCATAGCCTTCATTGAATATGAGATAAATCACTGACAGAACAGACGACAATCTCTGGTTAAGATTTTTTTCTTCCGGAATCTCAAACGGTATTGCGGCGGCCGAAATTTTGGTTTTTGCTCTCGATATCCTCTGCGCCATGGTTTGTGTTTTTACCAGATACGCGTTGGCAATTTCCTCGGTTTTTAGTCCACCCAGTGTACGTAAGGTCAACGCCACCTGCGTTTTTTGATCAAGTGCGGGGTGGCAGCATGTAAAAATAAGCTCAAGCCGCTTATCGGGAATGACGTAATCAATATCGAAACTATCCGTGTTCTGATTCAATTGCGTTAGGTGTGCGATCTCTGGTGCTATTGATGCGAAACGAGCACTTCGCCGACAGTGGTCAATCGCTTTGCGCCTTGCGGTTGTAATCAACCAGGCAGCAGGTGAATCTGGTAGACCGTCTTTTTGCCACTGGACAACTGCCTGCTCAATGGCGTCGTGTAGAACATCTTCGGCCAAATGCCAATCGTTAAACGATGCCACCAGAGACGCGAGGATACGCCCCCAGTCCTCCCGAACAAGTGTTGTTATGGCTTGTTCGAGTTGGAGTGGAGGCAACATATCGCTTAGTTATCCCATACCATAACGGGACGAATTTCGATTCGACCATGGGCGGCCGTAGGAATTTTCGCACACTCCTCGATTGCATCATCCAGTGTTGCGCAATCCATCAGATAGTATCCGCCAAGGGTTTCCTTGGTTTCAGCAAATGGTCCGTCTGTTACTTCGACTTTACCGTTTTCGGTTGTTACCGTGGTAGCTGTGGTAACAGGTTGAAGTGCGTCAGCATGAACTAACTTACCAGACGCTTTGAGGTCGTCAGTAAATTTTTGATAGCCCTGCATTAGCTCGCCAAATTCGGGTGTACCGGGATTGGGGCCGGCATTGTCAGCTGAATATATAAGACAAAGGTATTGCATAAGGTTTCTCCTGTTTATGAAATCTGAGTATTCAACAAACCATTATTGGCTGTTGTACCCACTAGACGAACGATGAAGCGTAAATTCGACATTGCGGTGAAATTAATTTTATTTTTATATAAATCAAATGTTTAGCTTGGTTCGATTTGTGTTTTACCGTTCGGCAAGGCATTCGATTAAGAAAAGCGGTGCATAATTCAGTGTGTAGATGGAGATAGACGCGCAAAGCAGGTGCTCGCCAGTGTCGAATTGCCCAAAAAACGCCCCCAGGATTTACCACACAACACTATACTAAAAATAGAATAACAAACACGACGCACATGTTTACCCCCGGCGATTATTTACATCCTCGTTATTGGCTTAGCTGGTTAGGCTTTGGCTTACTTCGACTTATTTCATTGCTGCCTCTACCAGTAATTGCCATGCTGGGTACAGGGCTGGGTTCGTTGGTTTTTATACTGATGAAGTCTCGCCGTAATATCGCTTTGCAGAATCTTGCGATTTGTTTTCCAGACAAATCAGATCAACAGATTTATGCGACAGCGAAACGCTGTTTTCAACTGATAGCAACCACCACACTTAGCATGGGTATAAATTGGTGGGCATCGCCTGCGCGTTTGCAGAGGTTGGTCAGTTATGAGGGCAAGTCACACTACGAAGAGGCTATAGCCCAAGGCCATAATATTATTCTATTGGCTCCGCATGCCATAGCGCTTGAAATGGGTGCGCTACTGTTATCTCGAGAACGTTCGATGATCACCATGTATCAGCATACGCGCAAAAAGCTATTAAATGACATTGTTAAAGACCGCCGTGGACGTTTTGGCGGCATTCTGGTTGAACGCCGGGAACCGTTGCGTTCCTTGCTGAAATTGATTCGTTCTGGAAACCCTTTTTATTATTTACCCGATCAAGACGCAGGCGATAAAGGCGTGTTTGTACCGTTTTTTGGAACCGAGGCTTCCACGTACCCCATGCTTTCAAAATTCGCAAAAATTGGTAATGCGGTTGTGCTGCCAATCTATACTCATATATTGCCCAATGGTGCTGGCTGGCGTGTCGTCATTGATAAGCCATTGGAGCATTATCCCAGCGGTGACGAAACGGTAGATACTCGGCGCATGAACGAGGTCATTGAGGCCATGATTAAAACGGCGCCTGAACAGTATTTTTGGGTGCACAAACGCTTTAAAACGCGACCCGCAGGGTCTGATAGCGTTTACGATTAAAATTGACTCTAAATACATTTGATATACGCGAATGGTTTTTGGTTGTTACAACGGCTAATTACATGGCTTTGCGCATGATTGTTTGTGTCAACTATTTTGGATCGCTTGCGCTGGTTATAAACCTTAAGCTAAATACATAAAAACACCGGTAGCCGTTGCTGCCAGTTTTGACGAACCGGACATTGCAAATTCTGATCGTGTGGTCACGGTTTTACGTCCCATTGCTATTGCGGTAACCGTTACATCAATATTGCCCTCGAACAATGGCCGCATGAAGTTGGTGTGCATGTCGATAGTAGTGCAATTACTCAGTTTTTGGTTTAGTGCACAGATGGTCATAAACGACGCTGTATCGGCAATGGCCATAGTGGCTTGACCGGAGACAATTTTTTCAGCGTCGTTAACCACGCGCAAAATGCCACCTTCTGCGCGCCAATTAAACTTTGCGCCGTTTTCCATTATTTCAATTATATTGAGCGTTAAATCATTGACCCAATCTGCACAGATTTCATTTTTTAAATTTTGTATATCACTAAGGTTTAGTGTCACGAGTGCGTAACTCCTCAATATGACTTCCTGCAATATGACATCTTGCAATACGATTAACTGCAATACGACTAACTGCCAAATCGATAATTTGACCCTGCAGTCAACGTGAGTCCATAATAGCCGAAAGTCTATACATGTGTTGATTGGAGCCATGACTGACCCTATAATCACCAGCGCTCATCCGGGTTGGACCGAAATCTGTTTAAATCGTCCAGATCGCTTAAATGCTTTTAACGATGAAATGCATGCGCAATTAGCGAGTAGCATGAAAAGTGCTGCCGAAGATGCAAGCGTTAGGTGTGTTCTTCTAACAGGTTCTGGTCGCGGGTTTTGTGCCGGGCAAGACTTATCTGCGCGCGACCCGCGTAAGTCCAGCGAACCGCCTGATCTCGGTCACACACTTACCACACTGTACAACCCGCTGGTCAAGCGTATCCGGTCAATGGATAAACCGGTTATCTGCGCGGTCAATGGTGTGGCTGCAGGCGCTGGGGCTAATATAGCTTTGGCCTGCGACATCGTGCTCGCCGCAGATTCAGCCAAGTTTATTCAATCGTTTGCCAAGGTTGGCCTGGTTCCCGATGCCGGAGGGTCTTGGCATTTAACGCAGCTGTTGGGCATCGCTCGGGCCAAAGCGCTGGCTTTAACCGCGGAGCCCTTGACTGCAGAGAAAGCGGAACAATGGGGGCTTATATGGAAAAGTGTGCCTGCCGACGAGCTTATGTCACAGGCTCGTGCCCTGGCTGAACAGTTTGCCACCGGACCAACAATGGGTCTTGCACAGACCAAGCATGCTATTAATGCTGCTGTTACTAACACCCTCGATGATCAATTGGATTTAGAAGCGCAATTGCAATTCGAGCGAGGTCGCTCGACAGATTATGCAGAAGGCGTTGAAGCCTTTCTCGAAAAGCGTCAACCTCAGTTTACCGGCCAAGACTAATAACACTAACAATGAGTAATATCACGGCACAGCAGCGCGCAGAGCGATGCGCCCAAGTCATGTGGGATAATGACGCTGCATCAAAAGGTTTAGGTATTGTTTTAGAGCGCGTATCTCCCGGAGAGGCGGATGCATCGTTAATCGTTGAACCAAAGCATTTGAATGGTCATCGAATTTGCCACGGCGGATTTATTTTTACGCTTGCCGACACAGCGTTCGCGTTTGCCTGCAATACGTATAATCAGGCAGCGGTTGCGCAACAAAACAGCATTACGTTTACACACAGTGGCCGAGCTGGCGCAAAGCTTGTGGCTTATGCGAAAGAAGTTTCTCGACAGGGGCGCTCTGGCATATATGATGTCAATGTGATCGATGATGAAGGTGTGGCTATTGCGTACTTTCGAGGCCATTCACGCACAATTAAAGGGACGCTGTTTGATGAAGCTGATCTGTAGCGATATTCGTTACTGGAAGCGTGTTGTCTGAATATTAGCAATATGAATAAAATTCAACTTAATGGAGCACGGTGGTGAAAGACCTAACGCCTGACAAAGCGAGCCTTGATGCGATTGAAATAGCTTCACCTGATGAAATTCAAGCGTTACAACTAAAACGAATGCGCAAATCATTAGCGCATGCCTATGCCAATGTTGATCATTACCGGGAGGCATTCGATGAAAAAGGTGTTCACCCGGAAGATCTTAAAAGCTTAAGCGATCTTGCCCATTTTCCATTCACTGTAAAACAGGATCTCCGCGATAATTACCCGTTCGGCATGTTTGCCGTAAAGCGAGACCAGGTTAATCGTATACACGCATCATCAGGCACCACCGGCCAGCCAACAGTCATTGGCTATACCGCAAACGACCTGAACATGTGGAGTGAAGTCATGCAACGCTCATTGAGAGCGGCAGGTATGAAACGCGGAGATGTGCTTCACAATGCCTACGGATATGGTTTATTTACTGGTGGCCTGGGTGTGCACGGTGGTGCAGAGGCAATGGGATTAACTGTTGTACCCGTTTCCGGAGGAATGACGCAGCGTCAGGTTCGCCTTATAGAAGATTTTGGTGCCAAAGGCATATCTGTTACTCCATCCTATGCGCTGTCAATACTGGATGAATACCGAGAGCAAGGCTTTGATCCGAAAAATTCGCCTTTACAAGTCGGTATCTTCGGTGCCGAACCCTGGACCAACGCTATGCGTAAAGAGGTTGAAGATGCTTTCGATATGCACGCCATAGATATTTACGGTCTGTCTGAAGTGATTGGCCCCGGTGTGTCAATGGAGTGTGTAGAGGCAAAAGACGGATTGCATATTTGGGAAGATCATTTTTATCCTGAAGTTATTAATCCCGACACCGGTGAGCTGTTGCCCGATGGCGAGCTTGGTGAACTGGTGTTTACCTCATTAACCAAAGAGGCGTTTCCAATTGTTCGCTACCGAACTCGCGATCTGACTCGACTATTACCTGGCACTGCGCGCTCTATGCGGCGTATGGAAAAGATCACCGGGCGATCGGACGATATGATCATTTTACGTGGTGTTAACGTGTTTCCGACGCAAATAGAAGAGCAGTTAATGTCTGTAAACGAGCTGGCACCTCATTTTCAGATCGAGCTTGAACGAGACGATCGACTGGATAAAATGATCGTAAAAGTTGAAGCTAATCCTGGTGTCGATGATCAGGCTACTCGGCAGGCTGCCTCAACTGCACTGGCGGAAAAAATAAAATCCTCGATTGGTGTTACTGCCCAGGTTATTGCTGGCGATGTTGGTAGTGTGCCTCGTTCGCAGGGCAAGGCGGTACGTGTTATAGACAATCGGCCAAAATAATTCATGGATATTAGTAGTTATGTTGGCGGTCATTGGGTATTGCCAGACAAAACCGCCAAGCCGGTCTTATCTGCTGTTACATCCGAGCCGGTTGCTCGCATTGGTACGGCAACCCTCGATACCGAATTGCTTTTAAACTACGGACGGTTGCAAGGTGGTCCTGCGTTGCGAGAGTTAACCTTTCATGAACGGGCAACTAGGCTCAAAGCCCTGGCCACCCTGCTTAACGATCATAAGGCTGAATTAACTGAACTCTCTTTTCACACAGGTTCTACCCGCGCAGATTCCAAAATCGATATCGATGGTGGCATTGGTACCGTTTTTGTCTTTGCTTCAAAAGGCAAGCGGGAGATGCCTGACGCTAAAGTGCTCTGTGACGGCGATATAGAGCAACTTTCGCGATCAGGTACATTTGTAGGGCAACACATTTATACCTCCAAGCCTGGTGTGTCGGTGCAAATTAACGCGTATAACTTTCCGGTTTGGGGCATGTTGGAAAAGCTTGCGCCTTCGCTGCTCGCTGGCGTGCCGGCCATTGTAAAACCCGCTACCGTCAGTAGCTATGTGGCGCATGCCTGTTTTAAGCTAATGGTGGAAAGCGAGATCTTTCCGGCAGGCAGTATGCAGTTCATCGCCGGGCGCACGGCAAACTTGCTGGATGCGCTCGGTTGTCAGGATATGATCAGTTTCACAGGGTCTGCGTACACTGCACAAAAGCTGCAATCGAACCCATCCTTATTAAAAAAAGGTGTCAAGTTCAGTGCCGAGCAAGACAGTTTGAACGCAACGGTTCTGGGTCAGGATGTTAAGTCAGGTTCGAGCGACTTTAATGTGTTCGTTGATGAAGTGGTGCGTGAAATGAGCGCAAAAGCGGGGCAAAAGTGTACTGCTATTCGCAGGATACTGGCTCCTGAGAATTTGGTTACCGACGTGATTGATGCGGTATCCGAAAAGCTGAGCGCCATCAGAATAGGAGAACCATCACTTGAAGATACTGACATGGGCAGCCTGGTATCGCTGGAACAACGGAGCGATGTGCTGTCAAAAATAGAAACCTTGTCGCATGAATGCGAGCTGGTATTTGGTGACAAAGCATTGGATATAAATGGCGCAAGTGTTGAGTCGGGCGCTTTTGTTTCTCCAACGCTGTTTCATTGTGCAGAGCCGTTGTCTGCAAGCAGTGTGCACAGTGTTGAGGCATTTGGTCCGGTAGCCACTGTCATGCCTTTCAAAAACACCGAATCCGCCTGTGCCTTGTTAAACCGTGGTGGGGGAAGTCTTGTAGCATCAGTGGTTACCAGCGATAAAACCGTAGCCGCCGATATTGTTGCAACAAGTGCCGCTTTTCACGGCCGACTGTATTTTAACAATACCGATTCTGCAAAAGAGGCTACCGGTCATGGTTCACCGTTACCACACATGACACACGGTGGTCCGGGCAGGGCGGGTGGCGGTGAAGAACTCGGTGGCATACGCGCTGTTAAACATCATATGCAACGTACATCAGTACAGGCCAGTCCGGATTTACTCAGCGGTATAACGGGTAACTTTGTGCCAGGTGCTACTAAAACTGAAAGCCGTGTTCACCCATTTAGAAAAACCTTCAATCAATTGGCAATCGGCGACACTATCGTAGCCGGTCCCCGTGTTATCAGCCTTGAGGATATCGAAACCTTCGCGCATTTCACCGGAGATACGTTTTATGCTCACATGGATGAAGCGGCTGCTAAAGCTAACCCGTTTTTTCCAGGCAGGGTTGCGCACGGTTATCTGCTGTTATCGTTCGCGGCTGGCCTGTTTGTCGACCCTGATCCAGGGCCAGTATTAGCGAACACCGGTTTGGATGGGTTGAGTTTTCAAAAGCCCGTTGTCGCAGGCGACAGCTTAAGCGTTTCACTGACTGTTAAACGCAAAACTCGTAGGAACGACGAATACGGTGAGGTGCGTTGGCATGTTCAATTACAAAATCAGGATAATGATCAAGTGGCCAGTTATGAGCTTCATACCATGAATGCGTATTAAGTCGTATTAAGTCGTATTAAGTATAGAAATATCGCGACGCTTTTTAGTAACAAGTCAACCTGAATTGTTTCGAACCCAGCGAGTCTAATGAGGAGAAAATTGATGTCTTTGGCAGCAAAAATTGTTATCGGATTGATCGCAGCTTTGCATTTCTATATTGCATGGTTCGAAATTTTTGCCTGGACAAGTCGTGGCCCAATTGTGTTTAGCAGTTTTCCTAAAGATCTGTTCGAGCCAACGAAAGTGCTGGCTGCTAATCAAGGGCTTTACAATGCGTTTCTGGCGGCCGGACTGACCTGGTCACTGTTCATAAAAGATTCAACCTGGCATTGTAGAGTAGCAACCTGCTTTTTACTCATGGTCTTTGTTGCCGGCATATTTGGGGCCCTTACTGCATCCCCGAAAATTGTGCTCGTTCAAACGGTTCCAGCGTTGGTTGGTCTTGTTCTGTTGCATTTCGCCGCAAAAAAGACAACGCAGTAAATTCAGTAACAAGGCAGCTCAGTATTGGGTGGCTAAGATGGTTCTTTCCACCGACTACCTGCATGTTAAATGAAAAACTGGTTGCAATTACATTAAGCCGTGTCAAAGTCCAGCACCACCTTGTCACTGGTTGGTCTGGATTGGCACGCCAGTGTGTAGCCTTTTTCAATTTCCCAATCAGCAAGTGAAAAGTTAGCATCCATACTTGTTGAGCCTTCCACAATTTTGCAACGACAGGTACAGCACATTCCACCAGCGCACGAAAAAGGCATATCGATACCGGCTTTTTGAGCAGCAGCCAGAATGGTATCCTTGTTTGGGTCTACGGTTATCTCGGTTTGTGAACCATCGAGCATGATGGTGACCTGTTTGCCGTTAGTATCCTGAGTTGCGGAGGTGCTGGATGTGTCGCGCGGTGTAACCAGCGGTGTGTTTCCAGTAGTAAACAGCTCCTTAAAAATCTGGTTTTCTTGCATTCCCAGAGAACATAAGGCAGCAGACGCATCATCTACCATTTCCAATGGTCCACAAAGATACGCGCTGTAAAAGTCGGCGATTGGCAGTAGCGGCGTTTGTGCCATTGACTGTATAACATCAGCACTTATTCGACCGTTAAAGCGATCAATATCCTGACGCTCACCACTTAACATGTTTATAACGTTAAATCGTTGCGTGTGTGTGTCTTTTAGCGCAGCTATATCGCCCCTGAACATAATACTGCCAGTGGTTCTATTGCCAAAGAGCAGGGTAATGCGGCTATGTGGTTCATCTTCAAGTACAGATTTGGCGATTGACAAGCACGGCGTAATGCCTGAGCCTGCGGCGATTAATAAGTAATGGTGGCGGTTGTGTTTATCAATGTGTGTAACGAAGCGACCCTCAGGTGGCATTACATCAAGCGTATCTCCAGCCGTTAATCCCAGTGCGTAATTGGAGAACACGCCATTGTCGATGCGTTTAACACCAATTTCGATGTTGCTTTGCTTGTGGTATGAGCAAATTGAATAGGAGCGTCGTGCTTTCTCACCATCGATGATGGCCTGGACCGTCAGGTACTGTCCTGGTATGTGTTCAAACTGGGCACGCAGTTCATCTGGAATGGCAAATGTAATAGCAATGCCATCAGGTAACTTGCGTGTGTTTGCAATGCTTAAGCTGTGAAGACGTTTGCTGGTCATGGTTAAGCCGTTTTATCACTCAATTTTATCACTCAGTTTGTGCTAGCCACTAATGGCATTTGAAATGATCAAACGGCTCAAAACAGCTAGTGCATCGGTATTGTGCCTTACACGGTGTAGAACCGAATTCAGATAGTTTTTCAGTTTGTGTGCTTGCACAGCGCGGGCACACCACTGTTCGCGCGGCAAACAGTTTAATACTGTCGCTGTTTAACGTATTCGCCAATGTGGGCTCGGGTGGCGCGATGCCGTTAGTTTTTAGTTTCTCAAGGCCTTTTTCGGTTATCCAGGATGTGCTCCATGCAGGCGATTCCACTCGTAATATACGGGCGCTAAATCCTGCATCGTTTAACGCGCGTTGTACATCCTGTTCTATCACCGCTACGGCGGGGCAGCCAATATAGGTTGGTGTCAGCTTGGCGACCACCACATTATTCTCTAGTACCACGTCGCGCAGAATGCCTAAATCTTCAAGTGTTAAAAAGGGCAGTTCAGGGTCTGGTACTGACGCGGCTATTTTTCGAGCCTTGTCTATGTCGACTGTTGTTACCATGATGCCCCTGGATACGCTCTGGGCAGATACTGCAATTGAGCCAGCAACATGCCGAAATCTTCTGTGTGTAAGCCCTTGCGTCCACCAGTTTGCGCGAATCCGATTTCGGGTAATGTCAGTTTTGCCTGAACGAAAATTGCATCAATGGTGTTTTGCCATTGCGTTTTTAAATTTGCATGATCTGGAAAAATACCCTTATCAATACCGTGCTGTCGACTTTCATCGACTTCAAACAATTCTTCGGTATAGGGATGTAATGCTTGAACAGCATCGGACATTTTTTCTGCACTTTCTGTCGTGCCGTCGCCGAGCCGTACAACCCATTCGCCACAATGGCGAACGTGGTATGAAATTTCCTTTATAGCCTTGTGGGACAAAGCACTCAGTGTTTCATCACTGCTTTCGTGCATCGATTCCCAGAAAAATTTCATATAGGTAGCGAAGTAAAGTTGGCGCAGCATGGTATGGGCAAAGTCGGTGTTAGGGCGTTCCACCAGCAGGCAGTTCTGGTATTCACGATCGGTGCGCAGGTAGGCAAAGTCGTCTTCGGTTCGGCCTTTGTTCTCCAGCCTGGCTGCATAACTGTAAAGCGTTCGTGCCTGGCCAATAAGATCGAGTGCCATATTAGGCATGGATAAATCTTCTTCAAGCATTGGCGCATGTCCGCACCATTCGGAAAGCCGATGTCCTGAAATTAGGTGATCATCAGCGATTTGCACTACCGTGTGTAGCAGCGGAGCACTCATGTTCACATGTGTCCCACTTCGTCGGGAATGTCGTAAAAACTGGGGTGGCGATACACCTTGTCGCTTGCCGGGTCAAAGTTCTCACCTGAACGTTTAGGGTCAGATGCGTGAATGTGACTCGATGCCACTACCCAGATTGAATCGCCTTCTTCGCGACGGGTATACACGTCTCTGGCGGCATGCATGGCCATGGTGCTGTCGGCAGCATGCAGGCTGCCAACGTGTTTGTGATGCAACCCGGTACGGGGTCGGATAAACACTTCCCATAAAGGCATGTTCTGTTCGTTGCTCATATCAAATTACCCGCATTTCAAATTACCCGCCTTTTTCTGACTACCGGTCGAGAGACTGTCTTTACGCAGCCGCAACTTGCGTATTTTGCTTCTTCGCATACGCCTGAGCAGCTTCGCGAACCCATGCGCCGTCATCCCAGGCTTTTTTACGTGCTTTAATACGGTCTTTGTTCATCATGCCGTGCCCTTTAACGACCCGCCAGAATTCATCCCAGTCAATAGCGCCAAAATCGTAGCCACCTTGCCCGTTGTTTTTGTCAGCGTTCCATTTTAGATCTGCATCGGGCATGCTCAGGCCAATTAGCTTGGCTTGCGGGACGGTGGCATCAACAAATTTTTGCCGAAGCTCATCGTTTGTAAAGCGTTTGATTTTCCATTTCATGGAAAGATCAGAATGCTGGCTGTCGGTGTCTGAAGGCCCGAACATCATCAGGGAAGGCCACCACCAACGATTCAAAGAATCTTGTGCCATTGCTTTTTGTTCAGTAGTACCTGCACACAGGTTTTGCACAAGTTCATAACCTTGGCGCTGGTGAAAACTTTCCTCTTTGCATACACGAATCATGGCCCGCGCATAAGGCCCATAAGAGCAGCGGCATAACGGCACTTGATTCATGATGGCGGCACCGTCGACTAACCATCCGATCGTGCCGATGTCTGCCCAGGTTGGCGTGGGGTAATTAAAAATAGAGGAATACTTGGCTTTACCACTGAGCAGTTCTTCCGTCATTTGCTCACGTGATACGCCAAGTGTTTCTGCAGCGCTGTACAAATAGAGTCCGTGGCCACCTTCATCTTGTACTTTGGCGAGTAGGGCCACTTTTCTACGCAAGCTCGGTGCACGCGTTATCCAATTACCTTCGGGTAGCATGCCGACGATTTCAGAGTGTGCGTGTTGTCCGATCATGCGAATCAAGGTGCTTCGATACGCAGCAGGCATTGGATCGTTAGGTTCAATTTTTTCTTCAGCATCGATGCGTTTTTGAAAAGCATCGAGAAAAGCCTGATCTTCAGCCGTTTTGTCGTCGGCGCCAATTAAACCCTGAGAATACATGTGTGCTCCGTCTATCTTGGCTAACGCTGCTAAAGCAACTTCACCGAACGTGCCATTTACTCGGTACTGTGTGCTTTATTGGCATCGAGGTGCAGTAAATTCAAATACGTTACCAAAATATTGAATAAGTTGTGATAACGGTAACATATTAGACCTGTTTGTGCTAGATTTTGATGTTATGAGCAAACAGTTTGAGTCACTTACAGCCCAACTCCACAAAAGTGGTTCGCTGAAAGTGTGGTCGTTAATCATCACGTTTTTCGGCGATTCCATAGTTAACCGGGGTGGTAACGTGTCTGCGAGCACGGTTCATGCAGTGCTTGGTAGAGTTAATATTGGTTCAGGTGCGGTCAGAACGGCATTTTCGCGCCTGGCCAGTGATGGTTGGGTCGAAAGACAAAAGCTGGGTAGGTGCAGTTATTATCAGCTTACCTCTAAAGGTATGCAGCTCTTTTCAGAGGCAGCGCAACGAATTTATGCGCCGGTCGAATCTGCCGACAACTTGGCCGGGTCATGGCTACTTGGCACACATTTGGATAAATCCGCGTTGAATGGGTTTTCCGAAACCGATGCGATAATGCTGCCTAATCGCTCGGTACTGGTATTCAACCCGGACAATAAAACCGTAAGAAAAGCATCAGATCTTGGTTTATTGTCTTTGACTGGACAGCTTAATGATGTGCCTGATTGGGTGGTAGAGCATGTACGTCCTGTCGATTGGGAGCAACAGGTTAAGAAGTTACTGAATACTTTCTGCGACATAGCGGATACACCACCATCAGACCCATTGTCTTGCCTGGCAACACGTACACTGCTGATACATCAGTGGCGGCGATTATTGTTACGATATCCGCCAATACCAATTGCACTCAAAGGGCGCTCGTTGCAATTAGAGAATGAGAGCCGCGAATTTGTTGGTGATCTTTATCATAAGCTAACTCGATTCGCCGAGCAGTGGCTGGTTGAACAGGGTACCTGTGCAAAAGGCACCTTAAGCAGCGCTCGAACCAATATTGCTGATCGTTTCACGATTCAATATTTAACCCAGAGATCATTATGAATCCAGCTTACATTTGTCATGGTTTGCGCACACCGATAGGACGTTACAGTGGCACTTTGTCCTCTGTTCGACCTGACGATATGCTTGCACATGTTATATCAGCAGTAATGGATGCTGCGCCACAGCTGGCACCGAAAAACATTGATGATGTATTGATTGGTTGCGCCAACCAGGCAGGTGAAGATAATCGAAACGTTGCGCGCATGGCGGTATTGTTGGCTGGTCTGCCGATCATGGTGCCAGCATCAACCGTGAACAGGTTGTGTGGCTCGGGTCTTGATGCCGTTGGTACTGCAGCCAGAGCTATTATGTCGGGCGATGCAAATTTGTTGATAGCTGGCGGTGTAGAGAGTATGAGCCGTGCGCCATTTGTTCTGCCTAAAACAGAGTCTGCGTTTTCAAGAAACGCACAGCTATTCGATACAACCATGGGTTGGCGATTTATTAATCCACAACTTGAATCTCAGTATGGTGTGGACTCCATGCCGGAAACGGCTGAAAACGTGGCGACTGCGTTTTCCATCTCCCGGTTGGATCAAGATGCATTTGCTTTGCTGTCCCAACAAAGAGCCGCCAAAGCAATTGAGTCAGGTCGGTTGGGTGAGGAAATTGTACCGATCACTATTCAGCAAAAGCGTGGTGAGGATATAGTTTTTGCTCAGGATGAACATCCGCGTCAGTCAAGCATGGAGAAGATGGCCAGCTTACCGACACCCTTTAAAGTCGATGGTACGGTTACGGCAGGAAACGCATCTGGAATAAACGATGGTGCGGCAGCGCTTATCGTTGCATCTGAAGCTGCAGTAAAAGAGAATGGTCTGGTGCCACGCGCCAGAATTATGGGTATGACAACCGTAGGTGTTGAGCCACGTACTATGGGTATTGGACCTGCGCCGGCTACTGAAAAATTACTCTCTCGGTTTAATCTTAAAATCAATGATATTGATGTTTTCGAAATCAACGAAGCCTTCGCAGCCCAGGCCTTGGCTGTGACCAGGCGACTTGGCATTTCTGACGATGATGAACGTGTTAATCCAAATGGTGGGGCAATTGCTTTAGGCCATCCGTTGGGGATGTCTGGCGCGAGGCTGGCCTTAAGTGCATCGCTGGAGTTACAAAATCATTCGGAAAAAAAATACGCTTTGTGCACAATGTGCATTGGCGTGGGACAAGGCATTGCTCTGTTGTTGGAAAGCGTTTAATGTTGAAAAAATTAGAAGTTATCTTTGCGAAGCCTGATTTCTGCGAATACATCTGCATTATCTGCGGTACGCATATCCAGTAACTCACGAATATTCTTATCGGTGGTGCGAAGGAACGGGTTGGTATCCAATTCCTCTTGCAGGGTTGAAGGTACCGTTGGTTTACCATCGGCACGAAGCGCCTCAACGTGTGAGGCGCGAGTAAGCAAGGCGGCATTCTGTGGGTCTACAGATAACGCGAACTTGACATTTGCCAGTGTGTACTCGTGACTGCTGTACACTAATGTGTCGGGAGGCAGTGCGGTAAGTTTTGCAAGACTCTCGTGCATGGTGTTGGCGTCGCACTCGAACAAACGACCACAGCCCATCGTAAACAACGTATCGCCTGTGAATAATAATTTTTCGTCAGGCAGATAAAAATTTATCATATCTTTTGTGTGGCCGGGCGTATGGATTGTATGAACTTCCAGGCCTGCGAAAACAAATGTATCGCCATCGTTCAGTGTTTCATCCAAACCATCAATATTTTGTGACAAGGGTGCAGGTCCAATGACAGTTGCGCCGGTTTCCCTTTTAAGCTCCATAACGCCGGCGGTATGATCGGCATGATGATGAGTGACCCAAATTTCAGTTAAAGACCAACCTGTATTTTGTAGTGCCGCCAAACTTGCCTGGGCATCGCCACAGTCTATACAGGCCGTCTCACCACTCGACGGTGCATGCAGCAGCACGCCATAGTTGTCGGACATGTATGAATATTGATGAATCTCTAATTTGCTCATTTGGCTATTCTCATCTGCAATGCGCTGATTTACCAGGTGCCGGTGTTTTCCATCTCAGCCCAGGGTGCTTGAGGTGGCAGTGCATCGCCTTCTTGCAATAACTCTATGGAAATATTATCTGGCGACTTAACAAACGCCATATTGCCATCACGAGGTGGTCTGTTAATGGTTACGCCCGCATCCATTAACTTTTGACAGGTTTCGTAAATGTTGTCTACTCTATAAGCAAGGTGGCCAAAATTTCTGCCAGAGTCGTAGTCTTCTGCATCCCAGTTATAAGTGAGTTCCAGCTCTGGGGCATTGTTAGCGCGAGACGCTTGCTCATCTTTCGGGCTGGCCAAAAAGATTAAGGTAAAACGGCCAGCTTCTACTTCTTTGCGGCGTATTTCGATCATACCGAGTTTATTGCAGTAAAAATCCAGAGAGTCTTCAATGTTTTTTACTCGCACCATGGTGTGTAGGTATCTCAACTTGGCATCCTCTTGGATTGACGGTTTAGTTGATACCATTGTCGCACAAGTCGACATTGCAAGCAGCTATCTGACGGTATGAATCTGTTCATTTCAATACTTACCGATACCCACTAATACTCATCGCCAAATAGATCAGCATCGATCAATCACATAGTGGATAAAGCAGACGCTGACTGACCTTATTCGACCGTTACACTTTTAGCCAAATTGCGGGGTTGGTCAACATCGCGTCCCAGGCTGACGGCGCTGTGATAGGCCAATAGCTGCAGTGCCACCCCCATGACCGCAGGCAAGGTAAGCTCACCGCTATCGGGTACGCGTATGACCTCATCAGCAAGCTTGTTAATGCGATCGTCAGGTGTACTCTGAGCATTGGTCAGCGCAATAACCGGTCCGCCTCTGGCCTTGATTTCCTCCATTGTAGAAATACTTTTGGCTAGTAGATCGTCGTTGGGCAATATTACTATGCATGGCGTCTTCTCGGTTACCAATGCCAATGGGCCGTGCTTTAACTCCGATGCAGGGTAAGCCTCGGCGTGAATGTACGAAATTTCTTTTAGCTTTTGCGCACCCTCCAATGCGATAGGAAAGCCATTTGTACGACCAACAAAAAAGGCGCTCTGGCGTTTCTTGTACTTGTTGGCAATTTTTGCTATTTCCGGTTCCAACTCCAGGACTTTAAGTATGTTGTCGGGCAGTTGCTTTAAATCGTTGATGTGTCTGCTGCCTTGCTGTGGTGATGTGTCTCGAGATCGGCCGAGTAAAAGTGCAAGCAGTGCGAAGCTGACCAACATACTTGAATACGCTTTGGTTGATGCAACCGACACTTCGGGGCCAGCGTGCATATATATGCCGCCATCCACTTCGCGTGCGATTGTACTGCCAACACTGTTAACTACACCTAATACAAAACCGCCCTTGCGCCTGACTTCTCGCAAAGCCGCCAATGTGTCGAACGTTTCTCCAGATTGGCTGACTACTATATAAAGTGTGTCCTTTTCAATAACCGGGTTTCGGTAACGGAATTCTGCCGCAGGCTCTGCTACCACTGGAATCCTTGCCAGGGATTCAATCATATTAGCTCCGGCCATTGCTGCATACAGTGCAGAGCCACATCCCAATAGTGTCACACGCTTTATACCAATCAGATCACGTGGCTCGAGGTTCAATCCGCCAAGATGCGCCGTTGAAAAGCGATCATCAAGTCGACCGCTGAGGGTTTGCTGCACTGTGTCGGGTTGATCGACAATTTCCTTGTATAAGTAGTGTGGATGACCACCACGATCATAGTGCGAGTTCAGATTGTCTAAGGTAATCGCTTTTTTATCAGCCACACTCGAATCCAACCTAAGCACTTGAAATCCTGCAGGTGTTAATTGCGCAATTTCTCCATCATCAAGATGCACGATTTGGTTGGTATGGCGGCTAAGTGCGCTCATGTCGCTGGCGGCCAGCATCGCCCCGTCACAAACACCGAGAATGACAGGGCTGCCATTTCGCGCAACAACGATAGTGTCCGGATTCTGCTGATCAATCACGGCAAGTCCGTAAGTACCTACTATAGCCCCAACAACTTCTCTAACAGCATCGACCAGTTCGCCTTTATGGTTTGCCAGTAAATGCGCGATCACTTCTGAATCGGTTTCGGAAGTGTATGTATCAGAGTCCTTAAGTGTCGCTTTTAGTGCATCAACATTTTCAATGATGCCGTTATGCACTACTGCAAAACGTTGCGTCGGGTCGGTATGGGGGTGAGCGTTCTCATCTGTGGGTGCGCCATGGGTGGCCCATCGAGTATGGCCAATTCCGCAATGGCCGATTATGGGTTTGGCCAGTTTACTTTCCAGAACATTTAGTTTGCCGGCAGCCTTAACTGTCTTGATTCGTTTTCTGGATAAAATAGATAAGCCAGTTGAATCGTAGCCTCGGTATTCGAGCCGTTTCAATCCATCCAGAAGAATGGGTAAAGCGTTCTGATTGCCGGTATAGGCGATAATGCCGCACATGGTTAAATCTCCGTGATTGTTGAACGGGCCTGGTGTGTTGTTTGTATGTCACACCACACTAGCCGTAGATTGTTCGTCTTATTTGTCGGGTGGTGAGAGGTTTCGCACCAAAACGTCGAGCCTGAAGCTCTGCTTGCAATGTTGAATAAATATCCGAATTATTTTTGCCCAGTGCCTGCAGTTCCTGATGACGGTGGCGTACATAGTCTTCAGGCGTCTCTGAGTAATAGGACAACACTTCGCTGACAATATGCTCCGCCTCTTCGGCAGTAAGTCGACTGCAGCGACACAAGTGGTCGATAAGTTCTGTGGGGACAGATATGTCGGACATGCGGTGTATTAGGGATGGAATCCATTAAGTAGGCAACTATTTTGCCCGAAATAAGGCAAATAATGGCCTTAAATATCTGGAAATGGCCGTTATTTGAATAATGGGCCAAACTGCTGTGAATGATCATTGTCGCTGGCAGCCCAATTGTCGCTATGCTGCGAGCATGAGCTTACTTACAGAGCCGACCTGTATCACCCCTGGCATGTGGTTACTGCCGGGGTTTGCGGCAAGCAAAGAAATCTGGCCAGACATTCAACACGTTGTTGAGCGTGCTCCGTTGCGGCATATGCAAACCCGACGCGGATACACCATGTCTGTTGGAATGACCAACTGCGGGCAGGTGGGCTGGACATCAGATCGGCGAGGATACCGATACAGCCCGCTGGATCCGCAGAGCAATTCCGCCTGGCCGCCCATGCCTAAATCAATGAAAAAACTGGCAAACTCTGCAGCTGCTTCGGCCGGTTTTGATGGGTTTGTGCCTGATGTTTGCCTAATCAATCAGTATAAGCCTGGGGCTCAAATGGGTGCACACCAAGATCGCAACGAGAGCAACTTTGACCACCCCATCGTGTCGGTTTCACTCGGCATACCAGCCCGCTTCTTTGTGCAAGGTGAGCACAAAGGCGGAAAATCAATATCGATAGATGTACATGACGGCGACGTGATTGTGTTTGGAGGTGAAGCGCGATGCCACTACCACGGCATTCGTAAGTTGAAGCCGGCCTCGCATCCAGTGTTTGGCAGTGTGCGATGGAATCTGACTTTTCGGATTGCTCAATAGACATGGGACAATGTAAACATCACCCTAAAGTCCTCCATCGCGTTGACGATACATGCTGTGTGTTTTACTATAACTCGTTCGCAAATTTGAACCAGAGATCAGTAGTGACTCGACTGTTTGCCGGCTATTCGATGTGTTTGAAAGCGCTCATTTTATTGGGTTTTTCAGCACAATTCACAGTCTTAAGCGCGAACGCGGATGCCGGTCCGACATTACTTTCCATTCCGACACAAACCATTGTGGCGGGACAACCTTTCTCTTATCGCATAGTCGTTGGTTCAGATGCAGACCAACCAGTCGGTGTGAAACTCATTAACGCCCCTAAGGGTGCACGCCTGACTGATAACGCTGACGGCTCGCATGAGTTTTGGTGGACGCCTCCGGCAGATGTGGGTGAACAAACCGTCATTATCGTACAAGCGTTTAACATTGCCCAACCCAACCTGATCAGCACTCAACGGGTTGTCTTGCAACGTGGCAGTGCCGAACAGCGCGCAGCTGCGGCGTCGACTCCGGTTACCAGTGCCTCCGCCAGTGTGGTAGTCGCCTCAAACAACGCGATTGGTTCGCGTTTTGTGACTCCACAAGATGAGGCAACTTCTGTGGCAACTTCTGTGGCAACTTCTGAGGCAACTGGCGCAAGTGCCGACAGTACATCGGCCGTGACGACGTCTACCCCAACCAAGGTTGTTGCAGATGTAAGCAGTGCAGCGCCAAAAGGCTATACATCAAAATTTAAAACGAAACCGTCTGTCGGTGTTGAAGCCAATGAAAAACAGTCTGCGTTACTGTCTCGTTCAACAGAATCAGATAGCGCCGCTGTTTCACGCATTACAGCAGCATCGAATGCCGAGCAAGCACCCAAAGCTGCGCTACTTACTTCGCAACGACCAGAATTACCTGAGCTCGGACTACAACGCTTAACCGTTGGTAAAGAATTCCAATTTTTCATTCGACCGGTTGATGCAGGCGATGCTCAGGTGCAACTTAGCGCAGAGTCTTTACCGGTTGGCGCTACCTTTGAAGATGTATTCGAAGGCAATAAAATGCTGCGCTGGACGCCCACCGCAGATCAGCTTGGTCGGCATAAAATGTCACTCGTACTGGTCGCCGAGGACGCAGCCAATGTGTCATTACGCACTGAGCGCGAGCTACTTTTTGTTGTTGACCCTGCACCTCCACTCGAGCTGGAGCCGGAGCTAAGTTTTGAGCCAATGTCTGCACAGATTGTCAGTGCCGGACGTAGAGTTAACTTTCGTGTAGAGCCTAAGGCATCAGACGACAAAATTGCATTGTTACAAGTAGATCGTTTGCCGGCGGGTGGTAGTTTTGATGAAAACAAGGACGGAACGCGTACATTTCATTGGCCAACAACACAAGCCGATCAGGGAGAGCATACGTTTCGGTTTACCGCTATTCATCCGGAAAACACTGAACTGATTGCTAACGTTAACGTGTTGATTGTTGTTGGCAGTCCAGATGGTCCCGCTTCAGGGCCTTCTTCTGGGTCTTCTTCAGGGCCAAGTAGTGCGGTGTCGTTAGAAAGTCCACCGCCAGCACCTGAGCCGGACGACTATCCGTCGGCAGATTCACCGTCTCCGGCAGCGGCTCTACCATCACCTGAATCACCTTCTTCGGTAGACTCACCATCACCTGAGCCTTATCCCTCTGCCGACACAGCATCACCAGAGCCGTTGGCAGTTAAGCCGCCACCTCAACCACGACCAACGCCGGATTAGTAAATAGGTTAGAGCTTAAGTTTTTTTGGTTTCTAACCAGGCTGTACCTTAGACAACGCCGGTATTTAAGCCCGACTCGCATTTTACCGCTCAAAAAGAACATGGTTCTCTGCTCTCACTTACTTGGAGTTGGGTGAGTCATATAGGAAGGAAACGTTGCAACGTTTTAACGCTCTGTCAAATAACTTAAAGGGG
>CALIMV010000343.1 GCA_938045275.1 uncultured Granulosicoccaceae bacterium
CGCCACCGACCACGATGACGTCAAATTGAGTGGGAAAGTCCATAATCGGGTTCTGCCAATCGGCTTGTTACTTTAAGCCTGAAAACTGCCTGCCTGGGGCCGGGCAATCGGTTATGCCTGATTATAGCGCGATGTGGCCTCTTAATCTGTGAACCGCCCAGAAACCGGGCTTTTTAGCGGAAACCAGAGCAGCTGGCCTGCTTTTTAAGCAATACGAAAATTTAACGACTTTCCCAAACTTATCCGGTAGCTTAAGCAGAACAGCAATAAGCAGGCGTAGAAAATACCAACAGACCCGCTTCCGCCTCTGGCGCTTCCTACAGTAATACGTGTTCCAGGTTCGCGTTCGGCATCTGGTGTAGTGCCTCCAGGTTGGTCGTCCAATACCTCAGTATTACCGCTGGTTGCAGTGTCGGCGGGTTCACTACCATTGGTACCATCTGTGGTGATGTCCGTTGAATCATCTGTATTGTTGCCTTCTGCACTGTCAGGTGTTTCCTCAGGTGTGTTGGCAACAGGCTGGCTGGTTTCATCGTCGATAATTGAAACAATGGCGGTATCGGTCAATCCACCAATTGGCACTCCTCCGCTGCTACCGGCTAGCGCTAACTGGATTGTTTCATTGCCTTCTTCACTGTTGTCATCATAGAGGCTAATGTCGATCAATTTATCTGTTGCATCACCGTCAGCCCATTGCAAATATTGTTCGTTCACCACAGCGTAGTCGAAATCAGACTTGGCCGTGCCCAGCTCACTGTCGTATAGGTGCACACCTATAGCACCGAAGCTACCATCAACTCGCGACACTTTAACAGTGGCTGTATTCTCAAATTCATTCACTTGGTATTGCGGTTCGCCGAATGTCACCACCCCTGCCAACACATCGGTTCCATTTAATTGTACGGCACCGATATCACATTGCATTCCCCTTCGACTTTTATAAGCTTGATCCAGCATGGGGCATTGGTCAGATGGCACTACTCCCAATAAAGTGCTTCCAATCGCTGGCATATGGGCCTGCGCAATGGCAGCCGTACTACCTTGTGCCAAACCGTACGACACTAAACCACCTAAGCCTGCGTTGCCGCCAGTTGATGTATCCCCCTGACCATTCAAAGCACAGCTGGCATCGCTGGTAAAATTGAACCCAGCCGAGTCTATAACACCGTTACACGCCAAGTCTGAACCTTTTGCAACAACGACCGATCCGGCCAGTATTACCCGGCCTGTTTCGGTAACGATACTCGCCGTGTTGCCCTTGTTACTGACGTTGTCGACTATCGTCACATGCTGAAGGTTCAGGCTAGCATCGCCAATGGCTTTTTGATAGACAGCGGTGCCATACACAGCCAGGTTACCGCTAATGGTTGAGTTAACGACGCTGCTATCGCCTCCAAATGAATAAATTGCACCTCCACTGGTTCTGGAAACATTACCAGTGAATTCGCTGTGGCTGATTTGCACTTTATTATCAAAGCATAGAGCGCCGCCAACGTCGCCTGAAACATTGTTTCTGAAAATGCTGTTTTCAATAACCAGCCATTCGGCAATAGCATCGCGCTTAATCGAGATTGCACCACAATCCTGAGCGTTGTTCGAATCGAAAAAGCTATCTGTTATAACGACTCGGTTTGGACCATCAACTTCTATTGCCCCGCCAAACCTGACCGATACATTGCCATCAAAAGAATTGTTTCTCGCATACACAGTTGCATTGCTACTGATTGCGCCACCTGTACGTGCAGATGTGTTGCGCGAGAACACATTGCTTGTCAAAGTGTAAGTGCCGCCATTCAAATTGACCGCACCGCTGCCGATACTGGCTGAGCTATTATCAGTAAACGTGTTATCAGCAATTGACACTTTTGAGTCGACAGCAGAGAGTGCACCAGAGCCACCAGAACCCTGATTATCGCTGAAGACGTTATTATCCAGCCGAGCATTGCTATTTACTACAAGCAAGGGCGCACCGGATGTAAACTGGCTATTGCTAAATCGGCTATTACCAACGTTAAGCTGGCTACGCAAAACCGACACACTGATGTTGTTTCTTTCAAAAACACTGTTTTCTATCGTTAAGCGTGTGTCCACAGCAAACACAGCTGCGCTTTTAAACCCGCCGTCTTCGACCAAAACACTCCGTAAGCTCAAGGCACCTTCAGTGTAAATAACGCCACCGTCTACATTTTCCAAACCGTCAGCCAAAGTCAGCTGTTCTATTGTCACGTTTGGGCTTGTATTCGCATTGTTGGACAGTATTGAAAAAACACCTGATAAGTTTTTGGCTCCGATTATCCGGGTCAGCTCAGTACCGGCCCCTCGTACTGTCAAATCATCCAGAACATCCAAATCACCACTGAGTGCATTGTCCTCGTTAATTGAATCGCCAACTAACTGAAACAACCCTGTGGGGATGTTAATGACATCTGCACCTGTTACGGCATTCGCTTCCTGTACCGCTGCCCTCAGGCTACAAGCACCACTTTCTGTCCTGCATTCTCGATCACCTGGATTGGAATCGGCGCTATCGCTGGTGGTGTTTACGGTGAAATCTATTGCTAATGCATTAACGCTAAAAAGAACTAAAAAACAAACGGGAACGGCAAACAGTGTGGATTGCCGACATTTTCTGCTACTAGTAATCAACTGGTTTCTCCCTTTCCACAGAACCGATGTCACAAAAGGCTATTTCACAGCTAATTTGTGTTCAATATTCACTAACACTATGTATAGTAAACATATTGCATGTTTTGTAGATAACAACACTATGGTCATATCATCCAGTACGTGAAATACTGAACGCCTGATGGAAAAATTTGACGAAAAAAAGCCTGACGAAAACGAGCAGCGAAGCAATGCGAGCGCTGACGAAGTCGTGGACGTCGCCATTGCCCGCATGATGTCTGGTGCTGTGGTTAAAGAGGAACGAAAACAACGCTTTAAATTTATTACTATTGCCGCCCTAATCATTACCGGATTAGTTGTTTTCGCAGGCTACGACTTTGTATATAAAACACCTGATAGTGAAACCGCTGCCAGTGGGCAAATCACAGTGTCAATTCCACAGGGTCACGGCGGTCATTACATGGCAGCAGGGAAAATTAACGGCGAGCCGGTTAAATTCCTTGTGGATACCGGAGCAACGGATGTCGCCATCCCAATGTCGGTAGCAAAAAAAGTGGGCTTACCGCTGGGTACCTCATTTCGCACCAAAACGGCAAATGGGTTCGGCGTTGGGTACGAGACAAAGATAGAAACCATTGGTTTAGGGGATATCGAACTGACTGGTGTAAAAGCTTCAGTAAGTGAAGGCCTTACCGGTGATGAAATATTGCTTGGTATGTCTTTTCTTCGTAAAACCAAAGTGGAAACTGAAAATGGCGTGATGAGAATCACCTACTGATCTGAAGATGAGACGGCAAGCGGCGATGGCAGCCAATGAAGCATGGCTGCCATCAGGAATCGACTGACTAGAATTGCCAGCGCAACCCAATACCGGCATAAGCCGTTTTCAGTTCCTCGGCTGCTTTGCCGCGCGACTCGGCTTCAACAAAGAGTGAGGCCGCCTCGTTTACTTTGTAATTGATTTCCAACCTTGGCAAAACAACTTGAGTGGATTCACCGCTCAGGTCCGAGAACTGTGCAGGATCGCCTGTCACCGAAACCTGTTTGCTTTGATTGTGGGTCAAGGTCATTTCTCCGATCAGACTCCATCGATCGCTTATGGCCACACGCCCGAGTAGCCCCAACCCAACCGAGCGGACGTCCCCGCGAAAGCTTCCGTTGGTATACGTTTGGGTAAAGTCGCCCATATCAACGTACGAAGCTGCTACGCCCCAATGAGGTGAGAACCAATAGCCAGCGGTGAGCTTGGCGGTACCATTGTCATGCTCACGTTCGCCTGTTTCGGCGAGGCCAATTGAGCGTGGCATAAAACCGGCACCGCCGATCGACACTCCAACGAACGGGCCCGTGTCAAAGTGCGACTCGGCGTGGACGGGTGCGGCAACAAAGGCCACTAAAGTTACACACAATAGAGTAATGGTCATGTTTTTCATTTTTAAGTCCTAATTTAGAGGTGAATAAATTCGCTTGGTAGTGCTTGCTGGTTTGTCCAGCAAGGCCCTCGTCAAGCGGTGATGTAACTTTAGAATTCACCCAGATGGTTCACCATGACCGCTCGTAACAGGCTATTGGCTTTTGGTATCAACTTTGGTATCAACCTTATTTGGCTTTGGATTGATAGATGAAAGACGCAACTGTGTCGGCGGGTTTGGCCCGCAACTTCTTGCAATTTGCTGTCGTTAAAGGCGCATCCAAAGGCTCGCTGTTAGCGCGCAGCCAACTGACTGATACAGCGCTCGAAGATCAGGATGCGCGGGTTTCTATGCATGCTTATAAAGCCCTGATAGACGCAGCAGTCGATCTGACCGGTGATCAGGCTATTGCTGCTCGGTTTAGCGTCGAGACCCGCATAGAGACAATTTCAATTGTCGGTTTGATCGTTCATTCGGCGCGCTCCATGCCAGATGCAATGACTCAACTAAATCGCTACGCAAAGCTGGTGGTCGAGGTGGATGTCATGGCAGCCGGTGAGCGATTCTCTGTCGAGCCTGCCAACGAGCAGATATGGATTGTTGACAACCGACCAAACCCGAATGAATTTCCTGCTCTTGGCGAAATGGCGTTTGCACGATTTATAGGTGAATTTAGACGGCATTTTCCTGAGATGTTGTTTGCACTGGCGGTTGAGTTGACACACCCCGAGCCGCCATACGCTGCTACGCTAGCGGAGATATTACGAGTGCCTGTGTCATTCAGTTGCTCACGCAATGCGATGCAGATTGCCCCCCAGGCACTGGAGGCTGATTTCGATGAGCCTAATGCCTATGTCTTTGGGCTGTTCGCTGAGAAAGCAGATGCGCTGCTTGATGAGCTAGAGCGAAACCCAACTCTGCGAAGCCGGATTGAGGCCTATCTCTTGAAACATCTTCATCGGGGTGAGGTCACAATGGAGAAGGTGGCAGTGGAATTGGCCATGAGCCGTCAAACCTTGTACCGGCGCTTGCGCGAAGAGGATGTGACCTTCGCTCAGATTCACGACGACCTGAGGCGGCAGATGGCGCTGGATTACTTGGGCACAAAGAAGGCATCAGTCAATGAAACGGCTTACCTGGTTGGGTTTTCGGAAGCATCTGCTTTTGTCAGGGCTTTTCGGCGCTGGACGGGCATGACGCCCCTCGCCTTTCGCAGCCAGCCTTAGATACTGCCCCGGTTAACAGCCGGTTGTTTATTTGCCGATACAAAAAGAACCGAATATTTCACCCAGTAAGTCTTCGCTATCGAATCGGCCGGTTACTGCATCCAACGCTAATTGCGCTTGTCTTAATTCTTCGGCCGCCAACTCTGGCATTTCGGCTTCTTGCAAACGCGCCAGTGCTGCCATGCAAGCTGACCTTGCGTTGTCCAATGCATCAAGGTGTCGTCTTCGTGCAATAAAGGCACCATCCAATTGCGCGTCGTGACCCACCAGCGACAACAAGTGTTGTTTTAATTGATCAAGCCCTTGTCCGGTTTTAACCGATATCGGAATAATTGACCCGGTATCTGCGGTTACACCAAAACGTTGTGCTGATGGCAAGGCATGACGCAATTGCGCTATTGCCGCATCACTCAGTTCGGTTTTATTGGCTAGCTCGGTTGTATCAGCCTGACCTTGTTCCATTAAATCAATTTTGTTCAACACCAGGGTGACATCCAAATTGTCTGGCAGATCTGTTTGTGGCAACGCCATTCGTTCGGCATCAGTGATCACCAAAACATGATCAGCCGACTCAATCGCTAAATGCGCGCGGTTGATGCCTTCTTGCTCCACCACATCTTGCGTGTCGCGCAAGCCAGCCGTATCAATAATGTGCAGTGGCACGCCATCGAGCGTAATGTGCTCATGCAAAACATCGCGTGTTGTGCCTTCTATGTCGGTAACGATGGCACTGTCTTCGCCACTTAACGCGTTGAGCAAACTGGATTTGCCCACATTGGTCACACCCGCAATGACAACGGTAAACCCATCTCTTAATCGCTGTCCTTGCTGGGCACGCTGCATCAATACATCAAACTGCTGCACGATAGATTCAGCACGAAGGCTAAGCTGCTGGTCGGCAAGAAAATCGATTTCCTCTTCACTAAAATCCAGCGCTGCTTCGAGCCAGGCACGCAATGCGGTTAACTCAGATTGAACTTCACCAATGCTTTTGGAAAACTCACCGCTCATTGACCGTACGGCCGCTTTGGCCGCAGCTTTAGAGCTGCTTTCAATTAAATCACAGACTGCTTCTGCCTGAGCAAGGTCGAGTTTATCGTTGAGAAATGCGCGTTCGGTGAATTCACCGGGGCGTGCCATCCGGGCGCCACATTCGAGAACCCGCGCCAACACCATATCCAATATAACAGCGCCGCCATGGCCCTGAAGTTCGAGTACATCTTCGCCAGTATAGGAATGCGGTGCGTTAAACAGGATAGCGATACCAACATCCAGTGCTTCGCTATCGCTGTTCAGGAAAGGTAAGTAACAGGCGTTTCGTGCCTGGAG
>CALIMV010000344.1 GCA_938045275.1 uncultured Granulosicoccaceae bacterium
GGTGATTTTCTCTATTCGCGCTCGTTCGAAATGATGGTCGCTGTGAATAGTCTGCGGGTGATGGATATTCTGGCACGCACCACCAATCGTATCGCCGAGGGTGAAGTTATGCAGCTGTTGAATGTGCGTGACCCAAAGCTCACAGAAGCCAAATACATTGAAGTTATCGAGGCGAAAACAGCGCGCCTGTTCCAGGCTGCCACCCAGTTAGGTGCGGTATTGGCCGATCAACCCGATGAAACTCGTATGGCGCTGGCTGAATACGGCAACAAGCTTGGCACCGCATTCCAGATCGTTGACGACGTGCTGGACTATCAAAGTGATAGCGGGTCGATGGGCAAAAACGTTGGTGATGACCTGGCAGAAGGTAAAACTACTTTACCGTTAATTTATGCCATGCGAGACGGAACAGAGTCACAGCGCGAATTGATAGCCAAGGCAATTACCGATGATGGTTTGGATGCTATTACCGGTGTGCTGGAAGCCATTGACAATACACAAGCCATTCGCAAAAGTTTAGAAACCGCACAGGGTTACGCCAAGCAGGCATCGGACGCATTGAGCGTTTTACCTGCATCCGATTATCGCGAGGCACTGTGCACTATCGCCAATTACGCGGTTAAGCGCAGCACTTAATTTTGTGGCGCTTCGCTGCCTAACCTAACGTAGCGTCGATCTCCCGCTGCTCTCCTGGAGCCAGTCCGGCAACGCAATGCGCTCCAATGTGGGTGCGGATAAGTCGTAACGTAGGGTAGCCTACCGCCGCAGTCATGCGTCGTACCTGTCGATTACGACCTTCGGTAATAGTGAGTTGCAACCAACTGGTCGGCACTTCTTTTCGAAATCGAATCGGTGGATTGCGCGGCCATAGCCAATCAGGTTCTTCGGCGCGAACAGCGGTAGCTGGTGCACTCATGCCATCATTAAGCTTCACCCCTTCGCACAATTGTTTCAGGGCTTTTTCTGACAGCGTGCCTTCAACTTGTGCCAGATAAGTTTTTGGTAATTTGAAATCAGGGTGGGCAATACGGTGTTGCAACATGCCATTGTTCGTTAACAGCAACAGGCCTTCGCTGTCGCGATCAAGCCTGCCGGCAGAATATAAATCTGGCACGCTAATATAGTTTGCCAGTGTTTCACGATCGTCTTGATCGGTGAACTGGCACAACACCTGATAAGGTTTATTGAACAATAAAACGACGGTTGATGCGTCATCCATTGATGTGGTGTTGGCTGGCTTGTCGCGCTGAGGTTTTTTTTGACGTGTATCAGTTCGTGTTCTGGTGCGTGAATTTCGTGTGGTCTCGGTTTTGTGCCGACCGGTTTTCTTTTTTCGATTTTGTTGGCGACCCGATTGCTTACGACTCATTGTGAAGTGTCCAATTCGGTTCGACGATTCACGCTTTGCGCCAGATGCTCTGCGCGTTGTTTATCGACTCCCGCTAGCAGCAGTTGCTCAACAATATCGCTGCAACTCAGCCTGGTACGTTTTAGATAATCTAATGTGTCTGGCAGCGTGCTGTCCACAATCAATCCGGTTAACTGGCGCGCCAATCGAATGGTGCTAACGTTGTCTGCAACCATTTTGGAAACCTGCGGTGCACCACGAAAAGACATGTCTTTAATGGCATGATGGTTTTCGATTACCCCGTCGAGTGTTTTCCATTTTTTCAGCAATTTCGCAGCTGTAGCCTGCCCGACGCCGGGTATGCCTGGAATGTTATCAACCTTGTCGCCACACAGGGCAAGCATGTCAGCGATTTGGTCTGGTCGAATTTTATAGCGTTTGCTCAGCTGGCGATAATTCCATTGCTGCTTGTTGCTAAAGTGCCAAAAGGTGTCCTCTTCGCCGATGAACTGAACCAGGTCTTTGTCGGCGCTGACAATCGTAACCGGGGTATGTGCGCTGTGCGCAATTTGTGAAAAGCTGCCAATAATATCGTCGGCTTCAACCTGTGTGCTTGAAAAAACGGGAACACCCAGTGCGCCGGCAATTTGCATACACCGATCGATCTGTGTTTTCAGCTCTGGTGGGGTTGGCAGTCTATTGGCTTTGTATTCGGGATAAATTTTATAGCGCTGGCCAGTTTGAGCGCTTTTGTCGAAGGCGCAGGCAATGTACGCAGGATTTTTTTCGTTTAAAACATGTGCCAGTGTGTCAGTGAACCCTTGCACCGCATTGGCTTGTTCACCGTGCGTGTTTAATATTGATGGTGGTAGTGTTTGCCAACCACGAAAAATATAAATGCTCGAATCAATCAGATAGAGCACGCGTTTCGTTTTCCAGTATCGATAAGTTGGCTGTGTGTTGTAACCACAGATACGGCTGATTTTTTTCATGGCCAAGCCAGCCACGTACTTCGACTGTTTGTCCTTTCAGTGATTGCAACGACAGCTGTTTGGCAAGTTTAGGGCGTACCTTTACCTGCAGTTGGTTTTCCAGAAAAAATTCTGTGTAGCGTTTTCGGTTTTTTACACTCGTTACGGTGCCAGATACCAGTTTGAATCCGAATTTGCCGGAGGTCAGTTCTGTCGCACTGATGCTCATCAGATCGCGTATTTTCCAAAGCCCCAGATTGGCCTCTTTTGCTTGTTTCTCCAGCTTCATAAAGCTCGTTGCGCAGCGTGTTGTCGGCGCTACTGCGCTTTGCACTGCCAGGCCGTTTTGCACCAACAGCTGCGCAACGGCCAATCCATCTCGTGCTCGTATAACGTGTGCCAGCACACGACCATGACGATCGAAAGGTTCATCGCCGATAGATAACGCCACAGCCTCTCCGCGCGGTAGCCATTCTCTGATTTTATCCGTTGCGCGCTGCGCTGCCGCTTTGAGCTGCGGGTTTTTCGCATTAAGCTCGGCGGCATTGATGCCAATGAGGCGAACCCTGCGCTGATCGGCCAGTACGACAGTATCGCCATCGGTGACCCGCTCGATAGTAGCGCGCTCGGTAAGCAACCCATCAATACAGCTGGGTTGAATCACATCGTTTGTGAATGACTTTGTGGTGTTATCAGCGAGTGCTGTGAAACAAAAGGGCAGTTGCACCAGTATCAGCAGCAGGGCTTTAACGGTGCTGCCTGGCCTGGCTACAGAGACAATGCAGGGCAGTTGGGTTAGCGCCATGGTGGTTTAACGTCGAACACGAAAAAGGGCGCCCGGTAAGGAGCGCCCTGTTCAGATATTGCTTGTCGGCAACGTCCGTGTGTTGACAGGTTAATTTGCTTACTTTGAGCCGTAACGACGACGGAACTTGTCAACCTGGCCTGCTGTATCGAGTACTTTCTGTTTCCCCGTGTAAAACGGGTGGCAATTAGAGCACACTTCGATATTGAGGTCTTTTCCGGATGTAGAGCCGGTGGCGAACTTGTTGCCGCAGCTACAAGTAACGTTAATCTGGTCGTATGCAGGATGAATTTCCGGCTTCATTTTCAAATGCTCCGATCTAGCGAAAACGGACACGGATACTATGACTGAATTGCTCAGAATGCAAGTGTTTTCGTAAAGTTCGTCCGAAAAAAGCCGCTCATGGTGATGAAAGTCGTTGTTTTGCTAGGGAAAGTGCCTGTGTTAACGAAAATAATATTCAAAATGCTATTCAAAGCCACTATTCCAGTGGTGATCATTGCAGGTGTCATGTCGTATGGCATGTACATGCGTGGTGGCGACCCTGCTGGCTTGTTTAAGAAATTGGTAGGTAACTCGGTGCAGAGCGCCAAATCGTCGATTCAGGGCGCTGGAGACTCGTTCCAGTCAATGTCCCCGGTTGACTTACCCAATAGCAAGACAACCGTTTACCAGTGGGTAGATGAGAACGGCAACACACAATTTGGTTCTACCCCGCCTGAGGGCATCGATGCTACTGCCAAAACGTACAATAACAACGCCAACCTGATGGCCGGCACACCGGCACAAAAACAACCTGAACCGAATGTGCAATCACCGGGACAGGGTCCGGATGGTAATCCCTTGCCTGGAGTGGCCGGTATGAATTTGCCAGTAGCGGTCGACCCGGCTGCGCTGTCTGAATTTTTACAGACAGTGCAGCCGCCGCAGCAATAACAGCATTATTTATTTATAAGAATCACACCAGCGTGTTTACACAGCGTGTTTACACAGAGTGTTTACACTTTGCCTTAATACTTGCTAGGTACGGGTTAGATTAATAGCTAAGGACAGCCAGGGATCTGTATCAGATCCTGGAGACTGATATCAGCCGCACCCAGCTCAAACACGCTTTCGCCATCGCCGCTTTGGATACGGAATTCCAGTGAGCCTTCCGTTGTGACTCCGGCGCTCGCATCATCCGATATGTTGGTCGCGATAGCGCAGTTTCGTGCTGAATCGACTCTCCAGAAAACGGCGCATTCTCGAGGAGAGCTATCAAAAAGGCCCGCCTCTGAAAGGTAAATAAGTTCTGAGCCTTCACCGCTGCTCGGACCCCAAACACGTGTTCCGTCACAAGACAGAGGCGATAAATTGTCGTTACCCGTAATGATGGTGTCTCCACCGGTACCTGTACCACCGGTATCTGTGCCTCCAGTATCTGTACCTGTCGAGTTATCCAGGCAGTCGGGTAGTCCCTCGAGTGTATTGACGTTGACATCGGCAGGAAGCAACTCGAAGGTTGGGCTGGTTGGTTCTAATTGGTAGATAAGCCCACCACTTGCTGTTACCTGAGCAACGGTTTCAGGAAAAACTGTGAATCCAAGGCTACAGCTTTGAACAGAATCGTAAATCCAAACCACAGCACATCCGGGAGCATCAGTTTCTGACAGGCCATTGGCTTCAGAAACGTAAATTGTTTCTTCCTGAAGTGGAATCGGACCCCATATGCGTGAGCCATTGCAGGAGAATGGTGCAGTGTTGTCGGATAGACCGCCAGTAGTAAGGCCACCTGTAGTATCACCGCCGGTTAAACCACCTGTAGTGAGACCCCCAGTAGTATCACCACCGGTTGTTAGTCCACCAGTCGTGAGACCGCCTGTGGTAAGGCCGCCAGTAGTCTCTCCACCGGTTGTCAGGCCACCAGTGGTGAGTCCTCCTGTAGTAAGGCCTCCGGTAGTATCGCCACCGGTTGTCAGGCCACCAGTCGTAAGACCACCAGTAGTCAGACCGTTTGTTGTTTCATTAGGGTTTACTAGTGGAGCGGGATTGTCGCTTCCACCGCTACTGCAGGCGAACAATGAAGCACTGATTAGTGAAGCGCTAATGGTTCGCTGAACCTTCCCATTTTTGATACAAACTTTCATATATCTTCCTTGAATATTACAGATTGAAATTCACGTTACCATACATTGATACTAAACAAACATTGATTGATCGTTAGAAAGACAGTAAAGCCTTTTTTGACCGAGTCGATGTTTTCAACGGTCAGTTTTTAGCCAAAGAAACCAACGGTGCGTTTGCAACGATTCACTAAGCGTTAATTCTCATATGTATGTGCATGTTCATATGTGCATGTTTATGTCTAATGCGTTCAAATCCTAGTCGAAAGATTAAGTTAGCCGGTGTTGGCTTCATCACGCCGGCTTTAATCGATATTAACGGATGCTGCTTTACGCTGGCTTTATCGGAAAACTGGGATAGCCAGACGTAGCTATATTTGCAGGCATAAACAATTCGATTAAGTTATTTAAAAAGTTAAAACCTTGCGGCGTGGCTTTTAAGGTAAACCCGGATTGTTCCAATAGGCCTTGGTCAATAGCGGTATCTATTGCGCCTTGCCAATGGTTTAGCGACATACCCGTGTGCTGCTCGAACACAGGAATGGCAAAGCCATCGCGCAAGCGAAGTGCGTTCATCATAAATTCCAGGGCGGTGTCTTTTTCTGAAACCACCGACTCTCCGCCAATGAAACCGTCTGCTGGTGTTTGACTACCTTGCATGTAACGAGCAGGGTGTTTGTGTTTCCACCTTCTGATAATGTCTCCAGTATTGGCGAATGTCACTTTGCTGTGTGCGCCTGCACCGATGCCAAGGTAATCCCCAAACAGCCAGTAGTTAACGTTGTGCTCACTTTTGCGGTTCGGTTTTGCGTACGCTGAAATTTCGTAGCGCTCATAGTTGTGCTCTGCCAATAGTTTTATGCCGTTGTCATGAATTGAATAACGCGCATCGTCATCTGGCAGGGCGGGTGGGTATTTGGCAAATAAGGTGTTGGGTTCAAGCGTTAATTCGTAATATGAAATATGGGTAGGTTCAAGCATCAGGGCCGTTTGAATATCGTTTAGCGCCTCGTCTTCAGACTGCTCCGGTAGCCCAAACATCAAATCCACGTTAACGTTTTCAAAGCCTGCAGTGTGCGCTATTTCGATAGCTCGTTTTGCTTCATTGCCGGCGTGAATTCTACCCAGCGTTTTCAAATGCTGATCATTAAAACTTTGCACACCTATCGACAAGCGGTTAATACCCAGCTGTCGAAAATCGGTAAATTTTTCTTGTTCAAACGTGCCGGGGTTGGCCTCTAGTGTGACTTCGATGATCGGTGATAATGCGGTAAGGGCTCGAATACCGCTGAGTAATTTATCCAGTGCACTACTACTGAAAAGACTGGGCGTACCACCACCGATAAATACCGAACTGATAGTGCGTCCCCAAACGCGCGGCATTTCTGTGGCCAGATCGCTTAGCAGTGCGTCAATGTATTCGTCTTCGGGTAGCGTGTCTTTTTGCTCGTGTGAATTAAAATCACAGTACGGACATTTTCTGATACACCACGGAATGTGAACATAAAGCGCTAACGGCGGTAGCTCGGTAAACGTTCGCACGCTGAACGGACTAGGCCGACATTGGCTTATAAGCGTCTGACAAACGCGCTATAAGTTGGGCCACAGCTTGCCCTCTATGACTCAAGCGGTTTTTCTCGTGTTTGTCGAGCAAGGATGTTGCTGTGTTGGTATCGTGATTACAGAAAACGGGGTCATACCCAAAGCCGCCGCCACTGGTTTCACTGTGTAAAATGTGCCCTTCCCAAACACCTTCAGCGATGATGGGTGATGGGTCGTTTTCATGCCGCAAAAACACCATCACACTTCGAAACCGCGCACCGCGTTCGTCATCGGCTAAACCCTCAAGCTTTTTCAGAAGCAGTGCATTATTGTCGCTGTCACCACTGCCTGCATCATGCATGGCGGCAAAACGTGCGGAGTAGAGCCCGGGTGCGCCATTCAGGGCATCCACTTCCAGGCCAGAATCGTCTGCGATAGCCGCAAGCCCTGTGATGCTGGATGCGTGACGGGCTTTAACGATGGCGTTTTCGACAAAGGTGACGGCTGTCTCCGGTAACGGTTCTACGCCCAGCTCTATCTGCGACTTCACCTGCATACCCAGTGGTGTCAGTAGTTCATCGAGCTCACGGATTTTGCCTGCGTTACTGCTGGCGAAAACGATGGATTGAGCGTCTGTCATGGCTTGGCTTGTTTACGTTTGGTTAAGCGATTGGGTCTGTATGTCAATCAGGGCAGCGATGCCCGATTTTGCCAGGCTCAACATAGTGCTTAATTCGTCGTCGCGAAACGCATGGCCCTCGGCTGTGCCCTGGATTTCAATAAAGCCACCAGCGTCATTCATTACCACGTTCATATCAGTTTCGGCGCTTGAGTCTTCGGCGTAGTCCAAATCGAGTACGGGTTTGCCGTTGTAGATACCCACCGACGTGGCGGCGATCATGCCATGAATCGGGTTCTTTTTTATGGCGCCGGAATCAAGCAAAAATTGCATCGCATCTGACAAGGCGATGAACGCGCCGGTAATGGATGCTGTGCGGGTGCCGCCATCGGCTTGAATAACATCGCAATCAACGGTGATGCTGCGCTCGCCAAGGGCGTTTAAGTCCACAGCGGCTCGAAGCGAGCGGCCAATGAGTCGCTGGATTTCCTGTGTGCGGCCTGACTGCTTGCCGCTGGCAGCTTCCCGGCGTGCACGCGTGTTGGTGGCGCCGGGCAGCATGCCGTATTCGGCCGTGACCCAACCACTGCCTTTGCCCTTAAGCCACGGTGGTGTACGTTCTTCAATGCTGGCTGTACAAATCACTTTTGTATCACCGCATTCGATCAGTGTCGATCCGGCTGCGTGCTTGGTGTATTGTCTGGTAATGACAACATTGCGTAATTCATCGAGTGCTCGACCACTGGGTCGCATGGCTGGTCCTTTGTTTTAAAGTGATGGTCCTGCGTGCTTCAACAGGGGCGGCAGAGTATACCCTCACTAGCGATTCGATACACCATTCAAACGCAAACTTAAAGCGTAACACAGGTATTATCCATGCTTAAAAGTATGACGGGTTTTGGCAGAAACGAGGTTGAAACCGAATTTGGCGATCTGTTGTGGGAATTGCGCTCGGTTAATCACCGCTACCTGGAAATAAACGTGCGTATACCCGAAGAGCTGCGAGCACTGGAGCCACACGTGCGTGCTCAGGTTGGGAAAAAGCTAAGCCGGGGTAAGGTCGAGGCCACGCTGAAGCTGCGGGCGAATCGGGACTCAGTTTCAGGCCTTGTATTGGATACCGACGCACTGAGCACATTGGCAAAGGCTATCGAGCAGGTTCATACGGCCATTCCTCAAAGTACGGGCGTAGACCCGCTGCAGGTGATTCAGTGGCCTGGTGTTATGTCGTCGAACAATAAGCAGCAAGATGAAATGACACGTCAGGCCATGACCTGTCTGGAAGCCGCAATAGACGACCTTGTAGCCACCCGAGAACGAGAAGGTGAAAAAACTGCCGAGATGTTGCGTACGCGCTGCGAGAAAATTGATTCACATATAAATGAATTGCGACAACACCGACCGGCCGTGGTAGCGCGCCAGCGTGAAAAGCTCGTAGCCAAACTCAGTGAGCTTGATATCGATCACAACGAACACCGGCTAGAACAAGAACTGGTGTTCGTTGCGCAAAGGCTCGATATTGACGAAGAGCTTGACCGTCTGAAAGCCCATGTCTCTGAATTCAATAAAGCCGTGTCGCGCAGTGGTCCAATTGGTCGACGTCTTGATTTTTTAATGCAGGAATTTAACCGAGAAGCCAACACCATCGGCTCCAAGGCTGCAGACCTTGATACCACCGGTGCCAGTGTTGATATAAAAGTATTGATTGAGCAGATGCGTGAGCAGGTGCAAAACATTGAGTAAACACACTGACGAAAGCACATCGCCTATCCGTCGTATTGGCAAGGATGAAAAAAAACCACATCGTCAGTGGCCAGATAAAAAACGGCTAGCCTCCTCGCAAAATATTCCTCAACCAAAACCCGGGGAAAAAAACCGCATCCACTCTGTGCTGGTCGCTTTACCCGTGCTGATGTTGATGATTGGTTTGTTTGTGTATTTTAAAGGGGAAAGCGCACAAAATAATGGCGCGCCGGTTATATCAGAATTGGTGAACCGGACTGGTCAGTTCAAGTCAGTGTCAGAAGTGTCGGGTATTGGTAGGGCGAAGTATTATCTTTGGTATACCGTAGATGGTAATAGCAAAGGTGTGCGCATTAACGCTGAGCAAAAAGCAATACTTGGCGTGCTTGAAGCCGGTGATGAGTTAACTCTTGCGCTTACGCCCCGGGTAGCAGGGTCAGCAACGCTGTGGGCTTATCGTGTGCATCATGACGGGGTTGATTTAGTTGTGCCGCCAAGCACACCAAACGAATAGCAATATGGCAACCAGTAAGGTTTTACAACCAGTATCAGACAAAGCCGTTTGGACAGGGTCAGATCTCTGTTCAGGTGAGGGTTGGCGCTATGTTCTTGAGGCCACTGAAATTAATGACCTTAAGGAAATGGCTGCCAGTATTCGCCCACTACTTGGCAACGATCCTAATCAGTTAATGTCGCTGCCAAAAGCACACTTTAACCTCGGTACTTTTGCGTCTCGTTTGCAACAAATCTATATCGTTATCAAGGAAGGAACAGGCATAGCGCTTGTTAAAGGGCTGCCTGTTAACGACTTGGAACTTATCGATGTGGCGACCATATATTGGGGCATAGGATTACATCTGGGGCAGGCCACACCGAACAATCCAGAAGGCGATATGTTTGGACATATTACCGACCTTGGTAAAACTCAAAAAGACGCTACCACTCGCGGTTATCAAACCCGTGAAGCAATGGACTATCACTGTGACCAGTCAGACATTGTTGGGTTGCTTTGCATTCGCACCGCACAATCTGGTGGCTTGTCGAAGGTAGCAAGCTCTATTG
>CALIMV010000345.1 GCA_938045275.1 uncultured Granulosicoccaceae bacterium
CACTTCCTAATTTGATTGCCTTTGTTAAGGAGATGAAATGCGTGTACTAACTGCTCCACATGTGACATTACTGGCCTTGTTTTTTTGTGGCAATGTATTGGCCCAGAGTGCTGGTGATATTTTAATTAGTGAGTTCCAGCCTAATCCACCCGGCACCGACCCATCAAACGTTGAGTTCGAATTGAGTGGTCCTGCGAATACGGCTTTTACCGGCTGGCTGCTAAGCTTTGAAAGCGATGCGGGTACTTCAGCCGGTCTGGTCGATCGCGCCTCGCTGGTCAGCGGTGTGTTTGATGCCAATGGTTTGCTGGTTGTTACCGTTCCCGATCTTGAGAATCCGTCTTTCACGGTTGCTTTAACATCTGATTTCACCGGTACTGTTGGTACCAGTACCGTAACCGACACGGCACTTTTTGGCACCGTTTTCGACGCCATCGGTGTACCCGATAATGCCAGTGACGAGGCGAGTATTTTCGGTGTACAGCTTGGTGGGTCAGACTTTGCCTACACTGGCGCCGAACCCGAACTCATTTTTCGTGATTCTGATACAGCAGATCTCTATGCTGTCGATTCGCTTATCGGTACACAGGTTCAGGACATCAACGCAGCGCAGGTTAATCCGGACGACTTTAGCTCAAGTCCATTCACGCCCACGTTTGGTGCTGTCAATCCGACGCTGGATGGCGACGGTGGTCCTGGTGGCGACCTTGTTTTCGGGTCATGTGGGGATCTAACTGAAAGTAAAATACATGCTGTGCAAGGGAATGGCAGTGCGAGCCCGCTAGTTGGAACCGAGGTGGTTATCGAAGGTGTCGTTGTTGGTAGCTTTCAAACCGACCCAAATGGTAATAACACGCTTGGTGGATACTTTGTTCAGGAAGAAGATGATGACGTTGATGGCGACCCCAATACATCTGAAGGACTGTTTGTATTCGACACCGGTAACACAGTTAATGTTGGTGATGTGGTCAGAGTCAAGGGCTCGGTAAAGGAACAGTTCGACTTAACTGAACTTGAAAGTGTCACCGACTTTGCCATCTGTCCAAGCACCGGAATTGCTTCAGCTTCGCCTATAACGCTACCGTTTAGCGATATGACAGAGCTTGAATCCGTGGAGGGGATGTTGGTGTCATTTGCGCAAACTCTGTATGTCACCGATCATTTTAATCTCGGCCGTTTTGGCGAAGTGGAGTTAACACCAGACGTTGATCGTCTTTTTACACCAACGCAAATAACAGAGCCAGGTCTGTTGGCCGTGGCCCAGCAAATGGAGAATGATCTTGCAAGAATTCAGATAGATGATGGATTGACGACTCAAAATCCGGTACCAGTGCCACCTTACTTTGCGGCTGATGGTACTTTACGCGCCGGTGATTCAACAACCGGGTTGCAAGGTGTGATGAGCTACAGTTTCGGCAGTTATGAAGTTCAGCCAGTGCAGGCAGTGAACTTTGTACGAGAAAATCCGCGGCAAGCCGCACCTGATGCAGTTGAAGGTAGTTTGAGCGTAGCAAGTTTTAATGTGTTGAACTACTTCACCACACTTGATGGTTCAGGTTCAATTTGCGGACCATTGATGGACCTGGGTTGCCGTGGCGCCGACAGCGCTGAGGAATTTACGCGACAGAAAGATAAAATCGTTAATGCATTGGCTGCACTCGATGCAGATATTGTCGGGCTCATCGAAATTGAGAACGATCTGAACTCCGTTGCTATTGCTGATTTGGTTGCAGCCCTACCGGGTTATAGCTACATTGACACAGGCCCGATCGGTACTGATGCAATTAAAGTGGCTTTGATTTATAAATCATCAGTTGTACCTGTAGGTGACTTTGCAATACTGGACGGCAGCATTGACCCCATTTTTATAGACGATAAGAATCGCCCGGTGCTGATTCAAACGTTCAAAGAGGTTGCAACCGATGCGGTTTTTACTGTCGCTGTCAATCATTTTAAATCGAAAGGCTCCGATTGCGATGAGCTGGGGGACCCGGATACCGGAGACGGGCAGGGTAACTGCAACTTGACCCGGACCAATGCGGCCACTGCGCTGGTTAACTACCTGGCAACCGATCCAACACAAAGCGGTGACAGTGATTTTCTGATTATTGGTGACTTGAATGCCTACGCAATGGAAGACCCAATCAAAGTATTGGAGATGGCATCGTACACCAACCTTGTGTTAGCGAATGCTGGCGCTTCAGAATATAGTTACTCTTTCGACGGGCAATTCGGCACGCTTGACTATGCACTGTCGAGTGATTCGCTGACAAGTCAGGTTGGTGGGGTTACGGTTTGGCAGATCAACTCTGATGAACCACGAGCGCTGGACTACAACGATTTTAATCAAGCGAGTTTGTATAACGACTCTCAGTTCCGTGCATCGGACCACGACCCAATACTTGTCGGGTTGAATCTTATTGGTGATCGGCCACCGGGTCCAAGTTGTGATGGTTTGCCTGCCACGATTGTAGCCGACTCGGACGGTGGAGTACTTTTCGGTACTAATGGTCCCGATGTAATCGTTGGCTCTTCACAGCGAGATATTATCTTTGGATTGGGTGGAGACGACGTGATTTGCAGTGGTGACGGTAACGATAACGTGTACGCTGGGCGAGATAATGACACAGTATTTGCCGGTAATGGCAGCGACTTAGTGCTGGGTCAACGTGGCAATGATACGCTCAATGGTGAAAACGGATCGGACCGAATTTTCGGTGGACGCGGTGATGATGTAATCAATGGTGGTGCCGGCGTCGACAACCTTTCTGGTGGACCGGGTAATGATCAGATCAATCAGGATTAGGTTGCCGTTGCAGACGTAAATTTTGGT
>CALIMV010000346.1 GCA_938045275.1 uncultured Granulosicoccaceae bacterium
ACCTTGACCATTGGGCCGAGCAAGGCAACAGCTTCCGCTGGGTCATCGCGCTCAAAACGATACGTGCCTTGCGCAACGCGTATAGTTTCGCCTTTTTGAGCATGCTTGAGCGCATAGTCGATGGTCGCGCAAGGTGCTGAAGCGTCTTTGCAGTCGCCGTCATTCACTCCGCCAGCATGCACAAAGCGGTCATAATACTCATCATGTGACCAGACGCTATCTGAACCAAGCGTAATGAGTGTTACGACAACGGTGCATGTGATGACACTAAATAGACGCATCATTGAAATATCCCTTTTCATCTTCATCCCTTGTTCATTCTTTTTATGGCGTCAGGACACATAGGCCGTTTCTCTGCGAGTCACAGATCTACGCGTATTGCATTATTAAAGGGGCGTCTCAAATTCACTGGTCCGAGTGAATCCTACGCTCACAATTTGTAAACGGCTACAGTGCCAACTGCCCTAACTACGGTGTATCCACTAGAACCACCGCTCGTGCAGGCGAGCCAATTATAGTACGTGCCTGCTCCTTCAAACGTTGTCGTTTCGTTACTGCGGTCGTAGTGCTTTGCATAACGAAGACCCAACGCCGCAAGAGCCAAAAAGGCGTATTAAATTGCCTGATGAGATTGACCGAACATTGCAAATCCGCGTCAATAAGCATCAGAGAAACAGACGCAGAATTACATAACGCTAATTAAATTTGCTAGTACAATCTGTGACTGGAAACCTAAATATTTTGTGACTCTGTAACCCTACCCCTAAATACTGCGCCGTGGAAAAGCTGCGTCGAGTGGTACACTATTGGGTATCCAGACGTTTAGCGACCAAGCATGCTTGTGCGACATTGCAGGTCATTCATTGTGCGGTATAACTACAATCGAATTTTTCGTCGAAAATACTGACAAAGTCTGAACAATCTGAAGAATAGGCTGTAAACAAAACTGCTACGATCATTGGTGGTGAGATAGCAATAGTGATTTTGACTATCAGTTTCAGCGATTAAGTGTGATGTGGAGTAAACGCGAAAACGGCGCGCCGAGTAAAGCCGAGTAGCACCGAGTAAAGCCGAGTAGCACCAAGTAAAAAAGAGGAATTATGGATACACAAACTTCTAAGGTTAGATTTCCTTCTTCACTTTTTCGAGCATTTTTGCTGTTTACAATGGTGTCAGTGCCGCTGCTGGGCAGCAGTATAGTTCACGCTCAAGTGTGTGGTGAAGACCATATCGTGGTTGAAGGAGAATCACTTTCGAAGATTGCCCAAACGGTCTATGGTGACGCGCAAAAGTGGTCTGTTATTTACACTGTCAACCTGGATGTCATTGGCGATAATCCCAATCTAATATTGATCGGGCAACGCTTGCGCATACCTTGTTTAGAACAAAACAATGAACCGAAATTTGTCGAACAGGTTGAAGAAACACCGTCAAATGATGATGACACAATCTCGGAAGACAATGCTGTCGAAACTGCGTCTGCCACGACAAATACAGATACCGAAAATACAACTGAAGTTGCGACTGCCGAGAACAGCTCTACCGAAAGTTCAACAACGATAAGTACAACGACTGAGGATACAACAGCCGATGTCTCTACCACTGACAGCAACTCTTTAGATAGTTCAACAACAGCAAGTACAAGCACAGAAGATGCAACACCTGACGCCTCTGGTACCGAGAGTAGCTCCTCAGATAGTTCTACCGATGCAACAAGTACCACCACAGAAGCTGCTGTAGCTGACACTTCTACTGCCCAGAGCAGTTCGACGACAGTAGATACAACGACAGAGAATGCTGTTGTGACCGATACGTCATCCAACGAGAGCAGTGCGACAGAGAACACAGACGGTGACACCGATGCAGAAATGACGGTTGATGACACCGACACTGCCAACACAGTAGCGGACAATGGTGACGCCATTAAATTTCTTACCGCCGACGATTATTCGCCTTTCACCGACCGCAAGCTAATCAATGGCGGCATGGTGACTGACATGTTGGTTACCGCATTAGAAAATCACCCTGAGAAGCCGGCATTCAACATTAGCTGGATAAACGATTGGTCACAGCACCTAGACCCGTTGTTGACAAATTTTGAATATGACCTCGGATTTCCTTGGTTGCAGCCAGATTGCGTATCGACACCCGACGACTATCGTTGTCAGAATTTCAACTTTTCCAACCCGGTAATTCATGTGCTGGTACTGCTCTACACTGATAAAAATAGACCCCTGGTTTTTAATAAAGACTCGGACATCGAAGGGGCGGTGCTATGCAGACCTAATGGCTACTACACCCATGACTTGGAAAAAGATGGTCGCCTTTGGTTGACTAATAATGTCATAACGTTAGAGCAACCAGATAGTATTAAAGATTGCTTCGACATGCTAACTGCTGGCGAAGTTGACGCTGTGGCGTTAAACGAGTACACCGGTCGTTCTGCGGTTAGCGAATTGTCGTTAAGCGACCGCGTTGAAGTTCTGGAAAATAAACCTCTTTCGATCGAAGGCTTGCATGTAGTCGTTCATAAAAATCACCCTCGAGCGCAGGAACTGATTAACACCGTCAACGATAGTATGTCCAGGCTCCAATTGAGCACAGAATACAACTCTATTGTTGATCTGCACTTTAGTAGATTCTGGTCGACAATAGATTAGGCAACTCGACTTTTGCAAGCAGGCGAGCCTGTGTCGTTAGACGATGCTTTATGCGTATTGGTGATGCAACCGTGTTCATCCTAAAACCGATTTGGGAAAATAAAACGACACCGTCCAGTTAGGCATGTCCACAATCTCACTAATACGTAAATCGCCACAAACTGAACACAGCATATAAGCATCCACGGCGGACATTCCGCTACTGGCAGAAATCCAGTCAACCATACCCGATACTGCATCTCGTGCTGCCTGCATTAGGTCTTCTCCGATGCCGGTAGTCGCCTTATAGCCTGCACCGTCAAAGTGCCGACTGACAGGGCCATCTGTTTCAAAGCGCGGAAAAGGAATAGCAGTGTCTTTTAACAAATCAATTTTCACAGCAACATCCATTGGACTCTCAATCGCGGTGCCACAAATTTCTCCGTCACCTTGCGCAGCATGCGTATCCCCTAAGGACAGTAATCCACCAGCCACTTCGACCGGTAAATACAGTGTTGTGCCAACGGCATTATCACGAATATCGAGATTGCCTCCAACGCGCCGTGGCGGCACTACCGAATGTGTCCCTGCTTCGGCCAACGCTAACCCGATGGTACCGACAAACGGTTTAAGCGGCACTTGCCCACCAGGACCATAAAGTGCTGGCTTCATACTCACAGAATCGTATTTCCAGACGTGCAATGCAGCGTCTGGAAACTGGTCGGTAAGCAAGCCGAATCCTGGAATGTTAGCGGTCCAGCCCCACCCTGAGGGTTTGAAATCAAGGAAGCTGATTGCAACAGTATCTCCTGGCTCTGCGCCTTCAATATAAATGGGGCCAGTGACCGGATTAACTTTATCAAACGACAGCGAAGCAAGATCATCAATAGATGAATCAGCGTTTAGTTGTCCGCCTGAGGAATCAATGGTTTCTATTTCTATGGATTGTCCTGGCGTAACCGTTAGCGTCGGCTCTATCGAATTGTCCCATCCAAAATGATGGTGATGCTTATGAATCGTGTGATTGCACTTCATTTTAGTGCTCCTATGGTTTGAGTAACAGATCTTCCACTTCACGATCTCCCATGATGCCTTCGGGTCTGAATGCCATGGTTAATACGATAACAGCGCCAAGTACCACCCCTGATAAACCTAACACTTCAGGTAGATCAATGCCCAGCACTACCGGCCCAGTCTCTATCCAGCGCACCGATTCCAACCCAAAAGATATTATTAATGTCCCTAGTACAGCGCCGGTCACCGTGCGCATACCACCGAGAATTAACATGGCCAGAGTCAGGAACACGTGATTGAAATAGAATGGTCTGGCGCTAATCGTGCCGAGATAAAAAGCATAGGCAATACCAGCGATAGAAAGCAGTATTCCCGATAAAATCCAGGCAATTAGACGTACCTGATGGATGTTTACTCCACTGGCTTGCGCACCAAGTTCGTCGTCTGCGCTGGCGCGTAGCTGGACACCCCACTTGCTTTCTCGGAACATTCGCGCAATGAACACAACAGCCACAGACAAAATGACTATAGATGTTAATGAGAACACCTGTGGAATACCAAAAAATGCCTGATTACCTTTAAATATATCGGTTCGGAAAAGAAAGACAGAGTGAACGATAACCAGTACGGCAAGTGAGACAATGGTTGCACCAATTGCCGTGAGCCGAACTATGATCAAGCCGATCAGTGCGGCTATAATTGCAGTTATAGCAATAGCTATTAATGCAGAACTGATCGGGTCAAGTGAAAACGCATTCAGACCCCAAGGCGCTTGCGGTAACGAAATAGCCTTTACTGTTTCAGGTGTCACGCAAATTGCAGCCACATAGGCGCCTATTCCCATAAACGCACTGTGACTTAAATTGGTAATGCGCGCATTGCCCATAAACACTTGCAAACCAAGCACTACAAGCAGATTGACATAGGCACCGTATACCAAGCGTAAATGATAACGAGAGCCGAAATAAGTTGTCGCCACACCAATAGCTATAAGCACAATCGAGATTAACGCTACACCGTATAGGCCTCGCGTCATACCACGGCTCATTCTGAGACTTAACCCGCGACTTATTCCGCGACTCACACCTTATCCCCTTTTTCTATGCGTGGAGACAGGATGCCATTAGGGCGCCATATCAATAATAAGGCAATGATGCCGAAAACGAAGGCGTCTTTCATGCCACCGTATTCCTGTGGCAACAGCACCAGCATGGCAACCTCTACTGCACCTAATATAAAACCACCTAACACCGCACCCGGCAAACTACCGAAGCCACCCACCACACACGCAACGAATGCCTTTAACACCGGGTTAAAACCCATGTGAGGATCAACCGACCCTCGACGAGCCATGATAAAAATACAGGCAAGGCCAGCGAGCAGGCCTGAAACTAAAAACGCTACCGCAAACACGCGATTGGCGCGAATGCCGACTAGCCGCACCATTTCAAAGTCGAGCGCAGCGGCTCGCATCGCAATGCCCAGCGTTGTTCGGCGTAAAAAAAGCATCAAGGCGACTATAACTAATGCAGTAGCACCTGTTTCAAAAAGCTGTAGAGATGATACTTGCACACCGAAAAGATTGACCGGCCAATCCAGAAAGTACAATGAAGTAACAGCAATTGGACGAGGAGAAACGAATAACAGAAATAAATTCTGTAATATCATTGAAACCCCAAACGCTGTGAGCAGCCCTGTGGTTGGGTCGGCGTAGCGCACTGGACGAAACGCAAACCGTTCCAACATGACTGATGCAAACATCGCAGCTACAACAGCGCTAGCAATAACGATATAAGGATTGCCAATCATTAGCGCTCCAAGCGCTACCATAGTGTAGCCACCAACGGCGATTATTTCACCGTGCGCAAAATTCACCAGGCCCATGATCGAGAATACAATGGCAAGTCCAAGTGCTAGCAGCGCGTACTCAGCACCGAATGCCAGAGCATTAATGACTTGTTGTACTATGTATTCCATTTATTGGTACACCACTCAGGCTATTCCAGTTAGTTCGGCCATAAGTTCATTGCTTTGGCCCAGCTTCTCTGCGCTGCCTTCGGCAACGATCTTTCCGTTATTCAGCAGGTAACTATAGTCAGACAGCTTTAGCGCTTGTGTCGCGTTTTGTTCCACCAGTAGTATCGTCATGCCTTCGTTCTTAAGGTGTCGAATGATGTCAAATATTTGTGCGACAATTTTTGGAGCAAGCCCAAGGCTGGGTTCATCGAGCAATAGAATTTTTGGTCTGCTCATTAAGGCGCGAGCAATGGCCAGCATTTGTTGTTCCCCACCCGAGAGAGTACCGGCCAACTGCGCACGTCGTTCGCCGAGCACTGGAAATGTTTGAAGCCAGTGGGCAATATCGGAACGGATATTAGCCTTGTTTTGTACGATTGCGCCGCCGAGTTTCAGGTTATCTTCTACAGAGAGATTGGCAAACACGCGTCTTCCTTCAGGGGCTACTGACACCCCTTTGAGAATACGCGACTCAACGGGTTGGTCGCTCATGATTTCGCCATCGACCTCTATGCGCCCAGTGGCCCGCACAACGCCGGTTATCGCAGATATCGTAGACGTTTTTCCTGCACCATTTGGCCCCAGGAGTGAGACACACTGACCAGCCGCAACATTAAATGATATGCCATGCACGGCCTCTATTGGGCCGTGAAACACACTCAATTGATCGACAGCTAACATGGCGATGGCCAGCGTAAACCTTACTATTTTTAGTTCCAGTCTTTAGGCGTATTTTCTGGAATGACATTAGAGATCAGAACACGCTTGCCTTCTTTAAATCCGATCACTGGAATAGTACGTTGGGCGTATGTTTTAGTTTCCTTGAACGAAATTTCATCAACTGACATAACCGGAATACTGTCGGCCGATCGTAATGTATCTGCAATGGTTTTTGGGTCGGTACTGCCGGATGTCTCTATTGCCCAGGCCAGTGCCTTAACTGTATCGGCACCTGTTGCTGGAAACAAACCCGGTACATCTATGCCCATTTCTTTACAGTCATTCATAAACTGAACAACAGCGCTATCAGCATGACTTGGTGCCAGAGTTGCGAAAAACACTTTATCGAGTATAGACGGGTCGTCAGCACCGATTTCATCGAGTGAAGGGTCATCAAATCCATCTGAACCTACAACCCACGCATCGATACCTGCACTTTTCAGTTGCCGAATCAGAACAGAGATATCAGGCATTATTGATGAGATGTAAACAGCATCAACGGGTTTGTCCAGGGCTTTTATTTCGGCAATTTGTGGAGACCAATCTGAAGTACCAAACGAAAAATTAAGTTTCGATAAAACCTCACCCCCGCCAGCTTCAATTACATCACCAAACCACAGTGGTGTACGCGCAGACCAGGAACCACCTTCGTCCGATGTCATTAAAACAACATTCTTAACGCCCTGCTCCAGTGCGTAGTTTGCTGCAGCTGTGGCTGTGAATGGATCGGGCGATACTCCGGTAAAGAAGTTATCGACCAGACCAGCGTGCATTTCTACTTGAGTCGACTGCGGTTGGAAAATAGACACACCGTATTCTGCGGCCACTTGTGCTACCGGAATCATAGTATCCGAGAAAGGAATAGTCCCAAGCATTACCGCGCCTTCATCAAGAAATTTTTGCGCCAGCGATATTGCCGTTTGCGTATCGCCACCGGAGTCTTGTACCAACACTTCTATTTTTTTACCGTCCACTCCCCCATCGGCATTGATCATCTCTGCCATGCAGCGAGCGCCTTGCCATTCTGCATAAGGTGCGTAATCACCTGTCATTGGCACACCAAGCCCGAGTTTGATGGTGTCTTCTGCCATTGCTGGAACTGCAAACGTCAAACAAGCCGCAGTCAAAATATACTTTTTCATGGAAATTCTCCTTTTCATATTTATGCCGTCGATGCAGCTTTTTCATGTTCCTCGCCCAGATAGGCATCGACTACCATCTGGTTGCGGGTAATTTCTTTCGGTGTCCCTTCGGCTATTAGCTCACCCATGTTCAGTACAAATATTCGTTTGCACAAGGACATAATAAATTTAAGATCGTGATCAATGACGAGTAAAGCGCAATCGCTCTCGCTACTGACCCATTCTAGAGATTGTCCTAAAGTCTGTGTTTCGTGCTCATTCATACCAGCTGCTGGTTCATCCAGCATTAGCACTTTAGGGGTGAGAGCCAAGGCCCTGACGATTTCAAGTCGCCGTAAGTGCCCATAGGAAAGTACGCTTGCGGGTGTTGATAGTTTATCTTTTAGATCAAAAACCTCAATGGCCGCATCGACTATTGGGTCTTGCGTGCCGCGATAACGAGCGACATCTATATTTTGTGCAACGCTAAGACTCGGAAAGACACGCAAATTTTGAAATGTACGAGCAATGCCGATACGCGCTCTATTGTGCGCGTTCACTCGATTGATTGATTGGTTTGCCAGTGTTATCTGACCTTCGCTACAGCTCATAACACCGGAAATCAGATTAACCAGTGTGGATTTCCCTGCCCCGTTAGGGCCTATCAAGCCGCAAACCTCTCCTGCGCTTATAGTCAGCGATACATTGTGAACTGCAACGACACCACCGAAAGACTTGCCAATGCCGGTCAGTGTCAACATGCTAGGCAGGCCCTTTTACCCTTTCTGTTACACTTGGCAGATTGGGGTGCAAAAAAATCACTATCAGTAATTTATGCATTGCTGTTTCCTCCAAGCTCATTGATCAGCTCGGCTGTGGTTAATTGCCGACAGTAGCCCTTGATTGTACTAATAGAGTTGTTGTGCCGTTGTTCGGTGTAAGTCAGGCACGCATCGGTAACTTGTGTAACAAGATAACCCAAATCACAAGCGTCGCGAATGGCACTTTCAACACATTGATCAGTGAGTATGCCAACGATGACTAATTGTTTGACGCCCAAGTTTCGTAAAACGTAATCAATGTGTGTTGAAACAAACACTGACGATGAACTTTTTGGAAATACAATTTCATCATCTGTTGGTTCGAGTTCATCAATGACTTTCCCGTCCCAGGACCCTTTGGGTACATTGAATCCAGTTATTTTGTAATCCAAGCTTCGGTCGCGACCGTCTTTCGTCAAGCTTTCTATTGTTGTGTGTAATACCTCAATACCGAGCTCTCTAAACACACGTTGCAACCGTTGCATGTTGGGCACGGCTATAGTTCTAAGTTTGTCGAAAAATTCACCGTATTCACGCTCAAACTCATTGTCGGTAAGGTGAGAAAACTCAGCG
>CALIMV010000347.1 GCA_938045275.1 uncultured Granulosicoccaceae bacterium
AGCCAGTATTCCGATTCCTGAATCATCGTGGAATTCAGGCCGGCTGGTTTCGGCACGCCAAAGTAACGCGTGACCACGTCATAGCAAACAGTAAGGACCAACAACAAACCCAGCCACCCGCCAAACATAGCGAGAAACCTAAGACCGCGATCGATCCATTGAGCTAACCTGATTAATGCCTGCACAGCAACCCCCGACATAAATTAAAAGCAGGCCCGGCCATGATGCAACCGGGCCTTAACCTGGACTATTCATGAAACGAAGATTTCTCGCGACGGACCCTGTGCGTACAGCGTTTTCCGCGATGGAGCGGAATACAGGCTGTTTTTCCGACTGAGCGGGAAGCGCTGTACGAGCAGCGAGCGAGAAACGGCGTTTTCATGAATAGTCCAGGTTTATACAACGTCTTAAATTAAAGACGCAGGAGGTTTATTTCAGGTATCCCAGATCCTTCCACACGGCGTATTCTTTGCGGAAATTTTGGAGGTTATTCCAAACATTCTCGAACTCCGGATTGGCAGCAGCTTCTTCAGCAGACACTTCGTTCCAAGCTGCTTCAAGCGTGTCGAGCATGGATTGATCCCATCGGTGGATAGTTACGCCTTTCTCTTTAAAGGTTGCCAGTGCTTCACCTTGAATCGCCTCACCTTCGGCGAATTGGGTTGAAACATTAGCGCGACAGGCCGTGTCGATAATAGCCTTTTGGCTTTCTGACATAGCGTCCCATTTCTTTTTATTGATCAACAACTCCTGAATTGTTGACTGCTGATGCCAACCGGGAAAGTAATAGTGCTTGGCGGCATTGTAGAAACCGAGATTCAGATCAATCGCAGGCATGGAGAATTCGGTCGCATCGATAGTGCCACGCTCCAGAGCGGGGAAAATATCGCCAGCTGCCAGCAGTTGCGTGTCGACGCCGAGCTTCTGCATAACCTTGGAGCCAAGACCATAGAATCGCATCTTCAAACCTTTAAGGTCTTCCGGCCCTTTGATTTCTTTCTTGAACCAGCCAGAGGTTTCCGGCGAGTGGATGCCGCAGGTAATACTCTGGATACCATTTTTATTGTAGATTTCGTTCTTCAGCTTATCGCCATCGCCGTACCACATCCACGCAAGGTATTCACCCGCACCGGGGCCGAACGGAATCGCCGCAAAAATATTCAGTGCAGAGTTTTTCGATCCCCAGTAACCGGAGGTAGACCAGCCGGCATCAACCGAACCGTTTGACACGGCATCGAAAATTTCCAGGGCGGGAACCAGCGCGCCTGGCTCAAAAAATTTAATCTCTAGATCGCCGCCGGAAATCAGGTTTACGGTATCCGCCACGCGAACACCGGCCGTTCCCAACTGGATCAACGATCCAGGGAAAACCGACGGCATGTTAAGTTTCACCGGCTCGGCCATGGCCGTAGACACCGTCAGCGTCGATACCGTTACCGCGGCTAATAGTTTCTTGATGCTTTTGTGCATATATAACACTCCACTTGCTGTTAGATCTAATCGATTTATGAAGTCACGCAATCACATTCACGTGATTGGCCTTCAATCTATATCAATTGTTTTTTAGACCACAGCGTTCATCTGGAACGGCAGGCATCGTGGTTCGAGATGGAGTGGGGTTTAGCGGTCGTGGCTGCTCTTTAGGTCAAGCCGGATGCTAATTAGGTATCTTAAAAAGCGATGTCCGACATAGCGGCATACGTCTTTGGATTGCTGTCTCGATCGCCGACACGTGTATAGATAAGCGTTGATATGAATAAGCCTGGATGACACCTGACAGTGTCAGAATGAATTTCTGATTTGGTTGAACATCGGGATCGATAGGGTCAAGTAGAGTCAAATGACTTATCTTTTGTCTGTACGGATCAAGCCCTCAATGACGACTCAAGCCACATTCCCACCGAATACGAGTCGGTGCAGCTGCTGGTTATCGACCCACTAGCCTGGCGCAATAGAAATCAGATTACTACTCAACATCGCCGAGACAAATGTATTTCAATTCCGAGAAATCATCGAGGCCATAACGCGAACCTTCACGCCCAAAACCAGATTGCTTGACGCCGCCGAATGGGCCGACTTCATTTGAAAACATGCCGGTATTCACGCCAACGATACCGACCTCAAGGGCTTCGGCTACGCGCCACACTCGTGCGACATCTTGCGAGAAAAAATACCCCGCTAATCCTGTTTCCACTGAGTTAGCCTCTGCCACTACCTCATCTTCTGATTTAAAACGAAACAAGGTGACCACTGGGCCGAAAATTTCTTTGCGCGCAACGTCCATTTCCTGGCTAACATCTGTTAGCACAGTGGGTTCATAATAGTTGCCACCCAGCGCGTGTCGATTACCACCCATGAGCACGCGCGCACCCTTATCGATCGCGTCCTGTACCAGTTCGGATACTTTTAAAAGCCCTTTATCATCAATCATGGGGCCAATTGTTACGTCAGTTTCAAGCCCGTTACCGACCTTGAGTTCGCCTACTTTGGCAGTGACTTGATGCGCAAATTCGTCATAGATCGAGTCATGTACAAAAACGCGGTTAGCACAGACGCAGGTCTGACCGGCGTTGCGGAACTTGGACACCATCAAATTATCGACGGCCTTCTTCACATCAGCATCTTCGAACACAATGAACGGCGCGTTTCCGCCCAGTTCGAGTGATAAACGCTTAACCGTCGGTGCTGACTGTTCCATGAGCAAGCGCCCAACAGGTGTAGAACCGGTGAAGGTGATTTTACTCACCGTTTTATTGGCGGTTAGTTCACCGCCGATAGTACGAGGGTTACCGGTGATTACATTAAAAACGCCTGCGGGAACGCCGGCACGTTCCGCCAACTCAGCCAGAGCCAGTGCAGAGAAGGGCGTTTGATCGGCAGGGCGGAGCACAACGGTGCAGCCCGCAGCAAGCGCCGGAGCCACCTTTCGGGTCACCAGCGTGCACGGAAAATTCCACGCGATGATCGCCCCACAAACACCCACTGGTTGGCGTATGGCAAACAAACGCTGGTCTCCTCTGGTTTGCGGTATCACATCACCGTATTGGCGACGCGCCTCTTCAGCGAACCAGTCGAGAAACGAAACCGCGTATAACACCTCGCCACGCGCTTCTTCTAAAGGCTTGCCGTTTTCCAGAGTGATGATCATGGCCAGATCATCGATATGCGCCATCACCAGATCGTGCCAGCGGCGCAGGATCTCACCGCGCTCTTTTCCTGTTTTGGCTTTCCAGGCTGGAAAAGCCGCCTCGGCTGCTTCAATGGCCTGTGCTGTCTCAACCTGACCCAAATCGGGCACGAAGCCAAGACTCTCGCCAGTCGCGGGGTTGTGTACTTCTATAACTTCCTGCACTCCGACATCAGTCCAATTGCCATTGATATAGGCACGTTGTCGATAAAGTTGTGGGTCATCAAGCTTCATTAAATCGTCCTAGGCTTTGTCTGCGAGCCAGACCTGGCGGATAGTGTAGACATTTTGTAGTTAGGATAATGTTCCCAGGGGGCATACGCCATTATTGCTTGGGCATGTCCCCCGTCGTGAAACTATGGGATGGGCGATGGAACGCTGTCAGGTCAAATCACCGCTTTTATAGGTCACGCACACTGTGTTGGGTACGTCGGTATACGCTGAGTATGCCAATAACTACAATAGCTTGAGTAAATTCGCCATTTCAATTGCAGCCAACGCAGCTTCTTCGCCTTTGTTACCAGCTTTGCTACCAGAGCGTTCAATGGCTTGTTCGATCGATTCGGTGGTGATAACACCAAATGAACACGGTACGCCGCTAAGCGTTGCAGCATTACTGATGCCTTTACTTGCCTCTGATGCAATAAGATCAAAATGAATGGTGCCACCACGGATGAGCACACCCAGACAAACCAAAGCATCGTATTTTCCGCTTTCTGCCATCTTCTTTGCAGCCAGCGGAATCTCATAACAACCTGGCACTACAGCAATTGTGATGTCGTCGTCTGCCACATCGTGACGTATAAGTGCATCCTTGGCACCCGCTAACATTTGCTTGCCCATGAAATCGTTCCAGCGGGTTGCGACTATACCGATCTTTAGTCCGGTGCCAATCAAGTTGCCTTCGAGGGTTGTAGACATGTGTGTTGATCTCTGCAATTAGTGTGGTTATTCTGGTTTGCGTGTCTTATAGTTTGGGTGCATTGAGTATTGCGCCATAGCGTTTGATACTCGTTTGGCGTATTTTCCCTTAAGCGCTCAGTCTTATTTATATTCCCAGACTTAGTTTAGATTGTGTCCCATGCGATCTGCTTTGGTTTGCAAATAGCTGGCATTGTGTTCGTGCATTTGTACTTGATGCGGGAGTTGTTCAACAACATTTATACCAAGTGATTTGAGCCCGTTTACCTTTTCCGGGTTATTTGTCATTAATCGGATATCGGTAGCTGCGATGCTTTTTAGCATCAGCGCTGCTGTGTCATACACGCGAGCATCGGCTGGAAATCCCAGCTGGTGGTTGGCATCGACAGTGTCCATGCCTGTGTCTTGTAATTCATATGCGCGTATCTTGTTGCCCAGTCCAATGCCACGTCCTTCCTGTCGTAAATAGACTAACGCACCGCAGCCATTTTCGGCGATTCGCTGCAAAGCAGATTTGAGCTGTTCGCCGCAATCACACCGCATTGAACCAAAGGCGTCACCGGTTAAACATTCAGAGTGCAGCCGGACTAACGGCGTTGCGTTAGTCATATCACCCATGCATAAAAGGCTGTGTTCCTGACCTTGTGAATCGCGAAATACGCTGATATTAAATATGCCGTGTTCTGTAGGCAGTTGACTCTTGCCGATTAGCTTGATCGTATCCTTGTCGGTTTCTTCGACCAATTTTATTGGGCTGTTTTCAGTGTTTTGTCGATACTCTGCAATGGCGTCAACCGTGGTGACCAACATATTGTGTTTTTTTCCAAAATCACACAACGCTTCCAGGCGCATCATTTCACCGTCAGTATCCATTACTTCGCAGATCACGCCAGCGGGTGTGAGCCCTGCAAGTGTTGCCAAATCAACACTCGCTTCAGTCTGACCTCGCCGTTCTAGCACTCCGCCTGCACACGCGCGCAGCGGAAATACGTGGCCCGGCGATGCTATGTCGCCAGGTTTCGATGCGGGGTCGATCAGGGTTTTAATGGTCTGCGCCCGATCAGCTGCGGAAATGCCGGTGCTCACGTTTTCCTTGGCTTCAACAGAGACGGTAAAGCCGGTTCCAAAACCGCTGGTGTTTTGATCCTGTGGCACCATCATCGGAATCTGCAACTGGTCTAACATGCGTTCCTGCATGGCCAAACAAACCAGGCCGCGTCCATGGGTTACCATAAAGTTGATTTTGTCAGCAGTGCAGAATTCGGCAGCTATCACTAAATCACCTTCATTTTCACGGTCTTCATCATCGACCACGATAACGAACTCACCATTTTTAATGGCCGCAATTGCGTCCTTAACGGGTGCGATAACTATTTCACTCATAACCATTCTCATGTAAAAATTCGGTCGTTATATTTGGGGGTGAACCTGTTCTGTGCTCAATCAGTTTTTCAACGTACTTGCCGAGCACATCGACTTCGATGTTGACTTTATCCCCGATCGACTTGGTGGGCATGACGATGTGTTGCTGTGTGTACGCAACCAATGTAACGTTAAACCAATTTTCACCTGTATCAACCACGGTTAAGCTGGTGCCATCGAGCGTAATGTAGCCTTTAGAAACGATATAGCGCATCAATTCGTTAGGCACTTCAATGGCAACCCACAGCGCATCCTTATCTTTGTTAAAGCTTTTGATTGTGCCGGTGGTATCGACATGTCCTTGCACAAAGTGACCGCCCATGCGGGTCGATGGTGTTACGGAGCGTTCCAGGTTTAGCGGTGTTCCCGCGTTTAATGTGTCCAGATTGGTTCGGCTGCGAGTTTCAGGCGCCAAACCAACCGTAAAGCTGGTATCAGTCATGTTAGTGACCGTTAGACATACACCGTTTACCGCAATGCTGTCGCCTAGTTTCGTATCTCCAAGCACTGTGCTGCACATTACGGTAAGGTCAAAGCCAGTGTCTGTTGGGCTACACTCAAGCACTTGACCAAGCTCTTCAACAATTCCTGTGAACATTTTCTAGCTAGCCTCACTTTTCTTTATTGGTTTGAAACAATCGTGGTTTGGCTCATTTTTGTTTGCTTGCTTAACAAAAACGGGTTCAGATTGGTTGGGTTGTTTTTGATTAGCGTTATTACTATTGGTTGACTCTGATTCCATATAGTCAACCTGACCTTTTATCAATAGATCTGTATCCAGGCTTTCAACGCTGATATTACTCAGCATGGCCGCCTGGTTTATTTTATCGATTCCGAGTCCGCCAATGCATGGCAAGGCATTGGTGCCACCTATGAGCATGGGTGCCAGAAACGCCCATACTTCGTTAACTGCAGCACAATCAAAAAAGCTACCCAGTACGGTATGGCCACCTTCGACAAGCAGGCTTTGAATGTTTCGATTACCCAGCGTTTCTAAGAGCACATTGAGATCAGGTTGTTTTGTGTTGGCAGAGCAGGGGAGTCTTAACACTTCCACACCGTTTTCTTGCAGACTGCTTGCGTGACGTTCAGGCATTGCATCGGTTGTTACTACCAAGGTGCTCGCAGGTAGTGCCGAGTCGAAAACAGCGTTGTCTGTAGGTACTCGACCCTGGCTGTCGAGAACAATGCGAAGGGGATGCGCGGCTTGTGTGTGCTGGTGTGCATCCGGATTGCGAACAGTCAGTTGCGGCTGATCGTTTATTGCGGTTTGTGCACCGATAACAATGGCATCCACGGCTTGACGTGCGACATGTCCGCGTTGCCTGGCCGCAGGTCCGGTTATCCATTGACTGTTGCCAGTGCGCGTGGCCGTCCGTCCGTCCAGGCTGCTGGCGAACTTGGCAATAACAAAAGGGGTTTTGTGTTGCTGGTGGTGGAAGAAAAAGCGGTTGGTAAACTTGGCGAGATCTTCACAAACGCCAGCCGTTACCTC
>CALIMV010000348.1 GCA_938045275.1 uncultured Granulosicoccaceae bacterium
GGGTCAGGCATTCGCCGATTCAATACCGATGCTGGTGATTTCAAGTGTTAACAAAACTAATTCACTGGGCCTGGGACTGGGTCGATTGCACGAATTAAAAGACCAACAAGCGTTAATCGCCGGTGTAAGCGCATTTAGCCACACCTTATTGTCAGCAGATGAATTACCAACGGTTATTGCTCGAGCGTTCGCCGTTTTTTCATCGGCAAGAGCGCGACCGGTTCATATCGAAATTCCGATCGATCTAATGGCTCATCCGACCAGCTTTACCTGCCCCACGAACATTGCGTTACCTGCAAAGCCCGGCCCTGACCCCGAAACGGTAGACAAAATAGCCGACCTGCTGGTTAACGCCCAACAAAAAGCCATTTTAATTGGTGGCGGTTGTGTCAACGCGCAAGCATCATTGCAACGATTTGTCGATTTTGTTGGTGCACCCACGTGCCTGACCATCAATGCAAAAGGACTGTTACCACCAGACCATCCCATGTTATTAGACGGCGTGCAAACGGTAGACGAGTTTCGCGAGTACATACGAACCTGTGATGTGGTTATTGCAATAGGTACTGAGTTAGGCGATACCGACTATGATTTTTATGATGTCGGACCGCTGGAAACCAACGGCGAATTTGTCCGTATCGATATCGACGCACAGCAGCTAACATCCAACTGCGCTGCCAGTGTTGCATTGCTTAGCGACGCAAAACTTGCCTTGAACGCCTTAAACGAGGTTTTAAGCAAGCGCGAAGATCTGCAAACACAGGGCTCATCGGAATCGGTGGTTAAACGAATTAACCGGGCTTTGCGAAAACAATTTACCGAGCCCAGCAAGCAATATGATGATCTTCTGAAAGCGATAACAGCAACGTATCCCAACGCAATCATTGTCGGCGACTCAACCAAACCAATCTATCACGCCAATTATGTGCACAGAGCACCCAGTCCTCGCCATTGGTTTAATTCGGCCACAGGCTTTGGCACATTAGGTTACGCACTTCCTGCGGCAATTGGTGCAAAGCTAGGCCAACCCGATCTTCCCGTTATAGCCATTGCTGGAGACGGCGGATTTCAATTCACGTTAAATGAACTGATCGTGGCTAAACAGGAAGGTATAGCGATAGCCGTCATTATCTGGAACAACAACGGTTACAAGGAAATCGACGATTATATGCAGCGCAATGAAATATCACCCGTGGGTGTCGATGTGCTGGGACCCAATGTGAAAATGTTGGCGAACGCCATGGGCGCGAACTACGCTAAAGCCGAAATGGTATCTGATGTGGCTGACTTGCTTGTTCCGCTAACCAAATTGCAGGCGCCATTGCTCATAGAATACATCACCGACATTGATGCATAGTAAAAATCAGGTTCGACATTTAAAAAGAGGCAAAAACCGGATTCACCACCAAACACATGACCATTTGTCTGCTTACAAGTGTCGGCTTACTAGGTGTCGGCTTGAAGACGAACGTCGCCGTCATGATTCAAATCACTATTGATAGTTGATTGAACAAGCGTTTGGGCAATCTCACCCGTCGTGTACTCATTACGACTGACGCCGACACCATAAACGCCAACCACGTGCATACTGTCGGACTGTACAGCAAAATTAATCAGATCTTCTGGTGAAAGCGTATACCGCCCAGCTCGTTCGGTTAACGGAAACGTCAGGCCACCCAGCCCATCAAATGCTCGATATACCACTTCAGAACATACCAGCCGCTCTGAGCTGAAAAAATCAAAATCAAAGTTATATAGCTTGCCTTCATGGCGTACCACCCGCTCAATACCCAGTCTGATATCGGCAGCACCGAGATTCGGTCGCAAGACCACAAATTTATCCACCGCCAGGGTGTCAGTAATAGGTCGAAACCGCACACCGTCTTTCAAAGCTTCTAGAATACAAGCTTGGCCACACCACTTGGCTTCGGTATCTGAATCAATTTTAATTCCCATTGCTTCGCGCTCATCGACCGTACCAACATACAAGGCTGCATGTGGCCAGAAACCGGGTATAAACAAATTAGTTAACGCTGTATCGTGCCGCGTTACCAAAACATCGCCAGGTTTTAGATTGTCGAGCATTTGTATTCGAAGGGAAGTCGATACGTGTTTGTCCAGAGACAATATCATTTCAGATGCCGCCCGGCCTACATTTTCAACTGCACTGGAGAGCATGTGATTTAAAACAACAACGCTCTTACGACGCCATTTATGACTGACATAGGCCATTAGTCTTTGCAGATAAGTTCGTTTGCGAGCATCCAGCCAGGACTCAAACACCGGCAGCTCTTTCGCCAAATCACCCACCACAGGATCGCTACATAACCTTTGCAGCATTTCACGATTCTTCCTTGCATCATGTACCGCATCATACAAACGCAACGCATCGCGCCTGTCTACAAATGCTGAAAATATCCTTGTGTACTGCTTTCTTGGAATACGGTATTGAGTAAAGGCTTCATTGAACTTTCTCTGCACAACACTGTGCTTGGCTATATCAAATAAAAACGCTTGATCGTTTCTGATGAGCAGGCAGGCTGCACAATAACCAACAACAAAGTGAGACCAAACCTGTTCGTCAGACAATTCATGAGCCTGTTTACCATGAGACTCTATACAATCATTAATCAGATTCCATAGAGACTGACGAACAGAGAGATAACGGGCAAACCAATAGGCCAGCAATTCATCCTCCGCAGGCCTGGCCAAACCTGACTCAATAATGCCGTTTAGCGTATTTTGAGAAGGGGCGTCCACTTCAAGCTGATCGGAAGCTTGATGCAATGCACGCAGGGTTGATAATAATCGAGTTACTGGATCATCCATTGAGCGATAAAACTTAATTCAATTTTGATACGAATTTATGTATAAGACATTCGCACAATACAGACCAATATGAGTGACTTCATGCACTGACTGGTGATGCAATCGACAATTTTCCGACAACACCGTGTTTTTCGATCAGTTCTGCGACAAATCCATTGGCAATGGACTCAGCCACAAATTTGCTCAGAAAATCGGCTGCCTCCACATTGCCAGGCAAGCACCCTATTGATTGTTGAACGGCTGTAAAGCTCTCATCCATAACACGCGATCCTGGCAGATTTTTAGCGTCGTCGAGTAAACGAGGGCGTAACCCGGCCAATACGTCTAGCGATTGTTCTACGAACAGGCTAAACGAATCGTCCATACTTGCTGAACGAACCAGCGTTGCACTACGAAGATTCTGCGTTAGCCAAAGATCGTAAGCCGCACGCTGTTTGACAGAAATTTTGATTCCAGCTCTATCAACATCGGCGATTGTTTTAATGCTTGAATCAGCTGGCAGCAGATAAGTTGCCTGAATTTCACAATAGGCAGGGCTAAAGGTTATGGTTTTGGCCCGTTCAGCCTCAGCCGCAATATTGGCAATATCCCACTGGTGTGTTGCAGCACCATCAGCTACTTCACCAGGGCCCTTGTATGGGACAAGCTGCAATTCAACGCCAAGTCTGTTGGCTATCGCTTGCGCCATATCGGGAGACACGCCAGCAGGTTCACCGGTACTGGTTTTGCTGTTAACCAACAAAAAGTTACTCATGTTAATGCCGGCGCGCAAAACGCCAGTTGGAGCTAATTGAGCTTTGATCGAGTCGATCATGTTGGCAACCCAGTATATTCACCGGCTTTCAGCACGTCTGGACTGTAAGCCTTTCTGGCAAACACGCGACTGACCATCGGTTCAAAAAAAGACAGCGGCTCGGCTGGGTAATCAGGATCGAAGGAGGATTGATCCCATCGTTCGCAAAAATCGCTGCAGCTTTTAAACCCAGGATGATCTTTATACTTATCACGCGCATTCTCATCCCATCCATAGTGGTGTGCGTAGTAGATCATCTGAAATATCCCGTGATGCTCCACGACCCAGCTCACCTCTTCTCTGACAAAGGGTCGAATAACTTCAGCCGAGAATCGATCGTGATTTTGCGGTGCCAATCCATCGCCGATATCATGTAACAAAGCGCCAATTATCCAGTCTATATCCGCACCATCACGGACAGCCCGGGTCGCGGATTGCAGCGCATGATCGAGACGGGTGAGTTTGTAACCTTCCAGAGAAACCTGACCCTGTCGTTGCAATTCAGCCATCACCCGATCGGCCGTGTTTTCTAAGTAGGGTTTCTCAAGTTTCTCAAGCAGTTCATAGTCGGCCCGTGTTCCGTCTTTCATGGCGGTGAAACTCACCGTTTGATCGTTACTCATCAGAAAATTTCAATCCACACGCTGGTTGCGATAAAGATAGCATTGATCAGATCAGACGAATAGAAAATTAAGATTCGTTGCAGCAGCACCAACAATACTTCGAATTGTTGCCATTTGAAGTAACAAACGCTTAATGAAAAATAATGTAACAGTACAGTTTGGACAACTTAGCTTGCAATAGTTAACGAGTCGCAGAGCTGTAACGGATTTCGTGCTGTATTATTACCAGTCTCAAGATTAAGCGGGCTGTGCACAATTATTCATATGTCTCAGTCGAATACAAGTGGTACTGAAGGAGGACATATAAATGTCATTTAATATTGTTGATTTAGTAAAAGATCAGGTAAAGGGTCAGTTAATTGGCCATATGGGCAACCTACTCGGCAACGAAGGTGGAAAAGCAACCAGTGCGGTGGACAGCATGATTCCTGCTCTACTCAATGGAATAAGTGGGTCTGCAAGCACAAACGAAGGCGCAAACAGCCTTTTTGGCGCAATTCAAAATCAAGACGATTCACTACTCGACAACATGGGTTCTATGCTTGGTGGTGGCCAGGCCGCTACATTGGTAGACAACGGAAATTCTGTGCTAAGCAGTTTGTTTGGCAGTGGTGGATTAGGAAAACTTGCTGGTGCGTTATCCGCTTTTTCTGGCGTTAGTAAAGGTGGAACCAGCTCTCTAATGGGCATGCTTGCGCCAATTATTCTCGGTGTGCTCAAGCGTAAAGTCATGGGCGATGGTCTAAATGCCAGCGGGCTAAGCAGCATGTTGTCGAGCCAAAGCAACAATATTTCTGCATCCATGCCGCAAGGCTTAGGTGACCAACTCAATGCCTCGGGCTTTCTCAGTAGTTTCGGCGCAGCGGGTGCTGGTGCGGCTGGGGCCGTTGCTGCAGGCGCTTCAAACATTGCTGGTGCCGCAGGATCAGCTGCAAGTAATGTCACTGGCGCGGTAAGTTCTACTGCAAGCAGTGTTACTGGTGCGGTTGGTGATGCTGCTGGTAGTGTTACTGGTGCGGTTGGTGATGCTGCAGGTAATGTGCGCGATGGTGCTGCCAACGCGGTTGGCGGTGTACGCGATGGTGCTGCAAATGCAGCCGATGCAGTGGGCAATGTTGCCAGCAATGCACGTGATGGTGTTGCCAATGCGGCCGGTGCGGTTGGCGACGGTGTACACAGCGCGGCGGATGCCGTTGGTGACGGTGCACAGAAAGGCGGTTCAATATTCCGTTGGTTATTACCTTTGGCCGTACTTGGTGCTCTAGCCTGGGCAGCCTTCACTTTTCTGATGCCCGGCGCAAAAGATGCCGCAACAGATGCAGCAGCAACTGCCGGTGATGGTGCAGCTGCAGTAGCAGAAACAGCCAGCGATGCAACTGAAGCCGCTACCGAAGCGGCGTCTGATGCAACCGCAGCAGTTACTGAAGCCGCATCTGATGCAACTGAAGCTGCTACCGAAGCGGCATCTGATGCAACCGCAGCGGTTACTGAAGCCGCATCTGATGCAACCGAAGCGGCCACTGATGCTGCGGCAACTGCTACCGATGCCGTAACTGATGCAATTGACACCGATGAAGTCAAAGGTCAACTGAGTGGACTTTTCAGTGGCGCGACCGAAACGCTTAGTGGTATCACAGACGTGGAAAGTGCAACTGCTGCGCTACCCGATCTGGAAGAGCTTGGTACTAATGTAGCTTCAGTATCGGGCATAATGGATAAAATCCCTGAAGCTGCTCGCGGTCCATTTAACAGTATCGCTTCTGATGGTATGGGCCAAATACAGCCAATAGTCGATAAAATCATGGGACTCGATGGCGTAGGCGACATTCTTAGCCCGGTATTGACACCAATCATGGATACACTGAAGTCGTTTGGCGGTTAATGCATCAACTTGGCTTTAAAAGCTATGTAGTACATTGGGCTTTGCAGTGAATCTATAAGCTCAACCAATAAGCACAGCAAAAATACCCACTTCGGTGGGTATTTTTGTTTCTAAAACGTGGAAATCATCGATACTAAGCGTTACTTATTTTCCGGCCTAATCAGTGCATACTGGTAGGCAACTAATCCATTCCGTATTTAATGAATATGAGCATTCTATCTACGCAAATTAGCCGCCGAATTAGCCGTCGAATTAGCCGTCGAATTAGCCGTCTAAGTTTTGGCACAATACTGCTTTCCATAATCACTGCATGTGGTGGAGCCGGTGGTGACAGCGGATCAAACCTCCCGGACAATGTAGCCATTGCAGCGGTTGAACCGCTGGTTGGCATTTGGGAATTACCTGGCGACTGGAATGGCACGTCAGATGATGAGGCTTATTTAGTGATCGACTCACCTGACAACGATGGCGTGTCTGTAGCAACGATTTATGACTTGGACGATGCAATTGCCGGTGCTGAACGCAATTGCTACCTTACCGATGATAAAGGTGAAGTTAGTCAATCATTAACCAACGACTTATTTTTAGACTTGCCTGTCTACAACTCAGCCATTGCGAAATTGTTACCAAATGAAGTATTGGAGATATCTGTTTTTGCCGACGGAGCCAATAGCAGCAGCACACCCGAACGAGTATTTACCGCCACACGCGTAACATCGATAACCGTAAACGAACTTCCGCTGTGTTAATTACGTAGCAGGTAGTTTATCGGTCCAAACAGCATACTCATTACCATGCGGGTCGGTGAAATGGAATCGCCGGCCACCAGGAAAGTCGAATACAGCGGTACTGATTACGCCACCTGCCTGTACAACCTGTTTTTCAACCGATTCAAGATCAAGCGCATAAAAAATTACCAGCGCCGCTCCGTTACTGGCCAGCGATACGCTGTCTGAGCGATAGAATCCACCGTCTATTTGCCCGTCTGTAAAAGCATGGTACTCAGCACCATAGCTGGTAAAAGACCAATCAAATACAGCTTCAAAAAATGCCTGCTGGGCAGCGAAATCTGCTGCTGGCAGCTCAATATAGTCAATTTTTTTATCGGACGGCATGGTTGCCCTTGCTCGGTTTAGTCAACCGAAATTATATCAACTTACTTATTATCTATTGCTACAACAGATGGGCGCACTTTGTTGCTGGACTTCCTGTCTTTTGTTACGGCACTGCTCGCTGCTGCAAAAATTATTTCAAACTGTGCACCACCTAAATTTTTACTTTCACCAATAACAAACTGAGCCTCATGCCACTGTGCAATCCGGCTGACAATGGCTAACCCCATGCCATAGCCTTTACCCGATGCATTGGCTTCTTCTTGCTTGCCTCTAACAAATGGTTTGAGCATTTCATTGCGCTTCTCAGGAGGAATACCCGGGCCGTCATCTTCAATGCATAAAATAATACTTGAACGCTTTTTATGCAAAGAAACAGATATTTGGCTCTTCCCGTAATTCACAGCATTCTGTAGTAAATTATTAATCATCATAGCAATATAGCGAGCGTGTGCATTGGTGATAAATTGCTCTGCAGCCTGGTGCCATTCAATGGTCTTGTCAGACATATCGCTTAACGATTCAACACTATCATTGACTAGATTACTCAGATTGATTGGTGATTTTGGCATGTCGCTCAGCTGTTTATCCAACCTTGCGTATTCAAGTAACACTTCAACCAAATTTTCCATCGCAGCAAGGTCGTTACTTAAGCGAAGTTGATACTCAGCTCGCACTTGCTCGTCTTTGGCCTCGTCGAGTAGATCAATACCAAATCGTAGCCGCGCTAATGGAGTACGTAAATCGTGCGACACAGCGCTGGCCAGCATTTTATTGTCCGCAATCAGACTTTGAATACGTTGCGCCATGGCATTAAATTCATTTTCTATTTCATATAAAAAACTGCGCTGATGAGTAGAAACACGCCTGTCAAACTGACCCTCGCCAAAGGCTTTTGCACTGCGCCCCAATGCCAGTAATCGCCGCGCCAGTGGGTAAATCCACAACAAGACCAGCGAAATTATGCCGCCATAGAACAACATGGTCAGTATCACCGCCAATGGTGTTTCACTTTCAATTTTCGGGGGAGATAAAGAAAGCAGTTGCTCAGAATCGCGCAAGGCAAACAATAACAATACGTCAGACTCAGATTCGAGCACCAGCGGCTCTCCTGAGCCAATTTGGCGTTCAAGCTCAGCTGGTAAAGCCAACTCCGCAGCACCAATCAAACGCAATTTGATCGGATTAGACTCAGGCCATGCATCAATAATGTTAGCAAGCTGGGAGTGCGATTCTACTGATGTGACAAGGTCATTACCAACTTGGCGGTAGAGCTGCAAGCCATCAGTTTCAGTTTTAACCAAACCATAAAACAGACGATCAAATGCCCAGCCAAGGCCGATCGTTGAGAGCAGCACAACAATTAGCAGCGATATGCTTAAACGACGCAATGAAATTTACCACGCATCCGGTGCGAGCATATAGCCTTTACCACGAATGGTTTTGATGCGTTCTGGTGCTGTTGCAGCATCACCAAGCTTCTTGCGCATTCTGGAAATGCTAATATCGATTGAACGATCAAGCCCATCGTATTCAATTCCGCGCATCTGGCTGATCAACTGTTCTCGACTAACAGGCGTACCAGCTTGTGTGGCTAATAGCGTCAGCAGGTCGAACTCATGAGACGAAAGATTGATGTCTTCATCATCGAGTGTCAGTGTTCGAGAAACAGGGTCGATATAGAGCCCGCCTATTCTGACAATATGATTCGGGTCGTCGGGCAAGTCTCGGCGCAGCAGCGCCTTAATTCGTGCCAGCAAGACCTTCGGTTTTACTGGCTTCGCAAGAAAATCGTCTGCGCCGGTTTCCAGCCCCCTGATTTCATCATCTTCTTCACTTTGCGCCGTTAACATAATGATGGGACGAGAATAAAATTCACGGGCTTGCTCACACACTTCTAAACCAGTGAGCCCCGGCAGCATGACATCCAGCACCACCAGATCGGGATCGTCAGCGCGAATTAACTCCAGGGCATCGTCGCCTCTTGTAGCAACACTGACTTGGTACTCGTGTGAATTAAGATAATCTGCTATCCAGGCAGCAAGTGACTCATCGTCTTCTACAACCATAATGTGGATAGGCTGTTCAGTTTCTGTGTTCATTAAAATAACCTCCACCGTCGTTTAGAACGCTTCTTTCGGTAGACCCATGAGACAGCAATACTGGCTCTATTCAGCTCCACTCCATCGGCATCGACGAGAATATATTCAGTTGTATTTGGCAATGTTTGCGTCAATACAATCGACCCGGTGTCAGAAGATTTCCAGCAGGTGATTTTTGCTCCATCCAGAATGTATATACATGCGGCTAATGCTTTTTCTGAACGCCAGTTAAAGCGAACCCGCGCATAACAGGGCTGTCCTTGTCGAAGCGTTACACAGCGATTAGGAGAAACTTCAAAGTCGATGTCTTGTGTATCTGTTTTAAATAATTGAGTTTGCTGAGCGAAAATAAACGAAGGTATAAACAATAATGTAAAAGCCAGAGTGCACGCAATCCACTTGCTCTTTAACTCGATAACGCTCCATGGTAGATTTAGTAATCTCACAATATCAATACACGAAGGTAATTGAATTGGAGAATGTCAGGTAGCTATCATCTGTGATAAACGGACTACCCACCACCGCACTCGGAAGCTCCC
>CALIMV010000349.1 GCA_938045275.1 uncultured Granulosicoccaceae bacterium
GCACCAATGATTGCACCGTCAGCTGCACCACTTAATTCAAGATCAATTGCCGTGCCGCCAAGAATGGTCATCCACGCAAAACACACCAGGGCTGGCAGAAACACACATCCAATAATGAATTCCCGTACCGAACGACCCTTCGATATTCGCGCAAGAAACAACCCGACAAAGGGTGAAAACGCTATCCACCACGCCCAGTAGAAGGTAGTCCAGGCAGCTTGCCAGGCAAATTGTCTACCGGATTCCCCCGCTGCATAGGCAGCGTTGAGCACTTCATCTGACAGGTTTGCTGCGTCGCCTTCAAGACCTGACTTGAACCCATCGAATGATCCCCAGGGATTAGTGGCACCAGCGCGCAAAGCCTCCGCATGTTGCGCAGCTTCTGTGGTTAAAGCGCCTGCAAACTCAGCACCCGACTGCGGACCAAATGCCCCGAAACTCAACGAAAAATAATGCAACAGGTAATCAACCAATGCTGTGCCATAAGTTGTCATGGCAAAAAGAAAGGACCCAAAAAAAACAAAGGTCAACAGTAAAATGAGCGAAAGAACCAAATTTAAATTAGAAAGGTACTTAACGCCGCGACCCACGCCCGAAACAGCTGAAATGATTGAGAGCCCCATAATCACTGCCAGGCCAGCGATTAATCCGACTGTACTGGGTGCAGGTGTTTCTCCTGCTGTTTCCATCATCCAATCCATGCCAGTAATGGCGTACAGACCATCAACAAACTGGGAAACACCAAACCCGATCGTGACTGACACACCCAGTATGGTAGCGACAACACCCAATACATCGACAAAATGGCCCAGGAATCCATTCATAAAGCGACCGAACAGTGGCGTCAGCGCGGTGCGAATGGTCAGCGGCATGTTCCGACGATAGGCGTAGTAAGCCAAAGACAATCCGGTGACGACATAAATTGACCAGGCATGAAAGCCATAGTGCAGAAACGTATACCGATAAGCTGATTTCACCGCTTCAGGTGTAGAACCAACCACTTCACCACTAACCACCTCGGGATTGGATCCCCACAAACCCAGTGGCTCCGCTGTAGCAAATACCATTAAGCCAACCCCTAAACCGGCGCCGAACATCATCGAAAACCACGAAAAATTCGAAAATTCCGGTGCTTCACCGCGAGTTCCCATGATTCGACGTCCTGTCGATGGCAGCAATGCAACAACGAAAAGGAAAATAGAAAACAGCCCGACAATAATGACGTAGAACTGATTAAATCCCGCCAGCAAATTCCCATTCAATGTACCAAGAACAGTGTTTGCATTGGCTGGCCATACCAGGGCCCAAATCACCAACGCCACCATGATCAGTTTGCTGCCCAGAGCAATGGCGACACTGTTCCCCTCATAAAATCCTTTGGCGGATTTTGCTATTTGCAAATCGGTAAAGGGTTGACTAATACTCATATAATTTCCTCTGATTTTTGTGGAAGCAGTTGCACGGTTATGAGACGGTTTTTGTTTACCCATCCCACTTGGAAATAAACTAGCTGGAAAACCGATTCGGTTAAGAACATATTGCCTTGTAAATATCGACGTCGGTTATATTTATTTTTATTGATAGAAATACAGCACCTGATTAGTTGTTGTCTTGCAGCCCGGCACCTGCTCCGAGCAATCGCGAATCTGCTGTTGCCGGTGCGTAAGTTCTATCCGCAAAGCGAGTTAACACTTGAATACTCAGGGTATCTGCGGTTGCTCTGCGCTGTTTAGTAACGAGCCGGGACATTTTTCCGCCTCTGCGTATAGACACAACCTTCTCTTTGCCTGAAAAGGGTGTATTACTATTTTTACTGACTTCGCTACCATTCGTTGATACCAATGAATCGCGACATTGTACGGTCATTTTTTGATTATTGAGCAACGCAATGTTTGCTGCGAACGGCAACAATAATAAAGGGTTGGCAACATGGTGAATTTCACATCCGCCAGTGCCGAGATTTTTCGCATTATCTGATAGGAATGCACCAGTAGCTAACGGGCATAATTGATCGTTGGCCTGTAATACCTGCGTTGTCACGTCACTTACCGGTCTATGCTTTACCGGTTTATCCGCTAGTGATTTCTGTAGCAGCGACGCAAGTTGACCTATACCATCAAATCCATAGACGCATAACCAACGCGCACCTTTGCCGGCTTCTTCAGCAAGACCCCACGGATAACCTGCGCCCCAGGTGGCTCGTTTAGCCAAACTCTCCAGCTCGTTAAGCGAAAGGCTCATTCGGGAATCTCTGGATACACCCAGAAGTCGGCATTCTGCGGTGTCAGATTTTCCGGGTAGGGTGCGCCGGCGTACATACAAATTCGCACCCATCGATCTGATCGCGGATCGAAGTGGGTAGCACCAAAAAAAGACAGCTTTGCCCTTAGCATATCGATAGGCATAAGCGAGTCGGAAATCGTGTTATCACGTATTTCACCGTATGGTGCTGTCAGGTAATTTTGAACTCTGCGCAGCGTGTGTCGATGTTCCGGATGCACTAAAAGAAATTCAGCCAGTGCGGTGTTTTCATCCCACGAATTCAGATCATTGTAGGCAAGCGTTGCGTCTCTTGCCGGGGCCAGTGGTTGTTCGTAGTCTTCTATTGGTTCGTTAAATCGCTCTCCAAGACGCGGCTCTTGTTTTTCGGCCGATATATACCAGACACGACTGCAATGTTGTTTATCTGACCAATCGATATTTAACGCCCAGCCAAAGCACGCTTCAAGCGTTGATTTTATTTTTTTTATCGTTATCGATCCATCGATAATACGTGCTGTTCGATTTGCATCAGACATACAATCAGACAACCCATCGACCAGATGCGGGTAGGGTTCGAGTATCAATGAGATCACGCACTCTTGTCCTTCTTCTGAAAGCGTCCCTTCAGCCCAGCTGACTATGTTATCCCACGGATAGTTATTCCAATTGACGCATTTCGCCAGGTAACTTTTGAATTCGTCCAGGTCCACCCTCAGCATGGCAAGTTTTTTAATTTGCAGCGGATGCCCAGACTGCCATCGTTCAATCAACACTTCGCTGCGCGCAAGAATGTGTTGAAAACACGCTTGCTCCTCAATCGTGGCTGATCTGCGGCTGCGTACTCGGGCCACGGCTTCTTCGCGGGCAAGAATCCAGTTGTTGAACAAAACCGGGTGGTTAACTATAAACGGGGCCATGCCCAAGCCTGTTGAATTGCCAATCCCAATTTCTTTGGCGATGTCCGGATTCAATACTGCGGCCTTTTCACCACCTATGGCGTCTGCCATGTGTTGCACCAAATCCCGGACAAATGTGCGAATTAAGTACACTGTCAGTAACTCTGCCTGAAAAGGTGCATAGAGTTCTTGCCTGTCTTCAATCTGCTCACGGTCTGCAGCACCAAACTTGCCAGACCCATAGACTGCCGTGGTTCGCATCAAGTAACCAACTTTGCGTACTTCATCAAGATCGGGTTGATTTCCGTTAGCCAGCGCATCAATGACATGTCTCCACAATCGTACCGACCGGTTCGCTCTTGAAAGCGTTAGCTCTGTTGCACTCAGACGTCCGGCTTCCTGAAAAGGAACATTATTTTGGAGTCTGATCAGATCGTCCGATGTTGGTACACCATCGTAGAGGGTAAAGGTCGTATCCCAACTTTCGGCAATGACCCTGTCAGAACGTTGTGCATCAGGCAAGTCATGAGCAAAGGCCACCAGTGAGTACTGTCGATCGGGCCCAGTCGCTGTGTATACGGCCCTGCCGACGCCATCGCTGTTGATTTCAAACAGCGAACGACTAAAACGCCAACCATCATTAGCCATGCGTCGGGTGAGCGTACGCATAAAACTTAACCGACACTGATGAAATGATCCCAGCCTGCTGAGACGCATAACGTTCTCAGGGTTGCGTCGATCTATACGCCTATCAACGCTGTTCATGTTGAAGCGAGCAAAAATTTTCTGCAAAAAAACGATACCAATTTCCGCCCATCACCGCGAAAATTTCGTCAGCATCCATACCAATGTTTCGCAAACCCTCTTCAATATTGTCAAAGTCTCGATTGTCCTTAAACCAGGCTGGCATGGGTGGGAAGCCGGCATCACTTGCCGAGCCTTCGCCATAATCGATGTCTTTTGTCCAGCGTCCAACTCGCATCCATTCGACAATGCTGTCTGGTTGGTCCTGACATAAGTCGCTGCCTATGCCCACATGCTCGATACCAAATTTTTCAACTGTATCGGCAACCATTCGACAAAAAGACTCTACGGAACAATTTGATTTATTTTTAAGGTGATGCGGATAGAGTGAAAGGCCGAGCATGCCGCCGTTTTGTGAAACAGCGCGAATCACATCATCACGTTTGTTGCGCAACGCTGGTGCCCACTCATAAGGATTGGCATGTGTGATCGTGATTGGTCGTTCTGAAAGGTCTGCCGCTTGTATGGTGGAACGATCAGCAGAGTGACTCATATCAATAACCAGCCCAACACGGTTCATTTCTTTTATAACCTGAGCACCCATTCGAGTGATCCCGTTATCGTTTGATTCATAACAACCGGTCGCCAACAACGATT
>CALIMV010000350.1 GCA_938045275.1 uncultured Granulosicoccaceae bacterium
TAATGTCGTCATCCACGTAAACTGGATAGTCTTATTTAACATCTGATTTCCTCCTTATTTGTTTTATGAATCGCCACGTTTCTTAAATGCACATCGTTTTTGGTATGCATGCAGGGAGTACGGTTGAATTGCAGGAGCGGATCAGGTTGGACTACGTTATTAACTTGATAGCGGACAAAAAATACTTTTATGATCCGATTTATCAATAATTTCGTAGGTGTAGTGGTCGTTAATAAATTGGATTGGTTTGCGTCCAAAGACGCTGATAACTGTATCGCCGAAAACACCTGTTCGACGAATTGCAGTTAGCGAATTGCTTTTAACGAAACGCAGTTAACGTTAAATAGTTTTTATCGGGGCAATAGCACCTTGTCGATAGTATGAATAATGCCATTCACAGTTGTAATATCAGCGGTACGAATTTTTGCATCCTCAACCCACAACGAGTCGGCTTGCTGAGTAATTACCACGTACTCGCCATTGCCGGATTGAAGGTTAAAGCCGATTCGTTCTATTGCGACCGTTGAGTCAAGAACTCTGCCTGGGAGCACATGCCGTAGGACTACATTGCGCATGGCCGTAGGGTCGGCGAATAGATGATCCCGCGTTGCTCCATCGAGTGCTTTGAACGCGGCATTTGTCGGTAAAAAGACTGTGTATAAATCAATAGGGCTACCGAGGGCACCATCCAAATTCGCCGCCTCTACCGCACTGGCAAATATCGAATAATCCGGTGTATTTCGTGCGATATCAAGAATGCTACTCACGGCCACATGGTGTGCATCGGGTACGTCTACTAAATGAGCGGGAGGCGTCAGAACTGAATCTAATGCGTGAATAACGCCGTTGCTAGCCCAAAGATCGCTGTTGATAACCGTCGCTTCATTGATGTTCAATTTACCGTTGATCAGGTACATTGCCACGTTAGCGCCATTGGACATTCCTTTTTGTTGCCCAGATAAGCTAATAGCTGTGGTTGTATCTACAGTTTCACCACCAATTACATGATAGCGCAGCATGTTATCCAGCCTTTTTGTATCTGCTAGAAGCGCATTTTTTATTTCGTCCGGTATTTTTGCAAAAGCCTCGTCAGTAGGTGCAAAAACCGTAAACATGTCATTGGTATTGCCGAGAGTATCGGCTAAGCCGGTTGAAACCAATGCTTCATGAAACACAGTGAACGCGCCATTTGCTGCGATTGTTTCAACAACGTTCATTGGCGAGGGTTCATCCACAGGTGGCGTTAGTACAGTATCTACAACGTGAATGATGCCATTGGTCGCAATCACATCAGTTACTATCACTTTGGATGAGTTAATCCAGAAGCTGTCTCCATCATAAGTAAGAGCGGTGTTGTCGCCGTTTGCCATAGTGAGTATTTCACTCTCTGCGCCCGAAGCGTCAGCAAGACCAATGACTTGGTCGGCAACAAAGTGATACTGAAGTAAATTTCGCAAAGCCTCAGGGTCGGCGAGCAAATCATTAATCGCATCGGTGCCAAGGGCATCGAATGCGGAATCAGTCGGTACGAACACCGTAAAGGTTTTAGATTCATCCGCGAAATCTGTATCAAGCCCGGTTGTTTGCAGCGCGGTGATCAAGGTTGTAAAAGTTTCGGTCGCTACTGCTGTTTCAAAAATACTGACTAATGGTCGATTAGCACCGCTGGTACTGACATCGGGGGCATTTTTATCAATTGGAGCGGGTCCGTCTTCGGCGCAAGCTGATAATGTGAGTATCGAAGCAACCAACATTGCCCTGTAGCCTAGCTTGTTGAACATCGTGTACCTCCTTTTACTTTGTTTCTTCAACTAACGATAATGTTATGTTCAACTCACATTACTGCCGGAGTTAAACAAAACCGGACTAGCTTAGCCGCATAAAAGTTAGTTGCATTGATCCGTGTATCTGGTGTTCAGTGCGATGGAGTTGAAATTACGCCATTTTAGAACGCTTTTACAAAGAATAGTTTGTATTGAGTACTTTGAATCTAATTAGCGTAAATAAGTTGGAATCAGTAGGCTGGAATCAATAAATTGATACCAAAATACTAGCTATATTTATAGAAATACGGGAGCCTTGCGGTTGCACAATTCGTGTCAACTACGGTAATTTTCGCCGCATAAACTGACGGCAAAAATTCATGGATAGCTTTGAGAAAGTCTTAACCTACTAAATTTGCTGGTCAGTCAGGCAGGTCGAGTTTGGCTAACAGCAGCTCTTTTTTCCACCAGCTGTGCCACTATTGAAATCGCTATTTCCGCTGAGCTCCGACTGCCAATCGACAAGCCGATTGGACTATGCAGTTTTTGCAATTGTTGGTGGCTTAGCATAGACGACAGTCGTTTACAGCGATTTTCATAGTTACGTTTTGAGCCTAACGCGCCAACATAAAAATTGTCGATCTCTAACGCTTCCAGTAGCGCTGCATCATCAAGGTTCGGGTCGTGGGTCAGTGCCAAGACTGCCGTATTGAAGTCGTTTGCATGTTGAATTACAGCATCATGAGGCTCAAGCGTTAATAAGGTTGTGCCGTCTGTGTTCCAGGCCTTCTGAAATTCTGGTCTCGGTTCGCATACCAGAACATCAAAGTCTGTTGCTATGGCGAATTGTGCAACGAATGCAGATAGTTGCCCAGCACCAATAAGCAGTAACTGCCAATGAGGGCCAAAAACTTTTGTCAGCGTTGTGCCGTCGAAAGAAAAGGAGTCTGTCGAATTAGCAGGGCTTAGCACAGCCTCAGCCGAACCAATTGAAATGGTGCGAGTCATCTTCTGCCTACCGGCTATAGCATCTACGATGGTTTGGAGCTGAGCGCCATCGGTGAGGGACTCATAAATCAGTTCAAGCTGACCACCGCAAGCCAGACCAAATCGTCTTGCTTGCTGGTCGTCAATATGATGAGCGTGCACTCGCGTATGCTTCTGGGAGCGAAATGATTCTGAGAGTTGCTTTTCAACACAACCACCAGAGACGGAACCTACTAATACTCCATCGTTGCGAATAGCGGCCAGTGAACCCGGTGGCTTAGGTGATGATCCCCATGTTCTTGCAACTGTAACCAGTTCAACTTGATATCCAGCCTTAAGCCAGCCAATGCTGGTGGTCAGTACCTCTAGATCGGCGTTTATCACGTTTGGTTTTGAAGCACCCTGACGGTCTCGTTTACTTCTTTACTGTGCCAACGTGCGGCTTTGTTGCTCGGTGGCAGTGCTTCTTCGTAGAAAAACGAAGGCAGCTCATCGTCGGCTTCAGTGAAGCCCGCGGCTTTGTTGAATTCATTTTCAAGATCGAGAGTTTCCTGACCTAATTGTTTGAAGAATGATTCAGGTAACTCTATGCCATGCGCATCGTTGATGGCGTTAACGATAAAATCGACGTGCGTGTTTGTCACTGAACGGCCAAATATACATAATCCCAGCGAATCCGCCGTAGCACAGCTGACTTGCAGATCAAGACTGGCTGCAACCAACTCGTTTGCATCTTTATCTTTACAATCGTATTGCGGCGCGTTTCCAGCGGTGTGGTCTGCGCCTTGCGCTGTCATCATCATGGTAATGCCGGTGACTTCAATGACTCGCGGATCGTATGCGCTAATTGCCTGCCGTTTGATAACAGGTACTCGAGCCACCTTTAATTGCTCACCTACAACGGCTGTGCCTTGTGCGTATAATTTTCCATCATCTGAGCCTTTACGCATTTCCTCCAGAACGCTCTCCATGAATTTAGCGTCGCCAAATTCACCTCGGCCGGCTTCCATTAATACGCCAATCATGCCACCGAGCTCAATAGTATCGACACCTAAATCGTTGGCAATATAATTTAAATGAGCAAGTTCGTCGGGGTCACTCAAACCGCAGTTTGTGCCCAGTAAACCGATGGTTTCGTATTCAACTGGAGAAACTACTTCGTTGCCATCTTTATCTGCAAAAACGTTACTGCATTGGATGGTGCAACCTGGCATGCAGGCGTGGGTAGTTTCGCCACCGCGTTCAAGGTTCAATGTGCGTAGCGCATCACCGCCAAGTTTAAATATTTCTTTATCGGTATCGGTTTGACGCCCAATTGCAAAGTTATTTACTGGTAAACCGCCAACGTGATTCGTGTAGTCGGCAACCATCGCTGTGCCGATATCTTGAAAGGCTTTAATTGCAGGTTCAGCATCAAGCATTTTTTTGTATTCTTTCACTGCGCCCATGACCTTCTTGCGATCATGCAAAGCTGGCATTTTGTACAAGTCGAGCACGATGGCCTTAACTTTTTTCATGCCCATAACAGCGCCAACGCCGCCTCTGGCTGCCAGACGCGAAGGTCTGAGATCAACGTCGCTCATTGATATTCCTGCCGTCAGCCCCTGGTATTCACCTACTGGGCCACATAGAGCCAGACTGATTTTCTTGCCGTATTTTTCATGTAGTTTTTCGGCTGTTTCAAAGTTACCCATGCCCATAAAATCAGTGGCATCTTCAAAGCTGATTTCGCCTTCTTTGGTGATGCGCAGAATTTGCCAAGTGCTGCAGGCATTGTGCAGCGTAATTCCAGATATCTGTAATTGGCCCATGGCGAAGCCGAACGTGCCACCACCATTAGCTTCTTTTATTCCGCCAGTCAGCGGGCTTTTGCATCCGACACTCACTCGGTTGGCGTTTGAGAAGTTGGTACCGGCGAATGGGCCAGCAGAGAAAATCAGAGGATTTTTATCGGACAGTGGGTCGACAGTGGCTACTTTTTGGTCGACGAGCGTTTTCGCGATTAGATATCGGCCAGCACGAACAATATCCTCACCGTGCAACTCTGTGGTTGAGACTTTTTGCGTAGCAAGATCGATTTGGTGGTAATGCCGCATGGGTTTGTTGCCTGTAACAGTGTCAAGTAATTAGCTAGTATAGGCAATATAACACGCGCAAATGCGTGCCGGTTGTGGACAGCACCACGTATCCAAATTAGGAGAGCATGAACTCCACGTCTATACCAGCAACGTTCAGTTTGTCGCCGCTGTTCAACATCACTGGGTCGTCACCTATGGAGTCACGATTCAGCGTGGGCATATCCACACAGTCGTCACTTTCTATATGCATTAAAAAATAGCCGTCAGGTTTTCGCATGATGGCAGCGATTTGAATGCCGGGCCGACCAAGTGTAGTCACTGGTTTATCGATCGGAAGCACTTGTCCGGACTTTGCACCGTTTTGAATCTCGATCACGGCACCAGAAAGTTTTTTAACCGACGGGTTAGCCAAACTATCATCGGCTATGGGAGCCGTCTGACTCGTTTTGGGTTCAGAGATGTTGTTGTGCAGTTGATCGTCAAGTTGGTCGTCAAGTTGGCCGTCAAGGCCATCGAGAGGGTGAGGTTCAATTGAATTGGCCGCAGATTGTTTCTGTACGACCGCTTGCATTCTTGATCGTGAATCGCTAATGGGAGGCGCTTCTGCAACGGCGACCTCATCATCTGGGAACGCTCGGTCGTTCAACGAGCTTGAGGTAGATGCCGGTACAGTGCCAAACGTGTTTTTTGATACGCCGTTGAGAGCAGTGCGAGGCCCTGCTGAATCGGTATGACTCTGCCTACCATTGAGTGCCAGTTTGGCTTTTTCGGACAGGCTCATTGGCCTTTCATCAAACAACTGATCATTACCCGTGTGATCATTGCCAGTGCGTTTGGTATCACCTATATAACTATCGTCTGCATCTTCGTCTTCTTCGTAGCCGGATACTGCACTTAGTACTGGCGGTTCTGAGTGCGCAGCGGAACGATTGTTACGGGACACGAATTCATCGTTATTTAACTGTACAACAACGCGTGTTTTTCCAATGACGATTTCATCGTTTTTATTAAGTAACTGACGAGATATAAGTCGCCCGTTAACGTAAGTACCATTGGTGCTGTTGTTATCTTCGATAGACACTGTGTCACCGTCGATGGTGATTCGCGCATGCATGCCACTGACCGACAAATTTGGAATGCAAACATCGTTTGTTGAACGTCGTCCGATGCTGACCACTCGATCATCTGGTTCGAACTCAAATTCATCAATTTCGTTATCTTCGTGTGTGACTATTATGGTTGTCATACCTATTGTTCCTGCAGTGCGCATTGACACAATTTTGAGTGGTTTCGGAGTAGCCTACGCCGATATGCAATTATTGACAGTTCAGACGCTTACGTCAACCGACGTAACACAAAGTAATTAATCTTCTCTAAGTATATGGGTAGTTTAATCTATTTAAACACAAACAAACCCAGTCAGATAAATGGCGAAACGGTTAACCGGAAGTAGGCACGTTCACGGTGATATTCAGTGTATCGCCTGGATGAATAACGTCGTCATTTAGCGCTTCACCCGTAGAAAGTGTGATGTCTCCTACACTTACCGAGAATTGGCGCGCAATTTCAGACAGCGTGTCACCGATTGCTACAACATATTTAACAACGGATTGTGCCACGTGTTTTTTGTCCATTACCAGCAGTTTTTGGCCAACCCAAATTTTTGTATCATTTAACCCATTCATGGTTAACAGGTCACGTTGCGTTAGTCCGTACTTCAATGCAATGCTGCTAATTGTGTCGCCAGATGCAACATTGTGCGTACTAGGTTCAGTAAAAGCGGTTTTATGATCGATTGAACTGAATGCCTGTTGAAATTTTTCTCCCGAACCAGCTGGTATCAGTAGGTAATGGGGACCTTGAGGTGCGGTAATGCCATGAATGAGCCCTGCGTTTAATAATCGCAAAATTCCCAAGTCGACGTCCGTGATTTCAGCAGCTCGGTCAAGGCTGATTCGAAAGCCGATATCGATTGATTCGAACGCTGGTTCCATGCGTATTTCCGGTAAATCGAGCCCACCATGGTTCGGCATTTTTATCAATCTAACCATAGCTGTGACCTTGGGCACATAGTTCAGTGTTTCTATCGGTAAGTCCAGAGACCAGTAATCTGTAGGTAAGCCACGTTTCGCATTTTTTTTAATCGCTGCTCTTATTCGACCGGGGCCGGCGTTGTAGGCCGCTAATGTGAGTTCCCAATCGCCATCGAACTCGGCATTCAAGTAACTCAAATAATCAATAGCGGCGGTTGTTGATGTCAGCACATCGCCACGCCCGTCAAACCATGCGTTTTGGTCCAAACCAATTTCTTCTGCTGTAATTGGTACGATCTGCCAAAGCCCGATAGCGTTGCCGTCACTTCTCGCGGTTGGTCTATATCCACTTTCTATTGCAGGTAATAATGCGAGTTCAACAGGCAAGAATCTTTGATCGAGCGCAGCGACCATGTGCGCCAGGAACGGGATTCCGCGGTGCAGAGTTTTGCTGACCCAATGCGATTCGCGCTGATACTGGTCAACATAGTATTTAACACGTTCGTGGTCTGTGAGCGGTAGGCGATCAGAATTGATAATGTGGGCCCACACGCTTTTGTTTTGCGCTGCGCTGCTGTTAAAAAACGGTTGCGTGTTTTTGGGTGTATCTGACATCTGCAGGTTGCCAGCTGCAGTCTCTTCACTAACTGCTCTCAAGTCCGCGTCAACCTCAAGTGTTTTAAGTATTTTATTTGGTACACCCGTTTTGATAGAGCTGCGGCCATCGCTACTGATGGCAGTATCCTGCATCGAAACCACGGCTCCATTTTGGATTGAAATAGTCTGATCCTGACCATCAGGCTGGTAAACAAAGGTATCGCTGACCTCCCGGCTCAATGACCTATCCAGCTCAATGGTATTACCCATGTCTGGCAGTATTAATGTCCTTTGAGAGCGAGATAACCCGGATTTGGACTCTCGTTGCTCGGCAAATGCCGCCGTAGACATAAGATGGGCCACAGCCATAGACGAAATGAGGGCTATACTGGGTCTAGGTGCATGAACGAGCGACTGTAAAAGCATACTTTTTCGTTGCTGACTCGAGAAATAATCTATGCAATTAAAATTACGTAAGGCGCCAGTTTGGATGGACGCCCAACAGTCTTTGGCGCAATGGTACGCAACTGGACTCGGACAGTCTATCGCAGATGATCTAGAAACTAAACTTTTGGCTAGCCTGAGAGAAGTGTTTGGTTATCAAGGCTTGCTGGTTGGCAACCTTCAACCTGAGCGAAATTTACTCGGTAACGCAGGGCTGCATCGCAAGCTAACCGTTGATTCTCCGGGTCGGGAGGCAGATATCAATGCTGATGCGTTACAGCTTCCGATTGCCAGTGACACGATGAAACTGGTGGTGCTTTGGCATACCCTGGATTTTTGTGACAATCCCCACCAGGCGCTGCGAGAGGCCGATCGAGTGCTGATGGAAGACGGCCAGCTGATCGTTATCGGGTTCAATCCAGTCAGTGCGTTTGGGCTGCGCCATCTGCTCACCGGATGGCGAAAGAAATCCCCGTGGTATGGCCGCTTTTATTCTCGCTGGCGTTTAAAGGACTGGCTGTCCGTACTTGATTACCGAGTGTTACATAGCGAGGCATCCTTTATCCGGCCACCGATTAACAGTGAGCGATTGTTGCGTCGGTTGAGTGGATTGGAGCGTTTGCAGCCTTGGATTGGCGGGCTAGGCGGTATTTACATTGTACAAGCGCGCAAACAGACAATCCCGATGACACTATCCAGGCGACACTGGCGGCGACAACGCAGCAGCATGTCGGTGGGCACCGTCAGCAGTACAGCCGAGCATGCGCGCAGTGCGCGACGACGCTTGAAACAGAAAAAAGAACAATAATACATAGCGAATTACTAACATTCGCTTTGCACGTATAATTGTTGTTTAGCGAGCTACTTGCAAGCTCTGTAACACACCATTAATTAACAGCCGCCACTGATCATGAGCAGACAAATCGTTCTCGATACTGAAACCACGGGACTCGACCCAAAATCCGGTCATCGAGTGATCGAGGTGGGATGCGTTGAGTTACGCGAGCGAAGGCTAACAGGCAATAATCTTCATCTTTATCTGCAACCTGATCGCGAGATAGACCAGCAAGCTATCGAGATACATGGCATATCGAATGAATTTTTATTGGATAAACCGCGCTTTGAAACTGTAGCGGCAGAGCTAAAAGCCTATCTGAGTGGAGCTGAGTTGCTCATTCACAATGCGCCCTTTGATGTTGGCTTTCTTGAATCTGAGTTCTCTATTGTCGGTGATGCATTTCCATTGACTAGCATATGCACTGTTACCGATACGCTTGCAATGGCCCGAAAACAGTTTCCAGGTCAGCGCAATTCATTAGATGCTCTTTGCAAGCGTTTAGGCGTTAACAACGCACATCGTACATTGCATGGCGCGTTGTTGGACTCGGAAATTCTAGCTGATGTCTATCTGATGATGACAGGTGGTCAGACTGCCCTGGTACTTGATGCCGACCGCGTTTCATCAGATTCCGGAAAAACAAATGAGGTTGAGCTAAAAACCGATCAGTTGCTAGTAGTGCAAGCCAATGAATCAGAGTTAGCCGCGCACGAAAACTGGCTTAGCAAATTGGAACAGCAGGGCGAGTGCGTGTGGCGAAAAGACAGTCTTGCGTCAGAGCATTAGCGCTCTATAGGTAGCGTTTGCTTTTTCACGAAAGGCCATTCGCGGATACTCAATGGTTGCAGCGTTAATGTTTGTTACCTACGTTGCGTTCACAATTTCATCTGCCACCTTATCGGCACGCGACAAAGCACCTTCGATTAGTCCGGGGCTTCGCTCGGACGTCTCTGATACGGCAAACCAAATAGTGTTCTCACAGTGCGACTTGCGCACTATTTTTGACAACACTTTCGGGTGCGATCCTTCACCGTTACGGTCAGCAGCGGTTGTTGTATAGGGTTCAAACGCCCAATCTTTCACAATGATATTTAACGGATCCGGTGCAATTTCACCAAAACAACGCTGCAATTGTTGTTTGACTGCGGTTTTAAATTGCTCGTTGTTATTGTTGTGCGAATGCGAAGACGCCCCGGCGAATCCGAACAGTGCTGCAGGCGTACCATCAGGGCCACTGTGGTCATGGACTTCCACCAACGGGCCCACTTGGCTTGCTATCCGGCCAGATAAATCTTGCTCGCGCCAAAAAGCCGTTTCGTATTCGACGACTACCTTGGTATGTGGTGCCATCCAGGTTTGTGTTGCGTTTAAAATTTGAATGGCTTGTTCCAGTTCATCGCTTTGTGCACCATGATCGTGACTAAGCATTTTTGCAGCAAGTCGGGGAGGTGTGGCCACCACTATTTGGCTGCTGGTAAAGCACAGTGCATTAAGTTCAGTTGGCGTTGTTGAAACGTTCAGTTGCCAGCGTTTGTTCTTTAGTGTGCAACTGTTTACCACATGCTCTACGCGAACGATGCCATTGAGTTTGTCGAGCAGGGCATTTATTAGTGAGTAGGTGCCGCCTTTAATGCGTGCGCTTCCGTACTGGAATGCAAGTCCGTGCCGTTGTGCTGAAGTAGTCAGGTCGCGATCAATCAGGGCGGCTCCTTTATCGTACTGATCGAACAGTTCTAACTGCAGATCTTCCAGCCATCGTGTGATTACAGGTTGTGCGTACGGCCAAACCCAGGTTGGACCGAGATCCTGGTGTCCATCAGTAAAGGCTGGCTGAATTCTACCGCCTGCGAATGCACTCGCCTCAAGCACTTGCACATCGACTCCAGCTTGCGATAGCCGAAAAGCTGTTGCCAAACCGGCAAGGCCAGCACCAATAACAATGACACTCATATTTGCGAGCAAGTTAAAGTGGTTTGGTATTCAATCAAAGCGCGTAGTGTTTGAAGCAAACTAATGAATGCGTACCACGCGCTGTTTGTCGCGTTGCCAATCACGATCTTTTATTGATGCCCGTTTATCAAATTCTTTTTTACCCTTACCTAAACCAATCTGGACTTTGACTTTGCCATTTTTCCAATACAGCGACATAGCAACAATGGCATACCCCTTACGATCGACAGCGCCTATCAAGCGGGCGAGTTCGCGTCGATGCAGTAACAGTTTTCGGCGGCGAGTACCTTCAGTGCTGTGATGGGTAGATGTGGAGATCAGCGGCGTAATATTACATCCGTACAGCCAGGCCTCCATTTGATAAATCTGTACATAGCCATCAGTCAACTGCGCTTTTCCAGCACGCAAACTCTTGACCTCCCAACCTTGCAGAACCAGTCCGGCCTCAAATTTTTCGTCGATTTTATAGTCGAACGTGGCCCGTTTATTACGCGCAATGGTGGTGCTGGGAGACTTTTGTCCTTTTTTGTTCTTTTTCTTTGCCATACAGGCATTATAGGGGCTTCAGCACCAAAACAAGAACCCATGCCCACGATTTCGCGTTCGGCCCTGGTCGAACATACCGCCCAAGACATGTTTGAGCTCGTTTGTGACATTGAGTCATACCCGGAATTTCTGCCGTGGTGTAGCGCTGCAAAAGTCGATGAACACAGTGAAACTCACCAGCTTGCGTCCGTGACGATCAACCAGGTGATCAATCAGTCCGAATTCTCAACACGTAATGTTCTCACTACTAATCAGTCTATTACGATGGAGCTGGTGGACGGACCGTTCAAGCACTTGAGCGGAACCTGGCAATTCAAACCCTTGGGCGACAGCGCATGCAAAGTAGAACTGGACATTGAATTCGAATTTTCTAGCCCGATGGTCGGTCGGTTAATAAGCCCGGCGTTCACGAAAGTGTGTGACTCGCTGGTTAGCGCATTTTTAAAGCGCGCCGATCAGCTTGGTAAGAACCGATGAAAGTGTCGGTGGTACTGGCTCTGCCGTCTCGTCAGCAGGTTATTGGTCTGACTGTTGCGCCTGACTGTACGGCCAGGCAAGCGGTGGAAAAGGCGAAAAGCGCTGGTCTTGAATTTTCCCCTGATGAGATAGATTTAGACAATGCTCAGCTAGGCGTATTTGGTGAGCGAGTCAGCGATGACGCACCGCTGAGTGATGGTGATCGAGTTGAAGTATACCGGCCATTGCGGCAAGACCCGATGGAACTAAGACGGCAACGGGCGGCGTCAGAGTCCGGTGGGTTCTCGCAGCGGCGGAAATAATTTTTCCCACCAATTGCGATGTTCTGGTAGCTCGCCAGAGGCTTCTTCTGCATTATTATCGATACGCGACACCGTTTCATTTTCAAAGAATATGGCGAGCTTTCGAGCCTCTATTGCTGCTCCTGCTGGTCCGCGTGTGTACAGATAGTCCCAGCGGTTCTGAGCAAAAGGCGATGTAGCGACGGGTGCGCCGAGTAGTGTGCGAACAGCATTCTGGTCCATGCCGATCTTGACCTCGGCTAATTGGCGCTCAGAGAGCAGATTCCCCTGTTGAATGGTGATTCGATGGGCGCGTGGCAACCAGAAAGGGTCTCCGCCGCAGCCAATCGCTGTTATCAGTATCAAAGGAAAGAGCAAATATCGCACGCGTGTGATTTCCATGAATAAATTGTGGTTGTTGAAGTATACTTTAGCAAACCAATTCGTGTCCGGTAGTTACCTAGCGGAACGGGGTCATGGCAACACATGCAAAATACATCTACACGCGAACTTAAAAACGCTGGTCTTAAGGTGACGTTACCCAGGCTCAGCATACTAGAGATTCTAGAACATGCTGAGCAACATCACTTAAGTGCAGAGGATGTTTACAAAGCATTGTTGGAAAAGGGCAGCGATATTGGTTTGGCGACGGTTTATCGCGTGCTGACGCAATTCGAGGCTGCCGGGCTCGTAACGCGTCACCACTTTGATGGCGGGCAGGCCATTTTCGAGCTCGACACCGGCGACAACCACGATCATATTGTGTGCGTAAAAACCGGAAAAGTTTCGGAATTTAAGGATGAGCAAATTGAGCGACGGTTGTTAGAGATTGCTGAAGAGCTTGGTTACAGTTTGACCGATCATAAAATAATTCTGTACGGAATATTCGATGATCAATCCAATGCCAAGTTAAATGTAGGGCCAGTAGAGCGCTTGAAAGATAAGCAGCCCAGTTAGTTTTCAACTGGTTTGCTTACATTTGTCAGACTACAAAACGATTTTCGTACCCCAGCCATCGTAGCTACCTTCAAATTCAAACGCTAATTTCAATAGCCGTGCGTTTTCTTCGTTGATAGATTGTAGATCGAGTATGTTGTCTTTTATGAGGTCAGCGTACCAACAGCGAGCGCCTTCGTATTTATTGTTACCCATATTGGCAATACGATACCCAAGAGTACTACCTTTGCTGGTGAGGCCATTCATTAGCTCACGGCTATAGCAATAAAAGTGATGCTCAATCGCGTGCGGTTTATTCGGGTTAGAACCAGCTGCAATCAGGGCTTCTATAGTTCTTTGATTTCTATGTGAATTCGGTGTAATGATTACCGGGGAAGCCGGAGTACGGCCGATAAAACTTACAATATTATTAAGATACTTACGCATGTCAGTCCTTTAAATCTTAAAATCCTGGATCGAACGACCTATTGCCCGGTAGCAAATACAAGCGTGGACATTTACTGATGATTTGAGTGATCATTTCAAAGTACTCGACGTACTCGAACTCGACGTACTCGAACGAATCAAAACAAACCGTACTTCCTTGTTAAGCAGATATTCTATGCAAACAAAATTCTATGCAAACAAATGAATCAGCGTTATTCAGAGGTTTTTTATTGTTGGACTAGAACTGAACACGTTGCCAGTTTGCGGAATTATTATACCGCAGGAAGTAAATTTGTTGTTTAACCGAAGGTCGTAAATTCACGTGAAAAACGTTAACACTTCGGTGGGTATCAATAGGTTTAGGTGACTGCCAATCGGTCAAGTTGCCTGCATCACGGCGGAATGCCGAAGTATCCGACAATCGATTTAGACAAAAGGCTAGTTACTGGATATGTTTCGGTTATTTTGGGAATGATGCACTAGCGCCAAACATCCCTGTTTTAGCGCTGTGTTTTTGTTTGTCTAAATGTGAATTTTCATCCAGATGCTATTTTTTAAGATTGGTCCAGATTTGATCGTAAAGTTTCTGCGTTTCCTCGTCGCACACGGCAACAAAAGAACCAGCTGGAGCATCAGCAGGTGGATTTGTTTCTGGCGATGCTATTAGGTCAGCATCGAGTAGTTCATTAACACCTTTTACACCGGCGGTGTATTGCGCAAAGTTGGTAATAGCCGCAATGTTTTCTGGTTCGAGCAAGAAGTCCATGAATTTCAGCGCATTGTCGCGATTGGGTGCATCTTTCAAGAGAACCACATTGTCCATCCAAACGACTAAACCTTCTTTCGGATAAACGTATTCAATGTTCGCGCCTTCGTTGCGTGCCTTGGCACTGAATCCGTTCCAGATCATGCCTGCTGCGGCGTCGCCAGAAACCAGCACATCTTTAGCACCATCTGAGTTGAACGACGCCCACTTTGGTTTGGCTTCCTGTAGTAGCGCATTCAACGCTTTGAGTTCATCTCGATTGCTATTGCATTGCTCAATGCCAAGATGCATGGAAGCCAGCGCTAATACTTCCCCTTGGCTGTCCAGCATGTTGATTTTACCGGCAAGCTCTTCAGGTGGCTCGAATAAGATGCCGGTTGTGTTGATGTCGCCTTCGTACATGTCGCGGTTTACTGAAAAGCTGGTCGATCCCCATTGGTATGGAATGGAATGTTTGCGACCTGGGTCGAATCCAACGTCTACCCATTGTTCCATTATGTTGTCGAAGTTTGATAACTCGGCGGGTTCAAAGCTATCGAGTAAACCACCGTTTCGCATGATCTCTACCATATAGTCTCCCGGGACTGCCACATCGTAACTACCCAGCTTGCCCGCTTTAAGGGTAGCCAGCATCGACTCATTGGAATCATAGGTGTCCATGGTGACTTCGACGTCGTGCTCTTCTGAAAATTTATCAAGCACCTCTTGTGGTATATATTCGAACCAATGATAAATACTAAGTGAACCCTCGGCATTGGCCACGGTAGAAGTCAGTGCAAATGCGGTTGCCAAGCTTGCTTTGACAATGGTGGATGTAAAGCGGTTTTTCATTAATTTCTCCAAATTTTCATTTATTTCTCTGATTGCGCGCTACCGTTTTTGTATGACGCCGCTCGCAGATTTGTCATTCTTTTTTCGGTGTGATGCTGCCGCTGCGACCTACAATATACGATATACAGACCAACAGCACAGAAACCAGCAACATCAGCGTAGAAATAGCCATGATATTGGGTTTGATGCCTTGTTTAACCGCACCGAAAATGGCGGTAGGCAGTGTTTCAATGCCTGCGCCCTTCACAAAATTGGTGATGATGAAATCATCAAGTGAGATAATAAAGGCGAGTAGGAACCCAGAGATTATGCCTGGCATAAGCAGCGGAATCAGTATTTTTGTGAAGGCTTTGGCGCGCGTAGCATACAAGTCCATAGCCACTTGTTCGTAAATGCTCTCAATGCCTTGCATGCGTGCTGCTATGGGCAAATAGGCAAACGGAATACAAAACACGATGTGAGCGATGAGAATACTGGCGTATCCGGTGCGAAACCCAATAGCACTGAAAAATATCAAAGTAGCTACCGCTGTCACAATTTCCGGTACCATCAAGGGTAAGTTTATCAACGCAAAGCTTACCGATTTGCCGCGCCATCGCGCACTCCTTATCATGCCCAACGCGGCCAACGTGGCAATGGTCGTAGAGCTGATTGCCGCGAGAACCGCAATGCTGATTGAGTTCCAGGCTGCAGTTTTAAACTTGGCTGTCTCGGCGCCATTGAACACATCGTAATACCAACGCAGGCTGATGCCGCCCCAACGGGTGATCGACACGCTATCGTTAAACGAATAAACCATGACTACCAGCAATGGTGCATAGAGCAAGAACAAACAGAAAAGCGTTACAGCAAAAAAACCAGGGTATCGTTTTATCGATAGATTCGCTTCAGACATGTTATTAGCGAGCCCCTTGTGCGTGCGATTCATTGCGGGCGTAGATCAATAAAACCAGCAAAACAATGATCAACAGAATCATTGAAGAAGCAGCGCCAAATGGCCAATTGCCTGCGTTTCCTTTAAATTGCTCCTCGATCAGCGAACCGATCATGAAGTTTTTAGCTCCGCCTAATAGATCAGGTGCCAGGAACGCACCTAAACTGGGTACGAACACTAATATGCAACCAGCGATAATGCCGGGTTTGACCATAGGCAGAATAATTTGTCTGAGGGTAGTCCACCTGGATGCGTATAAGTCGGCGGCCGCTTCTGATAGCGAGAAATCAAATCGTTCTATAGATGCGTAAATTGGTAAGACCATAAACGGTAAATACGAATAGAACAGCCCAAGTTGTACTGCCAGATTAGTGTTAATTAAATGTATGGGTTGATCGATAATTCCAGCCTGCAGTAACCACGTATTCAAGGGGCCATTGTCCCTTATCAGAAACTTCATCGAAACCGTGCGTATAAGCAAGTTAACCCAATAGGGGATTGTGATCAAAAACACCCAGAGAGGTCGGCTGCGTACTGGTCGTGTGGCAATGTAGTATGCAGTAGGGAACCCGATGACCAGACACAGCAAAGTGGCAATCAGAGCTTGCAACGCTGACCGTCCGTAAATTTTTATGTAAGTCCAATCAATTTTTGCAGGCTCGTCGCCAAACAAGCCACGATCAAAGAAAAACTGATCGTATGCGGCAAGTGAAAATTCCCAAATGACACCGCCACGAAACTCTTTGGTTAAAAACGAATACACCAGCATCATGAGTACTGGAACCACAAGAAAAAAACCAATCACCAGCCATGCGGGCAGTAACAGTTTATTTTTTTGATTATGGAACGTTGCATTAGCCGGCACAATATTGTTTTGTTGGCTATTTGATTGGGATTTCATGGTGTATGGGTGGGTCTAATCAATTAGGAAACGCGCTGCATTCTCATCAGTGCCAATGCCTACCGTATCGCCTGGTTGAGCTGTAATTTTTTGTGCTGCAGAGTTTGGACTTCTAACCAACAATGATGCGCCGTTGGTTAGCCTGATAGTAGCTTGTGTATCTGTGCCCATGTACACGAGTTGCTCCAGGGTGCCTTTCAATTGAGACTCGTTATGCGCTGTTTCCAAGATGCTAATGTGTTCTGGGCGAATACAGACTGAGCCGGTTGTTCCAGGTGCGATATCAGCACTCGATGATGCAGTTATTTGACCTAGCCCGGTTAGTTCACAAACCAATGCATTGGAAGAGCCCTTACTATCTATAACTTGCGTAACCGTGCTTTCCAGCATATTGGTCTCCCCGATAAAATCCGCAACAAACCGATTCTGCGGTTTCTCGTAAATGGTATGTGCACTACCGATCTGCTGAATTTTTCCTGCTGACATCACGGCAATTCGATCAGACATGGTTAACGCTTCTTCCTGATCGTGCGTAACAAAGATAAACGTGATGCCAGTTTCCTGTTGAATTTGTTTCAACTCAAGGCGCATAGCCTGTCGCAATTTCAAATCGAGCGCAGACAGTGGTTCGTCAAGCAGCAGAACCTCGGGTTCTGGTGCCAAGGCGCGAGCCAGTGCTACCCTTTGGGCTTGTCCACCGGACAGTTGTGATGGTTTACGGGTTGCATAGTCTGACAATTGCACCAGAGCCAGCATTTGTTCACAGCGTTGGTTAATATGTGACGCGCTGCTCCCTTTCATTTGCATGCCAAATTTAATGTTGTCAGCAACGCTCATATGTGGGAACAATGAATACTGCTGGAACACTGTGTTGATGGGACGTTTGTTGGCTGGTAGATCAGCAATAGATTTCCCGTGTAAAAATACTTTGCCGGCGCTTACCGATTCGAACCCTGCGATGATGCGCAGTAGTGTCGTTTTTCCACAGCCGGATGGGCCGAGTAGGGTGAAAAACTCCTTGTCTTTTATTGACAACGAGATATTGTCCAATGCCACAACGTCTGTGTAATGTTTGCTTAAATTTTGTATATCGATGGCTGTATCTACAGGGACGTCGGTTGTTAACAGGGTATTCTGTTCCGGCGAATTTGCGTTACGATCGATAGATTGGTCTGTGATATTCATGGGCTCGCTGAGCAAGTTCCATTGGACTGTTGCTCAAGTGTGGCACAAAATAGGGTGTTATCGCCATAACGGCTGGTTCTAAAAGATCATCGAGGTTTGCAATGAAAGTGGTTTGTAGCGATTCGCATATCAAACATTTCCCGAACGGTGAGCTATCGGGTGGTCTGTTGGTTCGCCCTTTCGAGTGTCCGGAACGCTGGGAGTTTATTGTTGATGAACTAAGGCGTCGCGAAATGTCGGACTTCATTGGACCAAAACCGTTCGATCAGCAAAGCGCCCTCGCTGTGCACAGTAATGATTTTGTGCGGTTTCTTGAAACGGCGTGGTCTGAATGGGAGCTGGCAGGGTTTGAAGGTGATGCCATTCCTACTGTATTCCCGGCCCGCCGCATGCAACAACGAGTACCAGAGCACATTGATGGCAAATTGGGCTATTTTGCAATGGCTATAGAAACAGCCATCACCAAAGGAACATGGGAAGCCGCCTGCAGTAGCGCGGCGTGTGCGCAAACGGCTCAAAAACTGATCACCGCCGGTGAGCCTGTAGCCTTTTCATTGTGTCGACCCCCTGGTCATCATGCTGGCATCGATTTGTACGGCGGTTATTGTTTTCTGAATAATGCTGCTATTGCTGCGCAGGGGTTTCTTGACGATGGTGCGCAAAGGGTTGCTGTACTGGATGTTGATTTTCATCATGGCAACGGCACGCAAGATATTTTCTATCGACGAAACGATGTTTTGTTCTTATCTTTGCATGGCGATCCTGTACACGCTTTCCCACATTTTCTTGGATATACAGATGAAAAAGGGGCTGATCAAGGGCGCGGCTATAACTTCAATTATCCAATGGCACCGGGCACGCCGTATTCGCAGTGGTATGTTGGTTTACAAGAGGCATTTACTCAGATTCAGCAATACAAGCCGGATGCTATTGTTGTTTCACTTGGGGTAGATACGTTCAAGGAAGATCCGATTAGTTTTTTTAAATTGGAGTCAGAAGACTTCACTCACTTCGGTGCACAGATTGCAAAACTCGGACTACCCACTTTATTTGTTATGGAAGGTGGCTATGCGGTTGCTCAAATTGGTGTGAATACGGTCAATGTACTAGAAGGTTTTCAAAAGCAAAAGTAGAACGCTTTCAAATAGAACGCTTTCATTGTTTAATCCAAATAGTGCGTTGGCGGCAATTGAATTGCGGGTATAAAATTTTATGAAAAGAGATAAACGCTACGACTGCTTGTTCGAGCCATTGGCCATAGGGCCCGTAGTGGCGAAGAATCGTTTTTATCAAGTTCCGCATTGCAATGGCGGTGGCTATCGAGACCCGTCAGCTGCCGCCCAAATGCGAAGAGTCAAATCTGAAGGTGGTTGGGGCGTTATATTTACCGAGCAAGTAGAGTTGCACCATAGCTCTGAAATTACACCATTTATAGAACTGCGCTTATGGGATGATGCTGATATACCCATGCTGGCCAAAATGGCGGATTGCATGCATGAAGGAGAAGCATTAGCAGGAATTGAATTAGCCTACTCGGGTGTCAACGGACCCAACCTGTATTCACGTGAAGTGCCAATGGCACCCACTGCGATGCCAATAAGAACATTCACCAATGATCCGGTTAGTGCTAGAGCACTAACACTGTCGGACATCGCCGACTTGCGGCGTTGGCATCGCAATGCCATCCGCCGAGCTCGCATTGCCGGATACGATCTTGTTTGTCTTTACGGGGCACATGGATTCGGTATCATCCAACACTTTTTATCGAGTACAACCAATCATCGTACCGATCAATACGGTGGTAGTTTGGAGAATCGTTCGCGACTTATGCGTGAGTTGCTCGCTGATGCTAAAGATGAGGCCGGCGATAGCATGGGGGTGACTTTGCGTTTGTCGCTACACGAATTAACTGACGGTCTTGGCTTTAGTAACAATGAAGTGCGTGACCTTATTGGTATGCATGGTGAGCTGCCCGATCTGTGGGATCTTGCTCACGGTTCGTGGGAGGCGTGTTCGGGTACATCGCGTTTTACTGCTGAAGCTGCACAGCAGGATTTGGTGAAGGGCATTCGAGAACTTACCGATCGACCAATTGTTGGCGTTGGTCGTTTCACATCTCCCGATGTGATGGCTAAACAAATTACATCGGGCGTGTTGGATTTCATTGGGTGCGCACGCCCGTCAATAGCTGACCCCTGGCTACCGCGAAAAATTGATGAAGGGCGTGTGGAGGACATACGCGAATGCATTGGTTGCAATATCTGTGTCACTGGCGATATGACCATGTCGTTATCGCGATGCACGCAAAACCCATCGTTTATGGAGGAGTGGCGTAAAGGGTGGCACCCAGAGAATATGAATCCCAAAGGCGATTCCAGCACGGTGTTGGTGGTTGGGGCAGGCCCGGCTGGGTTAGAGGCGGCTTTGTCACTCGGTAGGCGTGGTTACCAGGTATCAATTGCCGAGAAAAATATAGTGGTTGGTGGGCGAGTAACGTTGGAATCAACGTTACCAGGACTTGGCGCCTGGGCGCGTGTCCGAGACTATCGGGAATATCAGATCAGTCAAATGCAAAACGTTAATGTGTATCTCGACAACGATCTAAACGCGGCAGACATTCTTGAATTTGGTGCTGATCATATTGCCATTGCCACAGGGTCAAAGTGGCGCAGCGATGGCGTCGCTCGTCAACACGTACTGCCGCTTGATGTACATAACGACATGCCTGTATTCACGCCGGACGACATCATGACCGGTGCTAAACCTGTTGGCAACGTGGTCATTTATGATGACGATCACTACTATATGGGCTCTGTACTCGCAGAACGACTAATAGAACAGGGTTGCAGCGTCACGCTGGTAACACCATCGGCGTATGTTTCGGAATGGACTTTAAACACCCTTGAGCAAGGCTTTATTGCATCGCGCATGCTGGAATTGGGTGTCACGCTTAAGCTTAATACCAGCCTTGCTTCTGTTGCCAGAGATGCCGTCCAATTGCAGTGCGTTTACACCGGAGCCCGTCATGAGTTACACGCTGATGCAGTGTTAATGGTAACCGCCAGAGAACCTGAACGTGGTCTGTGGGATGCATTGCAGGATGTGTCTGGGGAATGGGAAAAGCATGGTGTAAAGTCGATAAAAATAATCGGTGATGCTGATGCGCCAGCACCCATAGCGTGGGCAACCTATGCTGGGCATAGGTTTGCGCGAGAATTGGATGCGCCTCCTCTTGGTGATGCATTACCGTTTAAGCGCGAAGTCACTCAATTGCTGTCTGTATAAAGTCTGATTTCTGCTTTTAAAACTGCCAGGCTGTTTGCTTAGCCTCATGCAGGCTAGGTCAGCTCACGAGCAGCTAATATCAGGCCAGCCAGGAACATCAAGGCAATGAGTAAACGTCGAAATTGTTCGTCTTTTAGTCGGCGGAAAATAAACATACCCAAAATGGCAGACAGCATCGTCACAGGAAAAGAAATTGCGATGCGCGCAAGCGCGTCTGAATCGTAGACTCCTTGAAATGCGAATAATATTGCGGCGAAGATCAATACCAGTACATTGAACGGTTGGGTAACGGCGCGAGTCTGCTCTTTGGGCCACGGTCGCATTGCACACCACATAGTAGGAACGGCGCCAGATAAACCCGCAGAGCCGCCCAGAATACCGCCGACGAAACCGACCACTGTATCCACAACTGGTGTTGGCTTGCTTATTTTTGGCAAGTTTTTTCTAACAACGAAAAAACCGCCGTACAAAATGAGAAATGCGGCTATGACCAGTTTTAATACCCCGGGGGCGATAAGTGATAACGAAGCGACGCCTAGTGGAATGCCGATAAGTGCTGGAATAACAAATCGCGCCAGTCGCAATGGGTAAGCAACAATAGTTTTACGTATCATCCAGATACCTGGAATACCGCTTATGATTGACATGACAACCGCGAGCGATACGGCGTCGGTTGGTGTCATTATCTGTAACCAGAATCCCAATGCGAGTAAGGCTGTGCCAAATCCCGCCAAGCCATTGATAAAACCGCCGGCAGCCGCACCGCAGACTAGCAGTAGCAGGAATTGAGGTGTCATTGACATGGGTTGTTGCTTAGGCGTTAATCGTACTCAGTAATACCGACAGTGGCGTCGCACTGAATTAAACATCTCGCCTAATCTTATCCACCCAGGAACAGGTCACCAACTTTTGGGTTGGCGAGTAGCTCATCTCCGGTACCGGCAATGGCTAGCTGGCCTGAAACAAGAACGTAGCCTATATCGGCAAATTCCAGCCCTTTTTTGGCATTTTGTTCAACCATGATGATGGTTTTACCTTCATTGTGTTGAAGGTCGTGCAGGATTTCAAAAACCATATCGATAAAACGAGGTTCCAATCCAATCGATGGTTCGTCAACGAGTAACAGTTCCGGATTCATAACCAACGCTCGCGAAATTTCCAACAAGCGGCGTTCACCACCAGAGAGTACCCCTGCCTTGTGTTTACGTCGTGCTGCCAGACGAGGGTATTTATCGAACACTTCTGATGCAGCGCTTTTGGCATCGGCAATTTGGTTTTTCAAAAAACCGCCCATCCATAAATTCTCCTCTACTGTCATACCAGGAAAAATGGATTTGTCTTGCAAAATATAGGCAATGCCTGCTTCAGCAAGCTTTTGATTAGGGGACAGGGCGGTAACATCGCGCTGATTATTACTGTCTCCAATGGTAATGTTGCCAGAGAAAATATTATTAAAACCGAATATCGCATGCAGAATGGTTGACTTGCCAGCACCATTCGGACCTATCAAACATAGCGATTGTTTTTTTCCAACTCGTAAATTTAAATCGTGCAAAATTTGCATCTTTCCGTAACCCGCACACAGGTTATTGATAGAAACAAACGCATCGTTTCCTGCTAACGCGTCCAGATCTGAAACGTGTATTTCTTCTGCAATAGCCGCCGCTTGTCGCGTAACTTCTTCTACCGAGATGACAGCATCAACACCACCGCTACCGTAACCAGAAATATTATTTTTTTCGTCAGATGTGCTCATAGTCGCAGCCCTATAGCCTAGTGTGCGCCCAGATAAGCATCAACAACACGTTGATCATTCTGGATATCAGATGGATTACCTTCAGCCAGCATTTCGCCGTGGGCCAGGCAGTAGATGTGATCAGCCATATTCATGATGACGCGCATATTGTGCTCGATAATGAATAAAGTAATGCCGAATTCAGAATTTGCCCGCTGCAGACGATCGATAAGCCCGTTTATCAATGTTGGATTTATGCCAGCGGTTGGCTCATCGAGCAACAAACAAGTTGGCTCATTCATCAATGCCATAGCAAATTCGAGTAGTTTTTGTTGACCAAACGACAAAGAGCCTGATTGCAGAAAACGTTTTTCGTATAAACCAACAAACTCCAATAAATGATCAGCACGTTCGTAATCTTCATTTTTATTCTTGGTAAACGCATCTCGCAAACTCATTTTCCGGTGTGGTTGCGAGACAAGCATATTCTCCACGCCATTCATATCGCCGTAAATGCGGGTTTGTTGAAACGTGCGTAGTAACCCAAGGCGTGCAATCTGCGGTACTTGCAGTTTGGAAATTTCTTTGCCTTCAAACTTTATCGACCCGGAATTAATTGGGTGATATCCGACAATGGAATTAAACATAGTGGTTTTGCCAGAACCATTGGGGCCAATGAGCCCGGTAATACTGCCTTTTTTAACTTGCATTGAAATGTCTTTATTGGCGATAACCCCACCGTAAGACTTCGACACATCAGTAACTTCGATGATGGTATCCATTATTTGGCTCCCTCATCGCTGGTGCTTTCGACACGAATACCAAACCATTCTGGCTTGGTGTGCTTCAGCCAACCCATAAGACCATCCTGAAAATACACCACTGTGACGACAATCAATGCACCCAGCGCTACCCATTGCCAACCAAGAAAGTAGTTCCAGGTTACTTCTTTGAATACGTGAAACATAATGGCGCCAATGACCGGGCCCCACAAGGTACCCTTACCACCGAGCAGCACACACACCACCATGAAAATGCCCAGGTTAATCGTTTGATAAGCAGTTTCCAAAGGTTCGAAATGAATCAGTTGATAGGCTGATATTCCACCGACAACGCCAACAAAAAAGGCGGAAATGGCCCAGGTTGTCAGTTTGTAGCGCAGTGTGTGAATGCCCATGGCTTCGGCTTTCTCTTCATCATCGCGTATGGCATTGATTGCAGCGCCGAATCGGGTTTTGTACATCCAGTTTAGAAAGACAAACAACACCACACCAGTAATGGCAAATAAAAAATAGAAGAACAACTTGCCCTGATCAAGGTCGTTAGGATAAACAGGCAGCGCGATTCCTTGACCACCGCCGACAAAGTCCCAATTGGATACCAGCTCGCCTGCTGCAATTGCAACGCCCAGTGTTCCAATTGCGAAGTAGGGGCCTCGTAAACTGAACGTAAAATAACCAATAATCAGCGCACACAGTGCGCAAAAGATACCAGCTGCCAAAATGCCCAGGAATGCACCCAGAAAATATTGCGTGTTGGTGAATTTATAGATACCGCCACCAGAGGCATTGGTGTACTCGGCTACAGGGTGGGCAATACCGATGCCAACTACCGCACAGACATACATACCGGTGCCGTAGAAGAAAATATTCCCCAGCGAGTTATAACCCATTTGCCCGCCAGTCATATCCCAGGTGAGCGCGACAATTATCATCAACCAAAGCGTAGCTAGTTGTGTACGAAAGTCTGGGAATATAAACGGTGCAACTACAATAAATATAAGCAATGCCGCATAAAAAAGTGGTCTGGCCATCGTCATTTTGTATCTCCTATTTCAATACTTGACGAGAGCGTCGTTGTTGAATCATTCGAAAAACCAATACCAGGAGTAGCAATAAAACGGCTATAGCTTGCTGGTATCCGATACCAAAAATGTGCGAACCGTATTGCTCCAGTGCACCAATACCCAAACCTGCGGCGATGACACCTGGTAGATTGCCTAATCCTGCCGCTGTCACAATGACAAAAGCGCGTATCGCATAGGTGATGCCATAGAAAGGTTGAATAACCCAAACCATAACTATAATCGCACCAGCTGCGCCGCAAATGGCTGCATTCAACGAAAAAGTAAATGCGTAAACTTTTTCTGTGTCTATGCCAAGAACGCGGGCCGCGCGCGCATCTTGTGAAGTTGCTCTAATCGCCTGGCCCATACGACTGTACTTCATAAACACGATGACGCACGTGGCCAGTACAGCTGCCATGCAAACACCGATGAGTTTGGCAATGGGTACATCGACGAATCCGTCGAAGAAAAATAATGTTTCGTAGCCGAGGTTTACGCTTTGGGTATCTGAGCCAAACATCAAATTAAGTAGTTGCGCCATCATTATGGCTATGCCGAACGTAGCCAAAAGTGATGTGAACAAATCTCTCTCTATAACGCGAGTGATCACCAGTTTGTAAATGACCCAACCAATGACCCACATTACAACAAAGGCCAACGGTACACCGAGTAGCGCTGGCACGCCTAACCCGGCCAGCCACCAGGCGATGTAACCGCCAGCAATGACAAAATCTCCTTGAGCGAGGTTTTTTACATTCATTACACCCCAAACCATTGCCAGTCCGTAGGCGGCCAGAGCAAACAAGGCGCCAATCATGACGCCGTCGATAATAATTTTCAGGTTTACAACTGGAAACTCTAAGAGTAGTCCCAGATTGCCCAGTATCTGCTCCATAAGGTAACTCTTGGAATTTGTGAATGGTTAAATTGGCAAGAAAAAGCCGGGAAAATATCCCGGCTTTTCAATTTTGGAAACGCTGTTACTTACGAGGCCAGTTCAGTTCATGCGATGCGAACGCAGAAGGCGCTACCACATTGTATTTGCCATCCTGAATTTGACGAAGCACCATTGGTTTGGCGATGTTGTTGCCAAATTCAGAAAATTTAATATCACCGTAAAAGGTACTTAGCTCTGTTTCAGCAATAGCATCCCGAACGGCTTCTTTATCAAGGGTACCAGCACGTTCAAACGCATCAGCGAATACGTATACAGCAGCTGAAGCCTGAGCTACCTGGTAAGGAACGGTCTTGTCTGCATATTCCGGGTATGCTGCTTTAAATTCAGTATCGTAGTTAGCTGCAGAACCGAACAGTTCATCTTCATATGTCAGTGTTTCAGCCCACTGAGTTGAACAAAGAATGTCATTTGCAAACTCTCCGAAGTTACCAGTGACATCGGCGGCTTCGCAGTGAGTTATAGCGACCATCGGAACCGAGATTTGCATTTCGCCGATCTGGCGAACCGCAGTGGCTGCGCCTTTAGAATGGCCACTGACGATGAGCACATCGGGTTTGAGTAATTTCACTTTGGTTAATATCGAACTCATATCAGACAGGTCGCGCGGCAGCTTTTCGTCGATAACGATTTGCATACCCAGTTTCTCGGCATCTTCCAGAACACCAGCACGAATATCAAGTGAGAAAGGGTCATTTTCGACTGCCACTGCTACTTTTACGTCAGCGGCTGATTTGCCTTCTTTTTCCGCTTGTTCAGCAGCAAGAGTTATAGCCGAGGCCAGATACTGCTCAGAGGTTGACAGTACGGCAAACAAGTATTTGTAGCCTTTGTTGAACAGCGAACGCGATGCACCTTCTGCTTCAACCATGGGGATTTTGTACTTTTCAGTGACCGGTGCGATGGCTTTAGTCAGGCCTGAAGAATAGGGCCCAAGCATGTATTGCACTTTGTCCTGACTGATAAGCCGTTCTGCCAAAGTCGCACCACGATCACCTTTGGACTCGTCATCGTAATAGGTGACTTTGAAGTTGTAACACTTATCGCCAATTTGTACCCCGCCAGCTTCGTCGATTTTTTTGATCGCAAACTCATAACCGTTTTGAGCGTGAACACCATTCGTGGCGTACTTGCCCGTAAGCGATATGGCGGAGCCAAGAACAAGATCTTCGCAATCCGCGGCCTGTGACTGGCCGGCAAAAAGTAGCGTACCGGCAACAGCGCCCAGCACTGCGAGGGTGGTTCTAGTGATTGTCATGCTTCCTCCTCAAGGGAATTATTGATAAGGGCTGGCACAGTTAAAACAGTCACGCCAGAATCCTGTACGAAAGAGTCTATTCGAACAACTATCATCAGTCGATAGATGATTGCAGTTTATTAGAAATAATCCCGCTGATTGGTCTTTATTTGATTTGGTCTGTGTCGGGTTCAATAATATTTGCTATAAGCAGTAGGCAGCAATAGATATAAAAATCAAACATTAGGTGTGTTTTGGTCACGAATCAGAACCAGATTACTGACTAATGAATGCAGCGGGTTCTCGTGCTCGACTTCACCGCCACCAGCAGCGGTTTTAACCTTGAATGTTCAAAAGCGGTCAACTCATCCCGCTGCAATGAGTTAAAAGGCCCGTGTTTGACAGAACACGCTGCTCCGCAGCGGTGACATGAAGGATTCATCCGTGAACCTTTCTGGTGATTGAGTTGTGATTAAAACTATACCTTTAAACTTACAACAACACCCAAGTCGGCCAGTTAGCAATAAGTAGTTAGTGCAAAAATTTAAGTGGATGCACTGTCGAGCATTTCCTGCGCATGTTGTTGGGTTTTCTTTGTTACTTTGGTACCACCGAGCATGCGTGCAATCTCATCTCGTGTTTCTTTCTTGTTTAAGGATTCGAGATGGGTTTTGGTTGTGCCTTTCTCCACGTGCTTGGTAACTCGCAAATGATTGTGGGCTTGGGCAGCTACTTGCGGTAAATGAGTCACACACAATACTTGCACATGCTTACCAACTTCACGTAGCAATCGTCCAACGGTTTCAGCGACGGCACCGCCAATGCCAGTGTCTACTTCATCAAATATTAGCGTATTTACAGCGTGAGATTCTATGGTGGCTAGTTGGATGCACAGACTTATACGTGAAAGCTCTCCACCCGATGCTATTTTGGCCAGTGCCCCTGGTTTAATGCCGGGGTTTGGACTGACATTAAACGTGATTGTATCTTGACCATGTCGTTGAACAATGGACTTGTCGCTTTTTACATCGATTTGCAGTACACCACCTTCCATGGCAAGCGATTGCATGGAAGCGGTAATGGTTTCTGACAATTTTTTTGCCTGTCGGGTTCGAAGTCGAGAAAGCTTTGCCGACTGATCGAAATACACCTGCTGTAGTGCATCAACCTCTTTAGTGAGCTGCTCAATTTGCTGATCTGGCGCATTAAAATTATCAAGCTCTTCCCGCAAATTGGATTCAACTTTATCTAATTCATTTATTGATACATGATGCTTTTTGGCCAAGCGATGCAAGCTCGACAGTTTATCATCGAGCCATGCAAGTCTGTTGCCGTCATGATCCATGGCACTGGCGTGGTTACGCAGTAAACTCGCCGCTTCCTCGGTTTGTATGTTGGCAGACTCTATTAAATCAAGCGCCTCTTGCATCCGATCATCTATGGCTACTAATTCTGATAATGGCGATATTGCATTGGTCAGGTATCTTGCGGCGCCATTGTCTGCGTCTAGCGCTGAAATTGCATCGTCACTCAATTGCATTAATTTATCGACACTCGCCAGCAATCGGTGTTCTGTTTCGACATCGCTGATGCTAATTGCACCTATATCCAAAGCATCAAACTCCTGCAATTGAAATTGCACTAGATCGAGTCGGTTTTGAGTGGCCGTGGAATTATCGGCAATGGCGATAAGCTTTTCATTTGCTTGATGCCATGCATCGTAGGCTTTTGCCACTTGTACAGGTAGAGGGCTTTTCGCGTAGTCATCAAGCAGTTGACGTTGAGCCGCAGATTTTGCAAGCTGTTGATGTTCGTTTTGGCCATGGATGTTAATCAGTTGATTGCCGAGTTCGCGTTGCACTTGATTAGAAACTGGCCTGCCATTAATTGTTGATCGGTTTTTTCCAGTTCGAGTCAGGACCCGGCGCAACAGACATTCATCTTCCTCGTCCAGATCTTTTTCTGTCAGCCATTGTTTTATATGCGGCAGTTTTTCGATATCAAAACTGGCGGTTACTTCGGCTCGCTCTGCTCCTTGTTGTATATTGTCGGTGCTGCTACGTCCCCCTAAAACCTGGCCTAGTGCGTCCAGAAGAATAGATTTTCCAGCACCGGTTTCACCGGTCAATGCAGTCATGCCAGACTGAAGTTCGAGTTCGGTTTGATCAATAATCGCAAAGTGACGAATGTGGATATGGTTGAGCATGTCGGGCGTTTGTTCCTTTTACTGCCAGCAATTTAACCGTATTAGTTTACCAACTTACTATTGCCAGCTTGGTCGTTAGTGGCATGCCACTATCATATCCCCAATCACGTTCATATCCCCAATCACGTTCCTATCCCCAAACACTATCCTATCCCCAATTGAGTTTTTCGCGCAGAATTTGATGATAATCGTACGTTTCGGGATGTAAGAGTCGCACCCTTTTGTCCATGCAACTGACTTCGATCATGTCGCCCAGGGTGGCGTCCATATACACCTGCCCATCACATACAACCTGTGCCTCAAGGACTTGGTCGTCCCATAAATGCATACGTATGCGACTTTTCGAATCAACCATTAACGCGCGACTCGTTAGTGTGTGTGGACAAATTGGTTGTAGTACTACCGCATTAACTGTGGGGCCTACAATTGGACCGCCATTTGACAGGGCATAGGCGGTTGAACCTGAAGGGGTTGCAACGATTAACCCATCGGCGCGTTGGTGAGTGACCAAAACGTCATCGATAGTAATGTCAAAATCCATGATTTGCAGTACATCACGTACGCGAACCACGGTATCGTTGAACGAATAGGCTGTTTCTACACATTCGCCTTCGCGCAGTATGCGCGTGTGCAGCATAATGCGCTCTTCTTCGATGTATTGGCCATTGATAATGGCTTCCAGTTTATCTAGCCCATTGTTGGGTGCAACATCAACCAAAAAACCTAGCCGTCCTCGATTTACACCAACGATGGGTACATCGTAGTCAACTAACTCTCTGGCGGCGTGCAATAAAGTGCCATCACCGCCAATAACTATGGCCAAATCGCACGATTTACCGATCTCACTGGCCGGAACTGTATCGCCTTCGACCAAGCCCTTAGTGCTGTGCGAAAGTGCAGTTTCGATGCCCATAGCATCCATGCGTTCCATCACTTCGGTGATCGTTGACGATACACTTTCATCATTTACTTTGACCAACAGGCCAACACGGGAAAACTGTTTCATATCAGCAAAATACCATGCAAGCGAAGCGGTGTCATTGCCACTGTGGTCTTGACAAATCGACGTTTTGCAGGTTGATTTTTTTATCTTGTCGATTAGGACTCGTTACTTGCGTTAATCAATCATGAAACTGTGCGGCTGGCATTATTTTGACGAGCTGATCAATGCCGACAGTTCATAAAGGTGTTGCAAGGCTTGTCGAGGTGAAATGTCATCGAGGTTTAAATTAGTGACGTAGTTCTGTACAACATTTGGCTCGGCGAACATATCGAGCTGCGGTGTTGTAACAGGTAGAACTTTTTCTTGATTAACCGCAGTTGCATCAGCATTGAACTTTGAGTCCAATTGCTTATTGTTTTCGAGTGAAGCCAGCGTTTCACGCGCACTTTGTAGCGCGATTTGTGGTAAGCCGGCCAGTTGTGCCACCTGTATGCCATAACTTTTGTTTGCAGCACCTTGTTTAATTTGGTGCATGAAAACAATTCGACCATCATGTTCTATTGCGTCAAGATGTACATTGGCAATCGGTTTAAAACGATTCGCCAGTTCGGTGAGCTCAAAGTAATGTGTTGCAAATAAGCACATGGCTTTGTTTACATTGCAAAGGTGTTCTGCACAAGCACCAGCGAGTGCTAAACCATCGTAAGTACTGGTGCCACGACCAACCTCATCCATCAATACAAGACTGTGTTGCGTCGCGTTTCGCAAGATATGAGCAGCTTCTGTCATCTCCACCATAAAGGTAGACTGGCCGCTGGCTAAGTCATCCGATGCACCAATGCGGGTGAATATGCGATCGATGGGGCCAATGCGAGCAGCGCTTGCGGGAACAAAGCTACCCGTGTGCGCCAGCAAAGCAATGAGCGCATTTTGCCGCATGAAAGTTGATTTACCACCCATGTTTGGACCGGTGATTAACAACATATGCGTGTCACTGTCCAGATGCAGGGGGTTGGCGACGAATGGTTCATCGCTGATCGCTTCAATAACTGGATGTCGTCCATCTTCTATTTGCATGCCAGGTTCATCGACCAATTCCGGGCAATGCCAATTGTTGCGCTGGGCTACAATAGCCAAGCTGCACAAGGCATCGAGCCTGGCCAATGCCTGAGCGATTTCACTGATACGATCAAGATCGGGTTGTAACTGTTGCAACAAGTCTGTGAAGAGCTGTTTCTCCCGCGCCAGTGCTTTCTCTTTCGCGCCTAAAACTTTGTCTTCGTGTTCTTTTAATTCTGGTGTTATATAACGCTCAGTGCTTTTAAGTGTTTGCCGACGAATGTAGTGAGCCGGCGCTTCTTGTTGTCGATTGGTTTCAATATAAAATCCATGCACTCGGTTATAACCGACTTTTAGCGACTGTATGCCGGTGGTTTTGCGCTCGCGTTCCTCTAATTGTTCGAGAAAATCTGACGCGTTTGTGCTTAGTTGGCTAAGTTCGTCTAGTTCTGCATCAAAACCTGGAGCGATAAAACCGCCATCACGAATGATTGCCGGTGGGCTTTCAATAATGGCTCTGCCCAACAAGTCGTGAGCGTCGGGTTGAGATTGGCATACATCACTGATTGAATTTAATTCATCGCAATTGATGTGTTGTAATTGCTTGTGTATATCCGGTAGTAGGCTCAAACTCAAATACAAGCGATACAATTCTCTTGGTTGGACGCTTTTAAGATGTATTCGAGTAAGAATGCGCTCTACATCGTGCACTTGTTTCAGTAGCGGTAGCAGCTCATCAAATTGCTCATCTTTAAGCAAGGCTTTGATGCCGTTCTGGCGCTGTCTAATCAGACCACGATCTCGGGTTGGCTGTTGCAGCCAGTGCCGTAGGCGACGGGTACCCATTGGGTTGGTCGTACGATTGATTGTTGCGAACAAGGTATGTTCTTGCGTACCTGACACACTTGAGGTTAATTCCAGATGTCGTCGGGTGCCCGGATCGAGAACGATGGTGTTATTCGCATGCTCGACTCGTAGTTGTCTGATTTGCGGCAGGCCGCTGACATGGGTTTCTCGTGCGTAACCTATCGCTACCGAGGCCGCGCTAATTGCTGCCGGTAAGGTATCAATACCGAAAGCTTTTAAATGCTGCGTACCAAAGTGCTCTAACAGCATTGCACGACAAGATTGAACGTCGAATAACCAGGGAGCACGTGCAGTAACCAGGCTTGCGTTGAACAGCGAGCGTATTGATGAGTCTTCAGCGAGCAGCATTTCCGCTGGAGTCAATCGCGCAACTTCTGCTTGTACTGCTGTAACGTTGTCCAGTTCTTGTACACTAAAGTCACCACTGGCCACATCCAAAGTTGCCAGGCCGTATTGATTGCCAACTTCACTTATTGCCACAAGCACGGCCACATCACTGGCATTCAACAAGCTTTCTTCAGTGAGTGTACCGGGAGTGACGACACGAACCACCTCGCGTGTAACGGGACCTTTTCCAGTTACTTCACCAGTCTGTTCGCAAATGGCAACTGATTGTCCTCGTCGAACCAAGCGACCAAGGTAATTATCAGCCGCGTGATAAGGAACGCCAGCCATTGGAATCGGGTTTTCACCGTTTTTGCCGCGCGCGGTCAGCGTTATATCAAGTAGTTCCGAGGCAAGCTTTGCATCTTCGTAGAAAAGTTCGTAGAAATCTCCCATCCGATAAAATAGTAAGGTGTTCGGATGTTTTGCTTTAATGCCGAGATACTGTTGCATCATCGGTGTGTGGTTGCTCGCTGCCATGCGTGCTAGTGTACCAACGCACGCCGCCTGTCACGCAATTTCGGACACATAGAATGCCTGCTTTTTCTAAATCTACTACACAATTGGTTGAGGAACTCTCTGCACTGTTAATCGATAAGTCGTGGACTGTTACAACGGCCGAATCCTGTACAGGTGGCCTGATTGCTGCTGCCTTAACCGAGGTAGCCGGAAGCTCGGAGTGGTTTCATCAAGGTGTGGTCAGCTACGCAAATCAGGCAAAAATAAAGCTGCTCAATGTTGACGAGGCGTTGTTGCAGCAATATGGTGCTGTCAGTGAGCAGGTTGTGGAGTCCATGGCCTTTGGAGCGTGTCGAATAGCAGCAGCGAATGTGGCCGTAGCCGTTAGTGGTGTTGCAGGGCCCGGTGGTGGCTCGAAAGATAAGCCAGTGGGTACGGTTTGGATTGGCTGGGCATTGGCCAATGGAGACGTTCGGAGCCAGTGCTACCTGTTCGATGGCGACCGATCAAATGTCCGCGAATGTACGCTAATTGAGGCGTTGCGTGGTACGATCCTTCAGGTACGATCGGCATAATATATCAAGTAAATATGTTGCAAATGACGGAGATGAGACTAATGCCAAAATACATTGCAAGGTGCCTGGCGACATGCGCCTTTATAGTAGCTATTATTGTGCATAGTAATAATGTGTTCGCTGCAGATGCGGCTGAGACTCTCGCTGAGATTAAAGCTCAGTTGGAAGAAGCCAAGAAGCTGTTAGCTGAAGACACCGCTAATCACAGTGATACAGCTCAAAAGAAAATTGAGATAGACCGGGAACTGGCTGCTCGATTGGAGCGTGAAGAAGAAATTAAAGAAGAGCTTAAACTGCTGTGCGAAGAACAGGACAAGGTTAAACCCGGGACTTTGGTCAGTTGCATGGAAAAAGTAGACAACTAAAAATATTTACAGTATTTTTTTTGCCAATTGGTACACGAAGTCCGCATTTTGTGAAATAATCCGTTCACGGTTAAACGCCCAAGGAGTGGCATTTCCGTAGCACTTTCACAAAGGAGACGAACGTGGACGACAATCGAAAAAAAGCCCTGACAGCTGCGCTTGGCCAAATTGAAAAACAGTTTGGTAAAGGTGCAATTATGCGCATGGGGGACGCGACGGATACGCGTGGAATTGAAGTCATTTCTACTGGCTGTTTAGGCCTGGATGTAGCCTTGGGTATAGGTGGTTTGCCTAAAGGCCGTGTCTGCGAAATATATGGTCCTGAATCCTCAGGTAAAACCACAATGACTCTGCAGGTTATTGCAGAGTGTCAAAAAGCGGGTGGTACCGCAGCGTTTATTGATGCAGAGCACGCTCTCGACCCAGTCTACGCGGCCAAACTCGGTGTGAACGTTGACGATCTGCTTATTTCTCAACCAGACACTGGCGATCAGGCGTTGGAAATTGTCGATATGCTGGTGCGTTCCGGCGGCATAGACATCATCGTGGTCGATTCTGTAGCTGCACTAACACCCAAAGCCGAAATCGAGGGTGACATGGGTGACTCACACGTTGGTTTGCATGCGCGTTTGATGTCTCAGGCACTGCGCAAACTCACCGGTAACATCAAGCGTACGAATACATCCGTCATTTTCATAAACCAAATCCGTATGAAAATCGGAGTTATGTTTGGTAGTCCCGAAACTACTACAGGCGGTAATGCGCTTAAGTTTTACTCATCAGTACGGCTAGATATTCGCCGAATTGGTGCAATTAAGCGTGGTGATGAAATTGTTGGCAACGAGACTCGCGTTAAAGTCGTGAAAAACAAAATGGCTCCACCGTTTCGTCAAACCGAGTTCGAAATACTGTACGGCGAAGGTACTTCAAGAGAAGGTGAACTAATCGATCTCGGCTCAAAGAACGGTATTGTCGATAAGGCCGGTGCTTGGTACAGCTATCAGGGCGATCGCATTGGACAAGGCAAAGAAAATGTTCGCCAATTTTTGAAAGAGAATCCAGACATTGCCGACGAAATTGATAATAAGGTGCGTGCTTTGTTGCTCAAACCAGCGGCTGAAAATGAACAATCAGATGGCAAAAGTCCTGACGATAAGAAGCAGGCGAAGCTGGAAGCTGAAGCAGAAGCTGAGGCATAGAACTGGTACTGGCAAAAATTGGTCGAAAAATTGGTCGAAAAATTGGTCGATGTGTCCAGGTCTGACGACACTGTCACATTGGCCAATCGATTTAGTTAAGCAAGCCATACAAGCCATACAAGCCATATAAGCTATAACAAGTTGAGTGAGCTATTGAAATGAGGACGGGTCGAGAAAAGAAACAAGTCGACTCGAACCTCAAACCAGAAGAACTTGCACGACAGGCTTATGCAAAATCAATCAAATTGCTGGGCAATCGGGAACATTCGGCGGCCGAGCTTCGCAAGAAACTAGGCGATAGTGGATATTCTTCAGAAACAATAGAAGACACTCTAGAAAAACTCGCCACTTCCGGCTACCAGAGCGATGAGCGCTTCGCCAATCTGTACGCGGAATCTCTGTTGCGCAAGAACTACGGACCCTTGCTGATAAGCGCTAAGCTCAGCGCTCGCGGCATCGAGTCTTCACAAAGTCGCGAAGCAATTCAGGCGGCAATTCGAGATCGTGGCGTTGACTGGTCATCAGTGGCAAGCGATGCGTTGTTGTCCAAATTTTCAGCCCAGCAATTTAGCACCCCATCATCAGATATTGACCAAATCTTCATGGGCAAGTGTGCCCGTTTTTTGAATAGACGAGGTTTTTCTTCCACTGATTCCATAACGGCAATACGATTGACTTCAGAAACTGTGTCTGATTAGGGCGGGTTATCAATTACTACATGTGTCCTGCTGGGTCCCATTTTCCGCCCAGCAAGGCATCGTGAGTGCGTGTAGTTGTGCTACACAAGCGAGCGATAACACAGCTGGACGGAAAATGGGACCCAGCCCTGCGGGTTGCCGCTGAAAATCCCCCAGGCTTTGTTACTCGTCGTTCATTTGGAATAACCAAACTTCTCTCCTCGAGCCTTGCCTGGCGATTTTTCAGCAACAACAGGACGCATGTAGTAATTGATAACCCGCCCTGGGCACACACTGGGCTACAATTCAGGGTATCAATTTAATGCTCTGGCGCCATAGCATGGTCACTACCTCAGAAATACGCGAACGATTTTTATCTTTCTTCAGCTCAAATGGGCATGAAGTTGTTGCATCGGGTTCCCTGGTGCCAGGCAACGATAAAACACTGCTGTTTACTAATGCTGGCATGGTTCAGTTCAAGGATTTGTTCACCGGAGATGAGGTGCGCGACTACAAACGCGCGACTACCTCTCAACGCTGTGTCCGTGCTGGCGGCAAACATAATGATTTAGATAACGTGGGTTACACCGCTCGGCACCATACGTTTTTTGAAATGCTGGGAAATTTCAGCTTTGGCGATTATTTCAAAGAAGATGCCATTCAATATGCGTGGAAATTCTTAACTGACGATCTTGGTCTGCCGGCTTCAAAGCTCTGGATTACTGTATTTGAAGAAGATGATGAAGCCGAAGATATCTGGATTAATCAGATTGGTATTCCAAAAGAGCGTGTTATTCGGATTGGTGCCAAAGATAACTTCTGGATGATGGGTGACACCGGGCCGTGTGGTCCGTGCTCCGAGATTTTCTATGATCACGGTGAGGAAGTCTGGGGAGGGCCACCTGGCTCACCTGAAGAAGATGGTGATCGGTTTATTGAAATCTGGAACCTGGTATTCATGCAATATGACAGGTCGGCCGATGGCACGATGACGCCTTTGCCAAAACCGTGTGTGGATACTGGCATGGGCCTGGAACGCACCGCTGCAGTTTTACAGCACGTTCATAGCAACTACGAAATAGATTTATTCAAAAATTTGATTCAAGCCATTGTCAATATTACCGGCACTAAAGACCTTGAAAGCGCTTCATTAAATGTCATAGCCGACCATATTCGATCGTGCGCGTTCCTGATTACAGATGGTGTTATTCCTAGCAATGAAGGGCGAGGCTATGTGTTGCGACGAATCATTCGTCGAGCCATTCGTCATGGGCATAAGTTGGGCGTTGAATCACCTTTTTTCCATAAGCTCACTTCTGCTTTGATTAAAGAGATGGGAACGGCATACCCAGAGCTTGTTGCTGCCAAACATACAGTCGAGGAGCAGCTGTTAAAAGAAGAAGAGCGATTCGCTGTAACACTTTCAGCGGGTATGAAAATCTTTGATGATGAGGTGGCTGCCTTGTCAACCAAGGTGATTCCCGGGGACGTGGTTTTCAAACTGTATGACACTTACGGCTTTCCAGTCGACCTGACTGCCGATATTGCTCGTGAGCGTGAACTCGAGGTTGATCAAGCTGGCTTTGAAGAACATATGGAGGCGCAGCGCATGCGCGCACGTGCAGCCAGCAACTTTGGGGTAACTGGTGGTGAATTACCTGTTTCCGATTCGAGTACGAATTTTCTTGGCTACGATGTGCTTGACTCAAATGCAACTATTGCAGAGCTGTATGTAGATGGTGCAGCAGTTGATGAAGTTCAACAAGGACAAAATGCCTGGGTAGTGCTTGATCAAACGCCATTTTATGCAGAGTCAGGAGGGCAGGTTGGTGACACAGGTGCTCTGAGTAATGATTCATTGCGGTTTTCAGTAATTGATACCCAAAAATCACGAACTACATTTATGCACGCCGGTGTACTTGAATCGGGCAAGCTGGCGGTTGGCGATAATATCAAGGCTAAAGTTGATAGCGAGCGTCGCTCTCAGATTAAACGACACCATTCAGCAACACACTTATTACACGGTGCATTGCGTGAGGTGCTAGGTGCTCATGTCGAACAGAAAGGGTCGCTGGTTAATGACCAGCATTTACGCTTCGACTTTTCTCATTCAAGTCCTGTAACGCCTGAACAACTGGTTCAAGTGGAGCAGTGGATTGATAAAGAAGTCAGGCGTAATAGCCCTTGTGTTACTCAGCAGATGAGCATGGACGAAGCGGTAGCTGCTGGTGCTATTGCATTATTTGGAGAGAAGTACGGTTCTGAGGTGCGAGTTGTTACATTGGGAGATCAGTCCATCGAACTCTGCGGAGGCACGCACGTTGAAGCAACCGGAGATCTGGGCGCAGTGAAGGTAACGGCTGAAACTGGCGTTGCAGCCGGGGTTCGTCGAATTGAAGCTGTTAGTGGTGAAGTTGCTTTACAACACACACAACACTTGCAACAACAACTCTCAAGCATCGCCACCATGCTTAAAACTTCTCCAGCAGAAGTACTGCCAAAGCTTAAACAGATGCAAGAACGACAACGTGAACTCGGAAGACAGGTTGAGCAATTGCAAGGCAAACTTGTCGCGCAAGCCGGTTCGAGCCTATCGGATAACGCTGAAACTCTGAACGGTGTCACAGCCCTGTTTCAAACCATTGATGGTAGTGATGCAAAAGCGTTACGCTCCGTAATGGACGAGCTTAGGCAAAAACTGGGTGACAGCGCAATTGTGCTTGCCAGCGAGCATCAGGGTAAGGCTGTATTGGTATCTTCTGTAAGTAAGTCCTTGCATGCACAGCTAACGGCCGGCGATTTGATGAAAGTCGTCACCCAAGCATTGGGTGGTCGCGGGGGTGGTCGGGCAGATATGGCGCAGGGCGGGGCTGACTCGCTAGCCAACATCGATACGGCATTTGTAAAAGCGCGCGAGTGGGTTAGCAACGCTACAGCATAAGTGCAGCAAGTTGCGTGTGTATATAGGTTCAACGTTGGCAATGGTTAAATGGCATTTCTGGTAAAAAAATTCGGCGGTACGTCGGTTGGCACTGTCGAGCGCATCAAACACGTAGCCAAGTTACTGGTTGCTGCAAAGCAATCAGGCGACGATGTGGTGGTAGTGGTGTCTGCTATGTCAGGCGAGACTAACCGATTGGTTGCGCTGGCGCGCGAAATGATGCCCGCAGTGGTTGATGTTCGCGAACTCGATGTGTTGTTATCGACAGGTGAACAAGTCACGATTGCATTGTTGGCAATGGCGTTAAAAGAGCTTGGCGTGGAAGCGCGTTCCTACACTGGCTCACAAGTCCGAATTTTGACGGACAGCAGTCATAGCAAAGCTCGCATCATCAATATAGACAAAGCACCAATCATGAACGATATCGAACAGGGACACATAGTAGTAGTCGCTGGATTTCAAGGTGTCGATGAACGCGGCAATATTACGACGTTGGGACGAGGCGGCTCAGATACTTCAGCCGTTGCATTGGCGGCAGCGCTGGGTTGCGATGAGTGTCAAATTTATACCGACGTTGACGGTGTATACACCACCGACCCCAGAGTAGAGAGCCGTGCCCGGCGCCTGGAAAAAATTACGTTCGAAGAAATGCTTGAAATGGCTAGCCTAGGCTCAAAAGTACTGCAAATCAGGGCAGTAGAGTTTGCTGGCAAATATAATGTGCCGTTGCGAGTTCTTTCAAGCTTTGAACCAGGTGACGGGACATTAATAACGCTAGATGATGAGGAAAACCAAATGGAACAGGCGCTTGTTTCGGGAATAGCATTCAATCGGGATGAGGCACAGATTACAGTTGCAGGCGTGGCAGATAAGCCTGGTATTGCGTATTCAATACTGGGTCCGATTGCCGATTTGAATATCGAAGTCGATGTAATTCTGCAGAATATTGGTGAGAATGGGTTAACTGACTTTACTTTTACGGTTCATCGAGATGAGTATGGGCGGGTAATAGAGTTTCTGAAGAGCCGTCAAGATGAGCTTGGAGCGGAGCTAATACATGGTAATGATCGCATCGTGAAGCTGTCAATAGTGGGTGTCGGTATGCGATCACACGCTGGAATAGCGAGCCGCATGTTTAAAGCACTTGCGGACAACGGAATTAATCTTCGTATGATCACTACATCAGAAATAAAAATTTCGGTGGTGATCGATGAAAACTTTCTTGAGCTGGGTGTTCGTTCCTTACATGAGGAGTTTGAATTGGCAGAACCTACTCAAACGAGCTGATTCACGTTAATACGGCAATATATAACGTACTAGGTCTCGTCTAACATAGGTTTTTAATGACGAAGTAATGACGGAACGTTTCGGGAGTGTGAATTTAATCGATTGATGTGTCGACGTTGCGACAAGCAACACAAGAAGCTGACATACTTCATACACTGTTTACGCACTAGCCAGCGTGAATGCAGACTTGGAGAAGTAAAAGTATGTTGATACTCACTCGCAGGGTTGGAGAGACGCTAATGATCGGTGACGAAGTTACTGTTACTGTTCTTGGAGTGAAAGGTAACCAGGTTCGAATAGGTGTTAACGCACCAAAAGAGATAGCAGTTCATCGCGAGGAAATTTACGAGCGAATAAAAAAGGAAGAAGCGGAAGAGGAATCTGCACTTCTTGATGCGGTTGTAGAAGAGGGCGAGTAGAGAATACAGCCAAAGGTAAGATCTGCACGGCGCAATTCATACCTGGCATCAGTGCCCAATCTGTAGCGCGCAGTTCAATTCTGCTAAAGTCGCTCTGTTTCGTGAAGCCTCTATTACAGGGGCGTAAATGTAAGCAGAAACGTTCATTTTCAAGCGAATTAGCAGCGTTTCTCGAAATAACCGAATTAAAATCGAAATAATCGTCACAGGTTGTTGACGATATGTGGTGTACGCGCCATAATTCGCGGCTTGGAGTTACGCGCCCGTAGCTCAGTTGGATAGAGTACCTGGCTACGAACCAGGCGGTCGGAGGTTCGAATCCTTCCGGGCGCGCCAATTCACTCCAAAATTTACTGCCAATACACTGTACGGTATTGTCTCAACCCGCTGTAACAGTGCGACATTAGCGTAACTTGCTAATAACACCTCCGGAGAGGTGGCCGAGTGGCTGAAGGCGCTCCCCTGCTAAGGGAGTATACGTTTTAAAGCGTATCGAGGGTTCGAATCCCTCTCTCTCCGCCAGTTTATGAAGAAACAAAATCCATCCCACGCATTAACTTCAGGTAGTGTATTTATTCCCGCCAAGAGAGGGATTTGAACCCAGGGTTCGACAAACGGCGAACGCCGTTTGGGCAACGCAAGCCAGCTTGCGTTGGGGCGGAGCCCCGAGGCGCAGCCGAGTCAATCCCTCTATTAACACTCGTGCAATGGTCTGCGGGTTGGATGCCCCAATTTAATATTCGTCATATTCGTGGGCGCCAAAATTTCAGCCAATTAATCAACCTACATCCATGAGAGGGATTTGAACCCAGGGTTCGACAAACGGCACAGCCGTTTGGGCTATTTGAACGCCCATTTCACCGAGAGCCCACGTCGGATCGGTCGGCTTGACGAAAACTTTAGCTAAACGATCACAAATAACGTAAATTCCAGCCGAATACCGCCAGCCAACACGTTGTCTGAGATGTGAGCGTACAACAATTCCCAATTAGCTAAAAGTTCATCCTTAGTGCGCCGATACACGATTAATCGGGTTTTATTGCACCTGATTTTCTTTTGGTCAAATCGGTAATTGAGATGCTAGTTAAGATGTTCAGTATAGCCACACTGATGGTATTGACGTGGGTTTCAGCACAACTGCTCCACACACAGCGCGCAATGAATGCCGAGCAGGCAGAATTTCAAAGTGCAATAGCCGACTTGCGTGCTGAACTTGCCGATGCCTTGGCACAGACTGAATCGAATAGCCATGAGCTCATGTCACGCCTGGATAAACTCACTGCTGACAAACTGAAGCTCGCTAGTGCCAAAGCGCCAATTGCTCAGAAACCAAAGAAAGTAAAAAAACAGCAAGAGGTACAGAAAAATCAGCAAGTAGTAAAAATGATGGAAGCAGAACCGCTGAAAAATGCGTATGACACTGTCCTAAAAGCGGATCTAGCCGCATCAGAAAAACAGGGAACAGAGGCGGCAAAATTATTAGAGTCCACAAAGACGGCCATTTGGAAAACCAGTGAAAAATGGGAAAACAGTAAAGACGAATTACGCGATCTCATGGCACCAATCGATATTCTTGCGGCGAAGTGGAATCGCGGCGACTATTCAGGCAACAGCGAAACAATACAGAAAGTGCTTCTCGAGGTACTGGAAAAGCAGTCTCAGCCATAGCCGTTAATAGTACCCCACAATGAAATCGCTCAACGAATCAAATTTCGCCACAATCGCTGCCTACAGTCGCGCACTGTACGTATTCATGGTCGCTTGCATGCCGATTTTAGTGGCGGGTTTCTTATCCCAGATTGTTTTCGTCAGTGGTGGAGTAGCTCGTGATGACGGAATAGGATACCAGTCCGAACATGCCTATTTTAACTTTCCAGTTGCTGGCGTTTTAGTAGACGACGAATTTGAAGTGAGTGGTCGAATTGATTCCATACCCAACGATGAAACAGTCTATCTAGTTGAACGTGTGAACAATCATTTTTGGCCCAAGCTACGACTTGGCACTGAACCAACCTCGTTTCGACGAACTCAAAAAACCAGTCCTGGAAAAGGCTACAAATATACAATAGAACTTTTGTCAGCCAATGCTGCAGCGCAAACACGAATCGAAAATTGGTTTGCGCAAGGAAAAAAGACTGGCCAATATCCCGGCATAGACGTCATGGATAGTGTGAACGTATTAGCAAAAGTCAGGGTTGTACACCAATGAGCGCGGAGCAGGTAAATACTGCCGCCGGGCGTATGAACTGGCTTGATGGTGCAAGATTGGCTGCCGCGTTTTGCATTATTGGTATTCACACCTCGAGCGATTCTACAGGTGGTGCTTTTAGTCAAGCAGCTGCGCATGATCGTGTGTTCCCTGTATTAATGCGTAGCGTCTCTGAGATGGCCAGTACAGAATTTTTCATTCTGGTGTCCTTGTTCTTATTGTCGTTAAAGCTAACGAAATCATCCTTACAGTTCGCTCCAACCATGCTTCAACAGGCTCAAAGGTTGTTGGTACCGTTTGCATTCTGGACTGGGTTCTACGTGTTTTTTCGGCTGTACAAAGCCAGCCATTTTGGTTACGACCAGGCTATTGTTGAGCAAATTGGCTCACTACAACATTGGGTAGGATTTTTCTTGCTTGGGAATGCTAATTTTCATATGCATTTTCTACCCACATTATTTTTACTATTACTGTTTCACCGACTGTACAAATTAGCGATCGGGTACCCGTTGCTTGGTTTGCTCGTTGTTCCAATGCTGTATTTGAATTTCGCAGTTTCAGAATGGGTGTGGGGCACAATAAATGATCCAGTGTTGCGCGAATACGCAATTCGTTTTATAAAAATCATGACCTATACCGGCTATGGATTCTTTGCTTATAGCTTGTTTGGATTTTGGCAGCGTGGAATTAAACCTGATTTGGCGAAAGCACTGTTTGGTTTAAGCCTGTTTTTTGTCTTTATTGGATTTTTAATCAAGCTCATTTATGCTCAGAAAGTTGGTGTGGCAGGCGAATTTATAGTAAGACGCGGAATTATCTACTACGGACATTATTTGTTGCCATGTGCAGTTCTCGCTGCATTTATGTCGTCTTGGTTTCTGAGCTGGCCAGATAGCCTGTCGAAATGGTCTTGCTTTTCTTTTGGAATGTATTTGATTCATCCCGCCATTATGGACATTGTTGATGTCGCGTTTATCGGCGCATCAATTAAACCGGATTGGTATGTATTCCTTAAATACTGCTTAACAGCGTTTCTATCACTGGGCATCACTATGGCAATAGGTAAAGCCAAAGCGATAGCCTGGATTGTGGGATTGGGACCATTGCCCTGGATAGGTCCTATTGCAATTGCACCTCAGTCGAGCGTGCAGACAAATCAGGTCAAACATAACGTACAATGAATATACAAGATTACAGCACACCATCAAAATCAACATCGAAATCACAATCGAAATCACAATCAAAGGGAAGTGAGGGGTCAATCCGTAAATCGATGATAGCAACGGTGGCAGGAGTCGCCCTCGGTGCGCTCATTATCTATCTTCTTGGTATGCAGGAAGAGCAATCTGCATCATCTGATCCCGCCGGTATGAACGTCGCTTCATCCAATCCGTTAACATCAACAGCAACAACAAATCTGAAGAGTTGTGCCGATGGTGGCTTGTGCGAAGCCGATGTGAAAATGGCCAGAACAGCGTGGACCTATTTTGAAAATAACTACAACCCTGAAACTGGGTTGGTAAATGCTGTAAATAATTATCCATCGACAACTATGTGGGATACCGGTTCTGCATTGGCGGCAACCATTACCGCACACGATTTTGGTTTTATCGACAAGAAAGAATTTGATGATCGAGTAATGGCCATGCTTGGCTCGCTATCTCGTATGGAGCTATTTAATGATGAGGCACCAAATAAGGTATACAACACAAAAACCTTGGCAATGGTTGACTATGCCAATAAGCCATCTGAGAAAGGTATAGGAGTATCTGCTCTTGACTTAGCGCGATTAATGTCCTGGGCGCAAACGCTAAGTGGCATGCATCCGAAGTACAAAAGTGCTGTTGAAAGCACGCTGTCGCGCTGGAATTTTGATCGTATTATACAGAACGAAAAAATGTATGGCTTAGCACTAAGCAAGAACAACCCAGGCGAAATTAGAGTGCTTCAGGAAGGGCGTTTGGGCTATGAGCAATACGCTGGGAAAATTTTCGAGAAATACGGCTTTGATGCATCTGAAGCGGCAAGCTATAAAAATAAATATCGTGGCAATGTAGAGATTATGGGTGTAAATATTGCACACGATACGCGCGACCCACGAGACTTTCATGCCAATAATTACGTATTGACCGAGTCGTACACCATGGACGCAATGGAGTCTGGCATTGATGACGACAATAAGTCTCTGGTTAGAAATATCTTTGATGTACAGAAAAAACGGTGGCAAAAAACGGGTATTGTAACTGCAATTTCGGAAGACAATATTAACCAAGAGCCTTGGTTTTTGTATAACACAATCTACAACGCTGGGGAATTTTGGCAAACTACAAATAGCAGTGATGTCCCGTACGATGAATTGAAAACGATATCGACGAAAGCAGCCATTTCAATGGCACTGCTTTATCCTGAAGATGAATACAGTGCAGTTCTGATGACTGCAGTTGAATCAGCTTACGATGAAGACAAAGGCTGGTATTCAGGTATTTACGAAAATGGTGCTGGATATAATGATGTAACGACTTCCAATACCAATGGCGTTATCATGAGCGGTTTGTTGTATAAAAAATATGGCCCGCTATTGCCAAGATTTGAGACAGATAAACACGACGTTCAGTTGAAATCAGACCTTCTGATACATTCAAGTTTATCAGATTAAGTGAAATGCGCACGCGAGTAAACGCGACAGTCTCATCAGTAACGTGGTTAATCTTATTCTACTTTAACTGTGTGCAGAGCACTTCCGCAAATGAAAACACACCTTCGCTCTTGTCCTTGTCCAAGCAGCTTGAGTGTGCAGCAACAACACAGGAAGCTAAAACTCTGCTCGAATCCTTCAGAGGCATAAATCTGTCACGGAACGGTTTGCCGAATGAATGGTTTGGGACAAGCAATTCTCCGTCATTGCACGCAGCAACCTTAGATATCACCCTTCATGCCTTGAATACGGCGAGTAAACGCTTCCCGGAAATTACATTAGATATTGAGAATGTTGTTTTGCAATGGAATTATTGTGAAATATTTCTCGACAATACGTTTTATGACTTTACCCGTGTTGGCAATACCGTGGAGAAGAGAATAGCTCATGCTGACTCTCCGATTGACTGGCAAGGGTTCAAGGCATTTGGTTTTTTGGGTGAACAAAAAGAGCGCTTTGTTTTTGATGCATTCAAACACGATGACTCGCCCTACGTATTCTATGAGTCTGATTATTCGTCGCTATTCAGAAAACAGTGCTTACCGCATCCGCAGACCAGTAAATTGTTTTTTAGTGCCGATACCTATTTTCCTACAAGAATTGTTCATAGACAATACAAGCAATCTTCGAGATACGATTATAACTGGACCGAAGGTTGCTCAACAGGGTCAACAGATCAACATCCGGAGCTTGCAGCTGCTGCAGATTCGAAAAAACCAGATTCGCAAGTACCAGATATCGATGAAGCCGAGGGTGCCGAAGGAACTGAAGGTACTAAAGGAATTAAAGGAATTAAAGG